>DATCGM010000092.1:0-25851 GCA_036508915.1 Gemmatimonadaceae bacterium
TCGCTTTGGCGGCGGCGGTTCACCGTCATTGCGTGCGACGCTGCGAGATGTGGCACGCACCGTGCCCGATCCGAACGGGAAGGGCAGTGTATACGCGGAATGGCGGCGGGCGAGCGCGGTTGCGGATACCACCGAGCCGGCGATGGGCGACCCGGGCGGCGGATCCGACTTTGCTGGCTTCTACAACCACCTCGGTATTCCTATCGCCGAGTGGGGCTTTGGTGGAGCGGGTGGCGTGTATCACTCGCAATACGACGACTTCACCTGGATGACGAAGTTCGGCGATTCAACCTTTGCATATCACGCCGCGGCAGCCCGCATCGGCGCAGCGATGCTGCTCCGTCTCGCCAATGCGGACATTATTCCGTACGACTACGTCGAGTTCGCACGGACGATGAAGCGCTATTTGCCGGCGATGGATCGCGTTCTGAGCGCGAAGAAGTGGAGTGAAAACACGATGGCACTTCGTGACGCGATTGGACGCATGGAACAGGAAGCAACCGCATTCTCGTCCGCGCGCGATGCCGTGCTCGCTGCTGGCGCACCATCGCGCGCACAGCGCCAGGCGGTAAACGCCTCGCTGTTGCAAGTGGAGCGCGTACTCGCACGCCCGCAAGGACTTCGCACTCGGCCCTGGTATCGCAACCTCATCTACGTCGCCGACCAGGACAACGGATATGCGAACATGGTGTTTCCATCGGTGAACGAAGCGATCCGCGCGAACGATGAGCGTCTTGCTGCGAGCGAGCTCACCGATCTCGCGCAGCGCTTCGATCTTGCGACACGTGCGCTCGTCGCTGCGCGCGCGGCACTGCAGTAGGGGATTTTCGCCAAAGCCAGAGTCCCGGCGGAGCGTAAGTCATTCCCCGACGCTGAGTTCGCACGCTTCGATCCGGCCCGTGTATTGCGTCGCCGCATTCGTGAACGTACACGAACGGATCGGTGGCGCACTTGCAAGAACAGATCGAGCCAGCGAGCAGTCATCTCTCGAACGACGAGCGCATCGCGCTTGCGGATTACGCCGCGCGCGCGTCGTGGCCCGCGGGATTTCAGATCTACGAGCGCGGCATGGCGGCCGATGGGGTGTTCGTCGTGCTGCGCGGCCGCGTGGTGCTGCGCAGCCGGGTGCGGGCCGGTCGCGGGTTCGTGCCGTGGGTGGCGACGTCGGGCGAAACGTTTGGCGCAGAGGGCCTGTCCGCGAATGCACTCTATGCCACCGACGCGCGCGCTGACGATGAGACGGAGACGCTCTTCCTCAGCACGTCGAAGCTGCGGGCTTTCGTGCGCGAACAGCCGTCGCATGCGCTCGCGCTCATCGGCCAGGTCATGGCCGAGCGCACCGTGCTGCTCGACAAGCTGCGCGAGCTCACCACCCTCTCGGTAGAGCAGCGGCTCGTTGCGATGCTCCAGCGGATGGCCTCGTACGACGGCTTCCTGGATCGCGATGGTCGCGTCGAGCTCTGCACCTCACGCTACCGCTTGCTCTGCGAGCTCGTCGGTGCGACGCGCGAGTCCGTCTCGCTGGTGCTCGGTCGTCTCACTGCCGAAGGGCTGGTGGAGCGTGCGGGAAGCACACTCTTCATTGCCCCGACCGCGCGACTGTTCGAGCGCCTGAACGGCGGCAGCGATGGCGTACTGCTGGTCCGGGCGCTCGTCGATGCGAGCCCGACAACAACGGAGCTGCAGTAGCGCGGCGTCGCGCCTCCGGCGCAGCGAAGAGGCGAGGCAACTCCGAACTTAACGACGGTTCGTGGGCTTATATTCTCGTCTCACGCCCACGAGACCGGATGTCGCTCGACGCAAACTCTGCACTCTCCCCTGACGAGCTCCAGCGCTACCACCGTCACCTGATCCTGCCGAATGTCGGCGAGGAGGGTCAGCGCCGGCTCAAGGCGGCGCGCGTGCTGCTCGTTGGTGCCGGCGGACTCGGCTCTCCGGCGGCACTATACCTTGCGGCAGCGGGCGTTGGGCATCTGGGCATCATCGACGCCGACGTCGTCGAGCTCAGCAATCTGCAGCGCCAGGTGTTGCACGGCACGCGTGACGTAGGGCGGCCCAAGGTTGCGTCGGCCGAGGAGAGGCTGCGCGATCTCAACCCGCATGTGGACATCGCGACCTTTCATGCGCGGCTCACGAGCGCGAACGCGTTGGAGATCCTGCGCGGCTACGACATCATCGTCGACGGCTCGGACAACTTTCAGACGCGCTATCTCATCAACGATGCCTGCGTGCTGCTGGGAAAACCGAACGTCTACGGGAGCGTGATCCGTTTCGACGGACAGGCGTCGGTGTTCGGCACCGAAGGCGGTCCCTGCTATCGCTGTCTCTTTCGGGACCCGCCGCCTCCGGGGCTCATTCCGAACTGCGCGGAAGGTGGCGTGTTCGGCGTGCTGCCCGGAATGGTCGGTGTCATTCAGGCCACCGAGACGATCAAGCTCATCATCGGTGCGGGTGAGCCACTCGTTGGGCGACTGCTGCTGGTGGACGCGCTTCGTATGCGATTCCGCACGATCGAGCTCGCGCGTGATCCGGAATGCCGCGCCTGCGGCACTCGCGAGATCACGGAGCTCATCGACTACGACGCCTTCTGCGGGATCGAGTCGCCCAACGGGACGCCGGCAGAGGAGAGCGCGGCCGAGCTGGACGACGACGTAGATGTCGACGAGATCACCCCACGCCGTCTCGATGCTCGGCTCCGTGGCGGCGCGGCCATCACCGTGCTCGACGTGCGCGAGCCGTACGAGTGGGCTATCGCGCGACTGCTCGACGCGAGATTGATTCCGCTCAGCTCGCTCCCACGGGCGGTGCATTCACTCGACCGGAACGCGGAGATCGTGGTGTATTGCCACCACGGGACGCGGAGCGCCGCGGCAGTGGTGTGGCTCCATGATCATGGCTTCGGAATAGTGCTGAATCTCGTCGGCGGCATCGACCGGTGGAGTCTCGAGGTCGATCCATCGTTGCGCCGCTATTGATCGCCTGTCCATGAGACCGTTCGCGTGATCCCGATCGTGCTGCTTGTGCCCGTGGTCCTGGCGGCGGCGGCCGGCGTGCTCAATCGCCGCCGCGTCATGCGGACGATCGAGCGCGAATACACCGGCCGCTTCCCGGTGGATGCGAATGGGATCGTCGCCGGCGCGGAGGGCTTCACGCTGAACGGAACAAACGGCCGCCATCTACTGCTGCTTCACGGCTCGGGCGACACTCCGCAATCGCTGCGGTATCTCGCCGACCGGCTGAACGCCGCGGGCTACGGCGTGCACGCTCCGCTTCTTCCCGGTCACGGCCGCTCACCGCACGCCTTCGCCTCGGCGACCGCCGCGGAGTATCACGACGCAGCGCGCCGGGCGCTTGCTGAGCTCAGTGCTTCCCACGCTTGGATCGGGATCGTGGGCCTCTCGATGGGCGGTGCACTGGCGGCGAAGATCGCGACCGAGTCATCCGATGTGCGGGTGCTGGTCCTCCTCGCGCCATACATGATTGTGCCGCGCGATGTGCGCGTCATCCGAAAGGCATCGTGGCTTTGGAGCCCGGCTGCGCCATATCTACGTGGTCGCGGAGAGGCGTCGGTGCACGACCCGGTGGCGCAGAATGCGAGCCACGCGTACGGATCATTCTCCGCCGGGGCGCTCGACGCGCTCGACGCGACCGCCGTTGCAGGACATCGTGCGTTGCCTGAGCTGACGATGCCGATGCTCGTCATCAACTCTGAGCAAGACAACAGAATCCCGCGGGCGCTGGCGCAGGAAACGTTGGACGCTATCAAGGCACCCGTCGAGCGGCATTGGCTCAAGGGGTGCGGGCACGTGATTACGGTGGACTACTGCAAGGACGCTGTGGCTGAACTGGTGCTGGCCTTCCTCGCGGGCCACGCCGGCTGAGTTCCGGCGCGGCACGCAAGCGAAGGGATGTGGTCAGCCGGTAACGCGCTCGACGATGTTCTCGCCCAACTCCTTCGCGGCATCGACGCCCTGACTGACTGCCGTCTGTGCCTGCTCGACCACGCCTGTGGCCACGCGCTTCACCCGATCGACGATCGAGCTCGATCTCTTCGGCGCGCTCTTCCTGGCCGGAGCCTTTTTCGGCGTGCTCTTCTTCGCGGGACTCTTCTTCGGCGCGCTCTTCCTGGCGGCGCTCTTCTTCGCGGCGCTCTTCTTCACCGCGACCTTTCTGCCGCTCTTCTTCACGGCACTCTTCTTCGCGCCCGCCTTCTTGGCGCCGCCCTTCTTCTTCGCTGCGCCGCGCTTCTTCGCCGCGGACTTCTTGGCGCCGCCGCGCTTCTTCGCCGGGGATTTCTTTGCCGCACTGCGCTTCGTGCCGCGCCCCTTCTTTTTCGCTGCCATCGCTGCGTCTCCTCTGCCGGATAGTGGCCGTCGGTACTGCGCGAATCACGTTGATGTCGCTGGCAAGTTTCGAGCGCAGACTCGCGTCCGGCGGACTTGCTACCGCATGCTACGACTGCATTCGCTGCTGCATCATACTGCGTTCGCGCAGAGCGCGGTGGAGTAATGCACATGTTGCTGGCGCAAAACATGGCGCCAGGAAGCACGATCGGCCAGCATCACATGCAGACTCGCAGCGGCACGACTGTCGGCGCGGGGTGGACACCCTTGCCGTTCAAGGCTTGTTTGCCAGCCCTTCGCGCTCCGGCGGCCACTGCGTCTTGTTCGAGTACGGCTTGCCGAAGACGGCGGCAAGCGACTCGCGCGGATCCTCGGTGCGCACGACGACGTCCAGCGAGTCGCCGAGCCGCATGACGCGCGAGAAATCGCGATAGCGCGCGTAGGAGTGAAAGAAGCCCCACGGGCCCGGCCGCGTGAGCTTGCCGAGCAGGATGTCCGGCAGCCCGATGAAGTGGTACGCGTAGAAGGCGTTCAGCGTGCGGAAGCGCGGCAGGTCGCTCTCGATGATGCCATGCGGTAGCGAGCCGTGCTTTCCCCATTGGACGTCGATCGCAGGGGTGCCGCGATCGCGCCAGTCGGAGTGCAGGATCGCGCCGTGCCAGAAGGTCCAGAGATCGGTCGGGGCGCCGCTCGAATCGTATCCCACCCAGACGACCTCTTCATCCGTCGGGACGGTGAAGGGGATCCATGAGCCGTGGACGTCATCCCGCCAGAGCAGATGGTACGCGATAATCGGCCGCGTCGGATGGACGACGGCGACCGCTCGGCTAAGTGGGAACATCTCGTCGCGCTGGATGTATAGAACGGGTGCCAGTGTACGCGCGAGTCTGGCCGCATTGTCTGTCGGATCGAGCGCTCCTGGCACGACGACAGGACGGGGCGGAATGTGTGCGCGGGGCCCGCAGGCCGACCCCAAACACAGGCCGAGGATGGCTACACCCTGAAGATCAATTCGCAAGACGATGCCCCACTGTGCTTTAGGCCCTTTGAGGGTTACTATTCGTCAAGGGCGTCCCGGCGCCTCGATAGTACCGGGTTAGTGCGAAATCATTCTGGAGGGCCAATGCGCAAGCCGCGCCCGGCTACGTATAACCCAGTGCAAGCGCTCCACCTGATCGCGAACGATCGGAACGGCTCACCGTTGAGCTGTCCGTCCTGCTCCGGGCAGATCGAGCGCACGCCCGACGACTTTCCTCCGCCTCCGCGCTCGCAGGTAACTCTGCAGTGCCGCGAGTGCGGACGCCTTGCACGCTATATCGCGGGCGCTGCGTAGGCACACTGGCGGTGGCAGTACTTCACCCGCAACACGGGGCCGAGCGATCGGCCCCGTGTCGCGTTTCTGGCCGTCTGAAGTGCCTGCTGCTGACCTCGGTGCAAAGCCAGCTGAGCCAGCGCAACTCCGCGTGTGCACAAAACTTGCCCGATTGGATGGCACGTTCCGCCCCGAGGGCTGAGAGATCGGCACGACGGGGCATCACAGGGGTCACGTGAGACGAGCGGCGGCCGGCGAGCGGCCGACCCATCCGACGCGCGATCAGGCTCCACAGCTCTGGTACGAGGTACGGTTCATGGCACGCATCAACGGCACGGTGAAGTGGTTCAATGACGCGAAGGGCTTCGGCTTCATCTCGCGTGAGGGCGGCCCCGACGTCTTCGTGCACTTCAGCGCCATCCAGGGGAACGGGTTCAAGTCGCTGGCCGAGGGGGACAAGGTCGAGTTTGAGATCGTCCAAGGGCAGAAGGGTCCGCAAGCGGCGGACGTCACCAAGCCTGAATGACCTCGTCGCCGGGACGTAGCGGCACGCAGAAACGCTGGCCTGAAGAATGATCGCCCCGGCCAGAAGGTCGGGGCGATCATTCTTCAGGTCTTATCCGGCAGTACTTAGTGCTTAAGGACTGCAATACTTAGCTCTACGTACGCGAGATTCGGCGCCAAAGAAGCCGTATGACGGCACGCGTCTAATGCCATCCTGCCGAGCACAGGCACCGAGGGCACCCGTTTTGCCCCTACTGCTGCTCGTGCCCACTCCGCGCGCCCGCCTGCCAGAGCCGATGTACGCCACACTCGGCCGCGAACTGCCGCGCGGCGAGCGGTGGACCTTCGAGCCCAAGTACGATGGAATGCGCGTGCTCGCCCAGGCGACGTCACGAGGCGCGCGGCTCGTCACGCGCAACGGCAAGGAGAAGAGCGCGCAGTTCCCCGAAGTCGACGCCGCGCTGCGGGAGCTAGCGCGCACGGCCGGGCAGACGCTGGTGCTCGACGGCGAGATCGTCGCACGCGTACACACCCGCACCCGCGGCGCGCCCGCGGTGAGCGAGTTCCAGCAGCTACAGTCGCGCATGCACCTTCGCGACGCAGACGAGATCATACGGCTCGCGATCGAGACTCCGGCGACCTTAGTTGTATTCGACATGCTGCGCGACGGACGGACGGATCTTATCACGAAGCCGTGGACCGAACGCCGCGAGCGGCTCGAAGCGTTGTTCCATCGGGCAGGCCTCAACGACAAGGCGCTCGCCCTAGGCGACAGCAGTCCGCGCGGCGCCACCATGCTCACAAAGGCGCGCCGCGCCGGCTGGGAGGGAATCATCGCGAAGCGCACCGACGCGCCCTATCAAGCCGGCGTGCGATCGCGCGACTGGCTCAAGGTCAAGCTGCAATTCCGCGCTGAGTTCGTCGTCGGCGGCTTCACCGAGCCGCGCCAGACGCGTAAGTCATTTGGCGCGCTCCTGCTTGGTGCCTACGACGCCGCGGGAGGATTCGTTTACGTGGGGCACACTGGTGGTGGCTTCACGAACGAAGGGCTGCGCGAGATGCGGGCGAGACTGGATCGTCTCGAGCGGAAGAAGTGTCCCTTCGTCACCCCCCCGCGCACGAACGAGAAGCCCCACTGGGTCGCGCCCAAGGTGATCGTCGAGGTGAAGTTCGCCGAGTGGACCTCGAGCCGCCTGCTTCGCCAACCGATCTTTCTTGGCGAGCGCGACGACAAGTCGCCGCGCGACGTGACCATCGAAGAGGTGAGCGCGCAGCGCTGGGGCAGCGGTGAGACGAAAGATGACGCCGCTTAAGACGCCAACCGGCAAATCCGCTGCGGACGTCGAATCGCAGCTTCGCGCGATCGAGCGCGAGGGGGGTGACGGCGAGGTACAGCTCGGACGTGGAGCTACGCTTCATGTCTCCAACCTGGCCAAGCAATTCTTTGAGAATGGTGTCACCAAGGGCGCAGTAATGCGCTACTACGCGCGCATCTGGCCAGCTATCGAGCGGCACGTGAAGGATCGACCTCTCGTCTTGAAGCGATATCCGGACGGAGCCGACGGGCCGATGTTCTTTCAGCAGAACGCAGGAGCACATGTACCCGACGTCGTGCGCGTCGAGACCTTCGACACCAGGGAGGAAGGTCCGAAACCACGTATCATCGGCGGCGACCTGACGACGCTGCTCTACACCGTGCAACTCGGCTCGATCGAAGTGCATCCATGGCTCTCGCGGGTGTGCGACATCGATTCGGCCGATTGCTGCCTGATCGACCTCGATCCGGGCGATGATGTGCCCTTTCCGGCGGCGGTCGCCTTGGCGCGCGACGTGCTGCAAATCGTACGGCAGTGCAAGCTACCGGCTGCGGTGAAGACGTCGGGCTCGAGCGGAATTCATCTCGTCATTCCGCTTCCACCGAAAACGATGTATGACACATCGGCGCGGCTCGCGATGCTGATCGCACGGGTTGTCGCTGCGCATCGTCCGCAGCACGCGACTGTTGAGCGCTCACTGCGCGCACGACCGGCGGGAACGATTTATGTAGATGCTATGCAGAACGCGCGCGGTAAGAGCATGGCATGCGCGTACAGTGTGAGAGCGAGGGAAGGAGCGACCGTGTCGGCACCGCTGCGAGAGCGCGAGCTCACTGCGCGGCTTCGCACCTCGGCCTTCTCGGTGAAGACGATGCCAGCGCGAGTGGCACGCGCCGGTGACGTGTGGGGAGAGGCGCTCGCGGCGAAGACGACGAAACAAGCGCTGACGAACGCGATGAAGGTGCTGGAGCAGGTTCTGGACGACGCGCCGGCGGCTGAAGAGCCGCCGCGCGGGCAGAAACGCAGTCGAGGGGGAGGTGAAGGTGCCGAACCAACCGCAGGACGCCGAGGTGCGCGGCGTGCGTGAGCAGTGGACGACGCAGGCGCTGTACTCGCGGCCGATGCCCGGGGGCGGGTACGTGCGCGTCGAGCTGCTGGTGAGTGAGCCCGCGAATCTTGCTGCCGAGCGACTGCGCGGACGAGTTGTGATGGAGCGGAGGTCGTACGCGCCGCCAGCGCTCGAAGACGAGCAACTCGTCGTGGAAGAGGTGGAGGGCGACGACGCGAAGATCGTCGTGGCCGAGCTCTTTCGAATTGCGCGAGACAACGCCGCGATCGCGCGGCGCGTGCTGCGGCGCAAAGCGGCGAGCGTCCGCGCCGGCTAACTGGTCAGCCGCCGGCAGCGCGCAGGGGCATCTCGAGCTGGCGGTCGGTACCCGTGCGTTCGGCCGAGCTGGGCGTCTCGGCGCGCGCGACGGAAGTGTGGGCGCCGAGCAGGTGCAGCGTCTGATGGTAGAAGTGCAGCGTCTGAACTGGCGCGCGAAGACTGTCGGGACCGGAGCGCGCGATGGAGTAGCCCTCTTCACGCACGCGACGCGGCAGGGCACGCGCGAGCGGATGGCGCAGCAAGCGCCGAATCTCCGTCCCGTTCCGTGCCAGCAGCGCCGCGCACAACCCGTCCAGGTAGTCGAGCATCCTCGCCTCGAGTTTGTACCTAAAGAACATATTGCGACTAATGCGCCAAGCGCAAGAGCGGCGTAGCCGCTCTTGCCGCCCGCATCGGCGCTCCGCGCCTCGCTTTTTGGCTATTGGTGACTGCAGTTGCTGAAGAGCAGAAGAGCGAGCGTAGCGAATCGGGCCAAAAAGCAGCGCGGCGAAGCCGCGCGCGGGCCGAATAGCCGCTACTCCGTAAACAGATCAAACCGCACTCCGCGCCTCGCGCCACGGCGTTTCTTCGGCGCATATCGGAAGAACTGCGCGGGACGACCGCGCCCTTCGCTACGCCATTCGTCCGTCGGTTCCACCAAGTAGCTCGCCTGTAGTGCGCGGCGGAAGCTGGCTTTGTGGAGGTGGCGGCCGAGCAGCAGCTCGTAGACGCCTTGGAGGTCGCTCAGGGTGAAGGTCGGCGGTAGGAGATGAAAGGCGAGCGGGGACTGATCGACGCGTTGCCGCACGACAGCGGCGGCTCGATCGACGATGGTGCGATGCCGCGGCGCGAGGGCGGGAAGGGCGGCAAGCGGAAACCACTCGGCGTCTTCGGTCGGCGATACTGCGCCAGTGGGCGACAGCGCGGCGATGCCAACCGACACGTCCGCGTCGCCAGGGTGGCGTCGTCCGTCGCTCAGCGCGCCAACCTGCTCGAAGAACGCGGGCGCGGCGCCAAGCAAGGCGCTCGTGATGCGAGCCGCCGCGTCCTCGAGCCCTTCGCCGGTTTGCGGCGCATCCCACGGCAACGACCACCGCTCACGCGCGCCGGCAGGCGAACGAATGAGAAGGACCGCGAGAACGTCGGATCGAGGGGAGAGAACTACGACGTCCACAGCGAGCGTCGTCCGGCGGACGGCAGGCTTCATCGGGACGAGTGGTCGGTCACGCATGTGGCGCGAATTAGTAACAATTCGCCACCAATGTCAAGGGCGTGCTGTTGGTAGGGCGCTTTTCGGCCCGCATCGGCGCGTTGCGCCTCGCTCGTCGGCCCACTTTGGCGGCTTTGCCGCCTCGCTCTTCAGCGCTGCTCCCGCAAATGCAGTTGAGCAAGATAGCGGGCGACAGAAATAGTAATAAACTGTTTCTAAATCGTGCGATCACAGCGACAGCGTGATATACGGGATTCCGTGCGCGGCGTCAACGGACGATATAACCGATGGATGTACGCAACGATCGCATGCGGAGATGTGTGGCGATTGTGCGACAGCGCACAAGGGAAAGTCGCCGAGCATGTCACACTCGCGTTGTGAGTGAACATGCTCGGCAAGGCATCATGTGGCCCTGTCGAACGTTACGGCGTTACTGGGGGCGAGGAGGCCGGCAACGGATCGCGGCGCAAACCGGTTCCGTACGGCGCGACTGACGGGATAGTGATAGGAAGCTGGCCCGTGATCGGCGCGAGGCCCAGCAATGCGCGAGCGGCAGCGCGCTGCGAGAACGGCGATGCGCTCCATGCTTCGAGAAACACCGGCGTCGCTGGCAGGTCCTGCGCGAGATACGGATTCGCGAATGAGATCAGCACGACTTTCTGTCCCGCCTTCTGCAGCCCGCCGATCAATTCGGGAAGCCCACCGGTCGCCGCCATGGTCGTCGTACTCGAGCTCGCGCCGAAGTACGACGACACGATCACGACGTCAGCACCTTCTGCGGCATGCAGCGCGTTGTCCACGATAGCGGGAAGGAGACGCGGTGTGGGGCTCGCGACATATGCACCCGTTCCACCAGAGGCCGCGCCCGCCGTTGCATCGAAAACGATCTCTGGCATCATGATCTGCGTGCGCAACTGCGGGAACGCGCGCTGGAGCTCACCGTTGAAGGTTACGCCCGCGCTCAATTCAGCGCGCGGCGCAACCGTGAAGCTCACGATCCGACTGTTGCGTGGAAGACGCCCGAGGGGCACCAGGCCGAGCGAGTCATGCACGAGTGTGATGGCACGCTCGGCAGCGAGACGTGCCGGCGTCAAGTTGGCGCTGTCGGCGACAATGCTGCGCACCTTCTCGACGTCCACGTAGCGATTGCGATCGAGTCCCATCTTGTGCTTGGCCATCAGCAGCCGGCGCACGGAGGAGTCGACGCGTGCCTCGGTGAAGCGCCCGGAGTGAACGCCAGCGACGACTGCGTCGATTGCGATGGGGACATCGGTCGGCATGAGTAGCACGTCGTTACCCGCGGCGACGGCGAGTTGGGTGACCTCTGCCATCGTTGCCGTGCCGAGCACGCCGTTCATGTCGAGCGCGTCGGTGACGAGGATGCCACGGAACCCCATCTGATTGCGCAGCAGATCGAGCATGATCCTGGGGCTCAACGTCGCGGCCGTGCGATTGGTGTCGAGTGCGGGGAGATAACCGTGGAAGGTCATCACACCGCCGACTCCCGCGCGGATGGCTTCGCGGAACGGCAGGAGCTCGACGCTGTCGAGTCGCGCCCGCGATGCATCGACGCGGGCGAGCTCGAGATGCGAGTTCTGCTCGGTGTCGCCATGACCGGGGAAATGCTTCGCGGTGGCGAGCATTCCGTTTTCCTGAATGCCGCGAATGAAGGCAGTTCCCATGCGGGCGACGAGCTGCGGATTCTCTCCGAACGAGCGCGCGGCGATGACCGGGTTCTTCGGGTTGTTGTTGACGTCGAGCACGGGCGCGAACGCCATGTGAATGCCGAGCGCGCGACCTTCGAGCGCGGTCACACGGCCCATCTCGTACGCGAGCGCGGTGTCGCGAGTGGCGCCGAGTCCCATCTGATAGGGAAACGCGGTGGCGCCGCCGAGATCGATCGCGTTTGGAATGAAGTAGCCGCCACGGGCGCGAAAGGCGGCGCCCGTCTCGAGATCCGCGCCGATGAGCAGCGGCAGAGACGCCGCGCGCTGTAGCGCGTTCGTCTTCACCGCGATGTCGATGGGCCCGCCGACGGAGATGATGGCGCCGCCGAGCTTCTGCTCGCGGATCATCTTCTCCACGCGCGTCCAGGCTACGTTGTCGACAGCCGTGTAGTCGCCGAGGATCCATGGCCACACCATCTGTGCCGCCTTGTCGCGGAGCGGCATCGTGGCAAGGACCGAGTCAGCCCACGCCTCGTCGTTGCCTGCCGCGCGCAGCGTGGTAACCTGACCGGTGGCGCATGATGAAAGGGCGACGGCAGCCGCTACGGCGAGGGTGACCCGGCTGAGTGTGCGGCCGACGCGATTCACCATGCGATCGTTCCCTGCTTGGAGGTGTCCACTCCCTCGTCGCCGCCCTTCTTGAAGAGGAACGCTTCCATGTTCTTCGTAAGGAAGCTCCGCGCCTGCGGGTCCATGACGTTCAGGCCGTAGTGGTTGATGAGCATCGTCTGCTGCTTGAGCCAGAGCCCCCAGCAGTCGGTGCAGATATCCGTGACGACGCGTGCGCCGATCGGACCGGGAAATGGCGGACGCTCGAATCCGGCGCGCGTCTGGCCGCAGCGGGAGCAGGTGACTTCCATAAGACCCCTCAGGATGGCTCTGTTTTGCGAAATCCACATCAGTGGGAACTAACGTTTGACAGTCTGACCCGCTCGCCGTTTCGCGGCTGCTCGTCGGACCGTCAGACTGCAAGATCCGTCAGACCCAAGGTCGTTCAGTGTTCCACAGCAAGCTCGTCATGACGCTTCGCCGCCGACCCATAGTTTCGAGCGTACTCGATCTTCGCCAGGCCGATCAACTTCAGCGCGCGAATGTAGATCCAGCCGATGTCGAGCTCGAACCAGCGCGCCTTGAACTTGGCGCTCTTGATGAACAGGACCGGCATCCACCACCGGTGTGCCCAGGCGCCAAACTCCGGCATTTCAGGCTCCACTTTCTCGTGACGACTCAACCCGCGCGGCCAATCACAGACGCTCCGCACCGGGACGAAAACAACCACCGGGCGCCACGATCGCGACGCACGGAGCCAGAGTAAAGAATCTAACGGCCTTCTTCAGCGCTTTCCAACCGGCAATTTGCGCGCGTGCACCGGTGAGAGCGATGCGCATCCACCACGCGCCACTCGATCCACCCGTCTTCCCAGCTGACCCTTGCTCTGTGCGAGTGCAGTCCGTACCCTCCCGCACACATGTCACGACGCACGCCCGATCCTGAAAAGCCAGATGACGTGGGGATCCTCGCCCCGCCGCGAGCGTCCACGCCAGGTCGAGATTCATTCCAAGCGACTACGGCCGGAACCCGGCGCTTTGCGGAACGCGCTCCGGAGAGAAGCGAGGATTTTTATCGCCAGTTTCCGCGAAAACTCACCGTCAGCGCGCTTGGAATCGGGTCATACCTCGGCGATTGCACGGATGAGGAGGACCAGCGCTACCACGCCAGTGTGCGGCTAGCGATCAACTCCGGCGTCAACCTCATCGATACGGCGAGCAATTACCGCTGTCAGCGCTCGGAGCGCGCTGTGGGACACGCAGTGGTTGAGGCGATCGCGGCTGGAGAGGTGCGTCGAGACGAGCTGATCATCTGCACGAAGGGCGGCTACGTCGCGCTGGATGGCGAGCCGCCGCCCTCACGCGAGGCCTACGAGAAATGGCTGCACGAGGCGCTGTTCGCGCCCGGCATTCTCACCCCGGATGACCTGGTACGAGGCGGGCATTCTCTGTCGCCGACCTTTCTTGCGCATCAGCTCGAGCAGAGCCTGACCAACCTCGGCCTGCACACGATTGACGTCTACTATCTGCACAATCCCGAGGAACAGCTTCTCTCGCTCGCACGCGCGGCCTTTCGCGATCGGATACTGGATGCATTCGCATTCCTGGAAGAGCGTGCGCTCGCGGGAGAAATCGCCGGTTATGGGTGCGCTACCTGGCTGGGACTACGCGTGCCACCCGAGCACAAACAGCATCTGTCGCTGGCCGATCTCGTGACGGTCGCGCGCGAGGTGGGTGGAACGGCGCACCACTTCCGCGCGGTGCAGCTTCCCGTGAGTCTCGCGATGCCGGAAGCGGCGCGACTGCCGACACAGCCGCTAGGCCGCAAACTCGTCCCGCTACTCGAGGCAGCAGACGCGCTCGGGCTCGGCGTCGTGGCGAGCGCGCCGCTGATGCAGGGGCGTTTGGCGGGGGGACTTCCGCCAGAGATGCACGAGCTTTTCCCCTCGTGCACGACGGATGCACAGCGCGCGCTGCGATTCGCGTCATCGCTACCGGGCGTGGCGACTGTGCTGGCGGGGATGCGGCACCAGGAGCACGTGCGAGAAAACCTCGGCGCATGGGCCGCGGCGTAGGCGCTTGCCAGTGCCCCGAAGGCCGGGGTCGTGCTCCGTGAATGACGTGTTCCTCGAGCCAGCACCGCGGTCTGCGGGGTTGTGACGGACGCGACTCCACCGAGCTCGCCGGTGCCGTTGTCCCGGTCGCCGCATCATGAGCCCGACGGCACTTTCCGAAATCCCTGGCCCGACAGCGCGCCCCACGATTGGCTCGACGTGCTGCGATGGACGCGTGAGCGCCGAGGGCAGGCACGAGCTCCGACGCCGCCGCGCGGCTCGTTCGCGACGGCAACCCCTGTCGTCGCGTACCCTCGGGCGAACAGCAGCCAATACACTGCGACATGGGTCGGCCACTCGACCGTCCTTCTGCAAGTCGGTGGGCTGAACGTCCTGACCGATCCGGTGTTCAGCGAGCGCGCATTTCCCGTGCAGTGGATGGGTCCGCGACGCGTCATGGCACCGGCGCTGTCGCTGGATGCGCTGCCGCCGATAGACGTGGTGCTTCTCTCGCACAGCCACTACGACCATCTCGACAAGCCCGCCGTGAAGCGGCTTGCGCGTTCCCACGCGCATGCGACATGGGTAGTCCCGCTCGGTCTGGCTGCATATGTGCGCGGCTGGGGTGTGCGGAAAGCGATCGAGCTGGATTGGTGGCAACAGACGGATGTGCGGGGACTCGGCGTGACCGCAACTCCCGCGCGCCATTTCAGTGCCCGACGGTTGGGTGACCGCAACAAGAGTCTCTGGTGCGGCTACGCATTGGAGATTGCTGGACGCCGTGCCTACTTCGTCGGCGATACCGCGTACCATCCCGAGTTCGGCCAGATCGGGTCGCGGTGCGGTCCCTTCGACTTCGTGATGATGCCGGTCGGGGCGTACGATCCGCGCTGGTTCATGCACGTCATGCACGTCGATCCCGAAGAGGCAATACGCGCGTTCACCGACTTGCTTGCGCCCGCGGGCGATACGCCGCCGCCCCTCATGCTCGGCATTCATTGGGGCACTTTTCGCCTCACTGACGAGCCGATGGATGAGCCTCCACAACGGGTGGCCGCACGATGGCGAGAGCTGGGACTCGATGCGGATCGGCTCTGGATCGCGAAGTTCGGCGAAACGCGCCGCTGGTGACAGACGAGGGCGTCAGTTGTATACTACATGCGGCAGGCGTCCACACGACCGAAACAACGATGAGCGAGCACAACTCGACGACGTGCAGTACGACGACGACGTCCTCGACGAGGGGCGCCGCGGTCGCGTTCGAGTAGAAGCAACGCTCTCGCTCGCATGCTTGGCTACGCTGGCGAGATGGCCGACGTGAGAAATGAAGCGGCTGGCGCGCGCTACCTGGCTACGACGCCTGGCGGGATCGGCAATCTCGGACCGGGGCTCGACGTGCTTGGCTGTGCTATTGCCGGTCCGCGGGACGAGGTGATCGCTGAATGGAGCGCGACTCCCGGCATCACGTTGCTCGATTCTGGCCATCCCGATCTGCCACGCGCGCCAATGAAGCATACCGCGGCCATCGCTGCTGCCGCGGTGCTGCACGAGGCGTTGAGAAAGGGACTCGCTCTGCGGGAACCAGGCATTGCGTTGACCGTGCGGAAGGGACTTCCGCTGTCGGGCGGCCAAGGCGGCAGCGCCGCCTCCGCCGTTGCCGGTGCTGCCGCGGCGAACGCACTGCTTGGCGGCGTGCTCGGGACGAACGCGCTGCTCGAGTGTTGTCTCGTCGCCGAAGCAAAGGTGGCGGGACGTCATCTCGACAACATCGCGCCGGCGCTGCTCGGCGGCATCGTGCTCGTCCGGTCTATTGATCCCATCGACGTCGTGCGACTTCCGGTGCCGACCGGGCTGCGACTGGTGCTCGCGCATCCTGCGCAGCGGCTCTCGACCGCGATGGCTCGTCGCGCTCTTCCATCTGCCGTCGCCTTGCCGACGGTCACGCACCAACTCGCGCAGGTCGCGGCGATGGTCGCGGCGTGCTTCACTGACGATCTGGCGCTCTTCGGCCGCGCACTCGACGATCGCATCGCCGAGCCGGTGCGCGCTCCGCTCATTCCTGGTTTCGCCGACGCCAAGATCGCTGCGCTCGACGCCGGCGCCATCGGCGTGTCCATCTCGGGCGCCGGGCCGACGGCGTTTGCCATCGTTGACGATCTGGAGCGTGCGATGCGAGTCGCAACCGCGATGCACGAGGCATATGCTCGTCACGACATCGTGTGCACCACGACCGTCACCGAGATCGATCTAGAGGGAACCATTGTGAGCGCGCTATGACCGTTCGCTGCCCCGACTGCAGCGCCGTCCTCGACGCATTCACATCACAGTCGACCTGCTCCGCGTGCGGCGGACTGCTGGTCGTCGAGCATGATCCCGCGAAGAGCGGTGGCGAGCTGCGCGCCCTCTTCGACGGTCGCGCCGCGAAAGCCGCGCGCTGTGTGGACGCTCTCGAGCGTTCCGGCGTGTGGCGCTTTCGCGAGCTCGTACTCGACGCCAACGACTTAGAGATTGTAAGTCACCCAGAGGGGAACACACCCGTTCTCGCTCGCGAAGCCGTCGCGAAATTTGCGGGCGTCGACGCCTTGCTGATGAAGCACGAAGGCCACAACCCGACCGGCTCATTCAAGGATCGCGGGATGACCGTCGCGCTCACTCAGGCGCGCCGCATCGGTGCGCGCGCCGTCGCCTGTGCGTCCACAGGAAACACGTCGGCGTCGTTGAGCGCGTACGCCTCACAGGCCGGGATCCCGTCATTCGTCTTCGTGCCCGAGGGGCGCGTCGCAGCGGGCAAGTTGGCGCAGACCGTGGCGTACGGTGCGCGCACCCTCCAGATCCGCGGCGACTTCGACGACTGCCTGCGACTCGCGCGCGATGCGAGCGACAAGCTCGGCGTGTATCTCGTGAACTCCGTGAATCCCTTCCGCATCGAGGGCCAGAAGACGATCGTCTTCGAGCTCCTTCAACAGCTCGAGTGGAACGCCCCCGACTGGATCGCGTTGCCGGCCGGCAATCTCGGCAACACCTCCGCCTTTGGAAAGGCACTCGCCGAAGCGTTTGGCTTTGGGCTCATCGACCGCATTCCGCGACTGCTCGCGGTGCAGGCGGCCGGCGCTGCTCCCTTTGCGCAGGCGTACGCCGATCACTTCGCCAAACGCATCAGCGTTCGCGCCGAAACGCGCGCGACGGCAATTCGTATCGGTGACCCCGCGTCGTGGGATCGGGCCGTTCGCGCGATCGCGGCGACGAATGGCGTGGTGGAGTCAGTGACGGACGACGAGATCTTCGCCGCGAAGGCGGTCATCGATCACTGTGGCGTCGGGTGCGAGCCCGCGAGCGCGGCGAGCGTGGCTGGCGTGCGCGCGCTGGCGGCGCGAGGCCTCATTCGGCGTGACGAGCGTGTCGTCGCCGTGCTCACCGGTCATCTTCTCAAGGATCCCGGCTCTGGTGCGACGTCAGACGACCAGAGCAGCGGCGCGCTCACGCCAGATGAGGCGCTTGCGCTGCTAGAACGCGCTATTTTCGCATAGGGAAAAAGGTGCGGATTCTTCTAGCGCTCCAACGCCGCCGTTCAGGGTACCCAGTCCGCGAGAAACAGATTTGTCTCGCCCGGCTTCGCGTCGTGCCGGTTAGATGCCCACACGAGTTTCCGCCCATCAGGGCTGAACATCGGAAACCCATCGAAGCTCTCGTGTGTCGTAATCTGCTCGAGGCCAGTACCGTCGAGATTCACGAGAAAGAGATCGAAATTCCCGCTACGCGGCTGCCTGTAGTTCGACGAGAAGATCAATCGCTTCCCGTCGGGCGTCCATGACGGTCCAAAGTTCGCGCCGCCGAGCTGCGTGATCTGGCGCTGGTCACTTCCGTCGGCGTTCATCACCCACAACTCCATCCGGTTGGGCCGCACGAGACGCTGCGCGAGCAGGTCGCGGTACACGGTCAATGAATCGCCGGTCGGATGCCAGGCACGATAGACGATCTTCGTGCCGTCGGGCGACCACCAGGGGCCGCCATCGTAACCCGGCGTCGTCGTGAGCTTTCGCAGATCGCTGCCATCGATATTCATCGTGTAGATGTCGAGGTCCCCGTCCTTCAACGAGGTGAAGACGAGCTTCTTCCCATCCGGCGAGACGACGCCTTCCGCGGTGTAGACGCCGTAACTCGTGAGCCGGTGCAGCTCACTGCCGTCGGGGCGAGCAGTGTAGATGTCGTACGGATCGAGACGCCACACGTACCCCTTCGACGGATCGGGCTTCGGGGGACAGTCGCGCTGCTCGGCGTGCGACGATCCGAAGAGAATGCGCTGATCGTTCGCGTAGAAGAAGCCGCAGGTGGTCTTGCCCGTCCCGGTCGACACGCGATGTATGCCGGAGCCGTCGATGTCCATGATGAACTCCTGATCGCAGGCGCGTCCATCGCGAGTGCTCTGGAAAATCAGGCGACTGCCATCGGCGCTGAAATACGCTTCGGCGTTCTCGCCGCCATTGGTGAGCTGCCGGAGGTTTCGCAGATGTCGCTCGCCTGCTTCGGGAGCCACCATCGTCAGGCCAGACCGTGGGTGCGAGCAGGAGACGGAGCTGGCGGCAGCGGTGCCGCCGGCCAGTACGAGAAAGAGTAGAGGGCGCATGTGCGAACAATGTAAAACGGGCGCCCCCGACAAGGGACGCCCGTCATTCCAGATTGGCTACCGCGTGATCACGGAGTCCGTGGCTTTCCGGCCGACAGATCCGCCGTTGCGGGTTTGGATTCCTTCGCCTGCGGCTGCGCGGCCGCAAGGATGAAGAGGTCCTTCTGCGTGCTCCCCTTCTCCATCAATTCCAACGCCTTTCGCAGCGGTGCGTCGAACATGAGGTCGCGGCGCTTCGCGGTAGAATCGCCGCCTACGAGCTGCGCGACGCGCTCGTCAAGCAGACGATCGACGTAGCGCGACGCGCCATCATACTGCACGCGATCGAGCTTCACGCCCTTGGCCACCAAGCGGCGATACAGCTCATCGCGCCACTCCGGCTGCACCCTGAAGTCCTTCTTCGCGCCGCGTGACAGCTCGAGCGAATAGTCGTACAGTGCGACATACACGTCCTGCGACTTCGGTGCGAGCGCCTTGGCCAACGTCTGCTCGGCCGTCGTTAGCGTGTCATCGCGCACGAGCACGTCTGGAGCCACGCCGCCACCGCCGTACACGATGCGGCCCGCATCCGACCTGTAGGCCGGTCGCGCCTTCTTCTTCGCCTCGGTCTCCAGCGAATCTGGCGCCGACTCGACGAAGTGACCGTTCACGTACTTCCGCTCACGCTGGATGCTGCGGCCGCTCGGCGTGTACCACTTCGCGGTCGTGATCTTGAGCGCATAACCGCCGTCGAGGGGGAAGAGCGTCTGCACGAGACCCTTTCCGAAGCTAGTCTGGCCGACGACCAGCGCGCGGTCATGATCCTGCAGGGCGCCCGCGACGATCTCGCTCGCAGAGGCCGAGTACTCGTCCGTCAGCACGGTGACGGGTAGCGTCGGGAAAGCCGGACTGCCACGCGTGCCGAAGCTCTGCGTGTCGTTCGAGCGGGAACGGACGCTCACGATTTCCTGTCCATTCTTCAGGAACAGATTGGACATCGTGATGCTCTGATCGAGGATGCCACCTGGGTTGCCGCGCATGTCGAGAATGGCGCCCTTGATGCCTTCCTTCTGGAGGTTGGCCACGGCCGTCTTCACTTCCTCGGACGACGTCTCGTTGAAGCGTTGCACGGGCACGTAGCCGATGCGGTTATCGAGTACGATGGCGTACGGAACTGCAGGGATGTGAATCACCTGGCGCGTGAAGGTCGTGCTGATCGGCTCTGGCACACCGGGGCGACCGAACTTCACGGCGACCTTCGTGCCCTCCTTGCCGATGAGATAGTCGGAGACCTGTTGCGTCTTCCAGCCTCGGATCGAGAGAGTGTCGACGTAGAGAATCCTGTCGCCTTCGCGTACGCCAGCCGCTTCGGCCGGAGTGTGCGGGAAGACCTTGCTGATCGTGATCGCGCCCTGCTGATCTTCGATCTGCATGCCGATGCCGGCGTACTTGCCGTTCGTCTGCTGCGAGAAGAGTGCGAGTTCCTTGGGCGAGAAGAGCTCGCTGTACGGATCGTTGAGCTCCTTCACGAGTCCCTTTGCCGCTTTCTCGTAGAGCGCGGCCGAGCTCACGGTGTCGACGAATCGCTGAGAGACCAAGTTGAGCACCTGGTCGAGGACGCGGGCACCGTCGGTGGTGCTGCGATTCTGTATGAGAAATCCTCCCGCGACGACAGGAAGGAAGATGAGTGCGATGAGAGCGGTACGACGACGTTGCATGACTTACCCGGCTGTTGGGGAAAACCGTCCTGTTTGAATACGTCGCGCTGGGCCCGAGTGTTCCGTCATTGCAGGTCTGATGCTCCAATCACGAGCTTCCACTCGTCGTGTCGGGGCGCTCGAGTTCGCTTTGGTCCCAGAGCGCTCGCCAGGTCACCAGCCGGCCTTGTCGAAAGCGCTTTCGGCTGAGCCGAATGCCGAGTGGCGTCAACAGGATAGTGTACGGTTCGCCGCCGATCTCGATTTCCCGCCGGAGTGGTTCAGTGAGCTTGGTGGTCATAACCGCGACCCAAGCATGTAGTCCACGAACCATTCGCGTTGCTGCTGCCTGATCACCGCATTCCTCAGCACTCCCGCTGCGACGAGCATGTCGTGTGCCGGCTGCAGCACTCGCTGCAGGTGCGAAGGGTACCGCTGCGCAAGCGGCATCTGCTCCGCGAGCTTGTCGAGCGCGATGCGCCAGGTCAATCGCTCCTCGGCTCGGGCCACCTCGAGCAGCCGGTACAGCCGACGAGCGACGGGTGACGCGAGCGACCAGTAGCAGGGCGCGGAAAGGCTCACGACATGGTCCGCCGCAAGATTCTCCCGCACTACCGCCGAGAGCACCACGCGAGCGACGCCGGGCTCCGCTGTCGAAATCGGATGAAAGAGCAGAAGCTGCTCACGATCCTTCGTCCGTCGCCGCTCGACGGCCACCGCGGTGAGCAGCGTGAATCGCACGTCGCTCCGTCCACCGCCAGCCATGCTCTCGTACGCGCCCTGCGACTCGAGCGTCGTGCGCTCGAACCGGCCGAGCGCACTGCGGAGCTGCTCGTACGTGCGCCCATCCACGCGCCGCCCCATCGCGCGCAGGAAGGCGTGCAGGGTGAACGAAATCGCGCCGTCGGCCGGCTCATCCGCCTCGTTGAACCGTCGCAGCAACTCGATGTAGACGTCCTGGTCGAACGTGCCCGGCATTCTGTCCCCAGGACTCGGCAACACACGCCAGCGATGACCATGTGCGTCGGCGAATGCGATCGTGTCATCCTCCGCCGAGTCGCTCAGCCGGAAGAGGGGAAGCGCTTCGAGCGACCGGTCGAGCCGAATCGTCCGTACAGCAGCCCGTCGCCGCGCCACGACGCTCATGCCGCGGTCAGCGTACCGGAATGGTCTGTCCGTTCACCGCGCGCGCCTCCTCCGAGCACAGCCACAGCACCACTTTGGCCACATCCTCCCGCGTGACGTACGCCGCGTCGGGCCCCATCGCCGCGAGATTGGCCGCCGTGCCAATGGAGGTGGGCGCGACCGCGTTGGCGCGTACGCCGCGCGGCGCTTCCTCCTGCGCGATGGACTGCATCAGTGCCACGAGCGCGCTCTTCGACGATGCATACGCCGACATCCCTGCCGTGCGCCCGCCAGGCAAAACGGCTTCCGACGCGAAAAACACGAGCGCGCCCTTCGACGCTCGTAGCAGCGGGAGAAAGGCTCGCGCCGTGAGGTACGCCGTGGTGGCATTCAGTGCGAACTGGCGGTTCCAGAGGGCGGAATCGCTCTCCACGACTGGCCCGCTGGAGACGAATCCTCCCGCGAGGTGGACGAGCGCGTGCACCCGCCCGCCCGTCGCGTCGCGAACGCGCTCCGCGAGCGCCGCGACGGCATTCTCATCCGTGAGGTCGACGCCCAATCCAGCCGCCCGGCGGCCACTCGCCACCAGCGCGTCGGCACGGGCGCGCGCTTCGCTTTCCTGACGATCCACGAGAAAGACGCGGGCTCCCAGCTCCGCGAATGCGGTGGCGACTGCCTCTCCTACCTGCCCTTCGCGGCCCACTCCGGTGAGCACGACACTGCGACCAGCGAAATCCATGCGGCTCCTGTTGGGACCGGCCCTCGGCGCGTCCTCGCAAAACCGGGCTCGACCTCGTGGCATGAAGTATGTGATGGCGAGAGCACAAATGCGAAAAATGCTCAGGGTCAAGCGTATCGGCGTCGTGCTCGGAATTCTCGTGGCCGGCTCGCTCGCGCTCGTCGGCATCCTCTCGATCACCCGCGGGACACCGGTCAAGGCCGTCGTAGCCATCGGCAAGAAGACGGGCCCGCCGGCCGTCACGGATTCACTCTTCTCGCGAATGACGGAGCTCTACACGGGACTCCACATGACGTCGGGGAACGCCGCTGAGCAGGTGAACAATGGCGACGTGTACCCGCGACTCTGGAAAGACCTGCGCGCGGCGAAGCAAACCATCACCGTACAGATGTACTACTCGCAGCCGGGCGCGGTGACGGACACGATGGCTGCCGTGCTCAAGGAGAGAGCGAAAGCGGGTGTGCGAGTGCTGTTCGTGCTCGACGCTTTCGGGTCGATGAACCTGAAAAAGACGTGGGCAGACAGCCTTGTTGCCGCCGGCGTCGAGGTCGGACTCCTGCGACAACTGCACTGGTACTCGCTGCACAATGCAACGGACCGCTCCCATGTTCGCGTCGTCGTCGTGGATGGCGAGATTGGCTATACGGGCGGGTTTGGTCTCGCCGACTACTGGCTCGGTGACGGGAAACACAAGGACCAGTGGCGCGACACCAACGCGCGCTTCGAGGGACCGTCCGTTATGGGGCTGCAGGCGGCCTTCGCGGCGGCCTGGGCGGAGTGCACCGGAGAGCTCATCGCCGGCGATACCTTCTTCCCCAAGAAGGCCTTCACGACGATGGACGGCGGCATGCAGGCGGGAATCTTCTTTGCCTCGCCGACGACGGGCAGCACGCCGGCCGAACGATTCGTCGCGCTGTCGATCGCCAGTGCTCGGCGCACGCTCTACGTCACCAACTCCTACTTCGTCCCCGATGACGACTTCCGAAGGATGCTCGTCGATGCACACAAGCGCGGCGTAGACGTTCGGATCCTCACGGTGAGCAGGGAGACGGACGTGAAGACGACCTGGTGGGCCGGTCGCTCACGCTATGAGGAGCTGCTCAAGGCCGGCGTGCGGATCTACGAGTATCAGCCGGCAATGATGCACTCCAAGACCTTCATCGTGGACGGCATGTGGGGCTCGATCGGATCGATGAACTTCGACAATCGCTCGCTCGCCTTCAACAACGAGTCGAGCTTCGTCTTTCTCGACGCCCCGTTCGGCACGCAGATGGACTCCACCTTCGCGGACGATCTCACGCGCTCCAAGGAGATCATTCTGTCCGAGTTCGTGAAGCGGCCCTGGTACAACCACGTAATCGAGACCGGCGCGGGGCTGCTCTCGCGCCTGCTCTAGCGGATATCCGCGCGTCCGAGCGCGGCGCGCACAGCCTCTCGCATCGCGACGAGCGCTTCGTCGCGTGCCGCAGGCGAATCGTCGCGCACGTGAATCTCGATGCCGTCGGCCACGGGGACCCGACGCCAGCTTGCCGAGCGGTCCTCGTCGGTGTTGCGCACGGCGACGTCGGCCTGGGCGCCGAGTGCAGGGGCGAGCGAGGCCGCCACGCGGCGCTCGAGCATGTCGCCGGTGACCTCCGTCATCTCGCTCTTGATCAGGTTCAGCGTGGCGCCTTCGCGCTGCCGGATCTTGATCGCGAGGAGCTGGAGCAGATGGCGGTAGTTGTACGTCGCCGCCGTGCCGGCTCCCTCCGGGCGATCGAGCAGACCGTTCGCCACATAGAACCGGACCGAGCGCGCACTCGGCGACACGCGGGCGGAAGCGTTCGTTGGGCGAATCCCGGCAGCGTCGACGAGCGCGGTCACGTGCGCCGCGAGCCCGCGAGCGTTCCAGGGGGCGTGGCGCGAATGCGCGCGTAGCAGCGCGACGGGAGAGAGAGTCGGTTCCGGCATGGCGGCGGAAGATAACAGTCGCCTGCAGCCGCTGCGATGGGAATGACTCCGCTGCCGGTTGACGTCGTCAGGGAAGGCCCGTACCGGCGATGACGGTTATTGTGAGATGCGCGTTACGCAAGCATAGTGACGTAAAACGCTGCTGGTAAACAACTTACGAATGAGAGACGGTAGATTTTGCGCACCATCACGTTGCGGGAAGGATGATCGTCGCGGTGGTTCCGAGCTCTGGCGCGCTCTCGATCGAGATCGTCCCACCGTGCTCCTCGATGATGCGCTGGCAGAGGGCGAGCCCTATGCCAGTGCCGCCAGGCTTGGTCGAGAAAAAAATCTCGAACACGCGCGGAAGCACCTCGGCGGGAATCACGGCGCCGCCGTTGTGCAGGCGGCAGCGCCATGCCCCGCTCGCGAGCACCGTCGTGTGGAGTGTGAGGCTGGTCCCCTCGGGCGCTGCGTCGCTCGCATTCACGAGCACATTGATGAACACCTGCGCGAGCTGCTGCGTGTCGATCGCGTAGCGCGCCGGTAATTCGGCCCGCGTGCGATGCAGCAGCAGAGCGCGACTTTCGAGCCGGCCGCGCTGATTCTCGATCACCTCGTCCCACACCGCGTCGGGATCGCCCGGCTCCAGATGAATCGGGTTCGGGCGACCGAACTCGAGCAGCGCGGTCACCATGCTCTTGAGTCGCTCGACCTCGTGCAGGATGCGGCCGACATTCTTCTCCACGACCGGATCGTCCTTCACGCGAAAGCGAAGCAGTTGCGCAGCCGCGGAGATGCCGAAGAGCGGATTGCGGAGCTCGCGAGCGAGGCCGGCCGAGATTTCACCGATCGCCTTGAACCGTCGCTTGTCTTCGCGCGAGCGGTGGCTGGGCGTGATGTCGACGGTGGAGAAGACGTAGCCTGTGATCGCGTGCGCGGCGCCCAGCGCGCTCAGCTGCATGAGGAAGATGCGCTCCTCGGTGGGGGAGCTGCATGGAAACTCCCAGCTCGACGACGTCGCGCGTCCCTCGCTCAGCGTGGCCATCGCCGCTTCGACCTGTATGCGCACGGTCGGATCGGTGATCGCGTCCCAGATCGACGCGCCGAGCACGGCGCGCTCGTCACAAAGCTGGGGCGCGCCGTTCGACTGTGCGAACCGCGACCAGGACCTGTTCAGAAAGGTGATCCGCCCATCGAGATCGACCGTGTAGATGGTGATCGGGAGGGCGTCGAGCACTTGGCGCTCGAGCGGTTGCATGGCCGGATATTAGGGGTGGGCCGCGCAGGAAGGAAGCAAAGGCACGACGGGGTGTGCCGGACTGGCCACACCCCGTCGTGCCTTTCGAAGCGAACGTCCGCTACCGGCGTCCCGTCC
>DATCGM010000093.1:0-3500 GCA_036508915.1 Gemmatimonadaceae bacterium
GCCCATTGACCGAAGACGCGGTTCCAGAAGAACTCCTGCTCGAACTTGTTGCCGGACAACCAGGCGACGTAGAACTCCGTCAGATAGGCGAGGCCGACGACGGTCGAGGTGAAGAGGCAGAGCTTGGCCGCTGCGTCCAGATCATTGATGGTGACGTAGTGCTCGAGCTTGAAGAACTTCCTGAGTGGGATGATGATCGTGAAGACCATCCCGATGCCCGAAAAAATGGCGCCGGCGACGAAGTAGGGCGGGAAGATCGTCGTGTGCCAGCCGGGCGTCAGCGCCATCGCGAAGTCGAAGGACACGACGCTGTGCACGGAAAGCACGAGCGGCGTGGCGAAGGCGGCGAGGAAGAGATAGGCGCGGGTGAAGTGGCGCCACTCGGTGTCGGAGTTGCGCCAGCCCAGAGCGAGCACGGAAAAGATGCGCTTTCGGACTGCGTTCGTCTCCCGATCTCGCAGCACGGCGATGTCGGGTATGAGCCCGATATAGAAGAAGGTCGCGGAAACCGTGAGGTAGGTCAGAATGGCGAAGACGTCCCACATGAGCGGGCTCTTCGGATTCGGCCAGAGGAGCCGCCAGTTCGGATACGGAATCAACCAGAAGAACTTCCACGGCCGCCCGAGATGAAGAATCGGGAAGATACCGGCCGTCATGACGGCGAACACCGTCATCGCTTCCGCCACGCGATAGATCGTCGTGCGAAAGCCGGCGCGGAAGAGATAGAGAATGGCCGAGATCAGCGTGCCCGCGTGACCGATGCCGATCCAGAAGACGAAGGTGATGATGTAGACGCCCCAGAACACCGGCCCCCGGTAGCCGGCGACGCCGGTCCCTTCATAGATCTGATATGCCCAAGTCGCGCCGCCGAGGACGACGAGGAGAACCGAGACGCCGAGCAGCACGAACCACACGAGCGTCGGTTGGAGCGTGCGGAGGATCTCGCGGTCGACCTGCGCGTAATCCTTGACGCCGGGCAGGCGATTGCTCGCCGTCGCGACATTGGGACCGCGAAGGTGTTCCTTATCGGGGCGGGGCGGTGCCATGGTGGCCATGGTTACGCCTTGGCCGGCGACGCCGGCCCCGGATGGTTGACCTTCTTCAAGTAGACCACCGCGGTATAGGTGTTGAGCTCTTCGAACACGTGGTATGCGCGCCGGTCGTCGACGAGCGACGACACCGTCCACGAGGGATCCGCGGCGTCGCCGAAGGTGATCGCGCGCGACGGACATGCCTGGGCACAGGCCACCGTGAACTCGTCCGCCACGAGCGCGCGTCCCTCCGACTTGGCGCGGGACTCGGCCTCGCGGATGCGCTGCACGCACATCGAGCACTTCTCCATGACGCCCTTGGCACGGACGGTGACGTCCGGGTTGAGCTGCCAGTCGAGCGGCTCCGGGAAGGCGTACTGCTTGCGATCCGCTTCGCCGTAGCCGAAATAGTTATAGTAGCGAACCTTGTACGGGCAGTTGTTGCCGCAGTAGCGCGTGCCGACGCAGCGGTTGTAGACCTGGACGTTCAGGCCATCCGGCGAGTGATAGGTCGCATAGACCGGACAGACCGGCTCGCAGGGCGCGTTGCCGCAATGCTGGCAGAGCATCGGGACGAAGCGGGCTTCGAAGTCCTCGGTGAACTGTCCTTCGTCCGCGCCCTCGAAATAGCGCTCGAGCCGGATCCAGTTCATTTCGCGACTGCGCGTGATGTTGAAGCCCGCCTTCGCGACCGCATATATCGTGGCGTTCTGCCATGATGCGCCAACGGTGGGAATGTTGTTCTCGGCGTAACACGCAGTGACGCATGCCGAGCAGCCCGTGCACCGAGCGAGATCGATGGTCATCGCCCAGCGGCGACTCGCCATCCCCGACCAGTGGTCCTCCGCGTACATGCCCTTGTTCTTGCCCTGATCCTTCGCGGTCGGCGCGCCCAAGTCACCTTGCGCGTCGGCGGCGACGGGCGACTTGAGTCCGGGAAGGAAGGCGTGATTCGCTTCGCCGGGGACCTCGTGTTCGCCCGCCTTCTTCTCCTGGCCATCCTGCTTGCCAGCCAACTTGTCCCCACCCGCCGCACCGGCGAGCAGCGCGCTCATCGGAATCGCCTGCGCGATGCCGCGACCATGCTGGCGCGCCGAGCCTTCGGTGGAGATGAGCTGCTCGCTGTCAGCCGTCTTGGTGAGTGAGGCCTTCGTGCTCACGAGCGAGAAGCCGCCCGCTGCATTGCCGCCGACACCGAGCAGATCGTGCGCGCGAACGCCGAGGTTGCGCGCGTAGCGGCCGTAGCCCCACTGCGTCGGGATCGCCTTGTAATTCTTGCCGTCGTGATCGTCGAGCTTCGCGACGGAGGTGTGCCCCTGTCCGATCGCGAGCGCGATCGTATCGGGACGGACGCCGAGATAGAGGTAGGCGGGCGCGCGCACCTTGCCGTGCGCCGTGCCGACCTCCACGATGTCGCCGCGCTCGATGCCGAGCCTGTTCGCCGTTTCCGGATGGATCTCGACCCAGGAACTCCAGAGCACCTTGGTGACGGGATCCGGCAGCTCCTGGAGCCAGGGCTTGTTGGCGCCGCGGCCGTCGCCATGCACTGGCGAGTGATACGTGACGAGGAAGTACTCGCCCTGCGTCTGCTCCATCGGCTGCGCGGCCGGCAGCGCAGCGGACGCCGCCACGGCGCGGGGCGCGACGCTGCCGACGGCGACGCCCTTCTGTAACGCCGCCGTGAACGCGTTCATCCCTCCAGGGAAGCGGCTCATCAGCCAGCTGCGATAATCCTTCTGGGCGTACTTCGCAGCGTTGGCCGGGTCCTTCTGCGCGAGCTGGATGAGGACGTCGGCCGTGGCGCGCGTGCCGGAGAACACCGGATCCATCGCCGGCTGCTGGAGCGACATCGTGCCCTTGGCCGCTTCCGCGTCGCCCCAGGATTCGAGCGAGTGCAGATCGGGGAGGATCAGGTCGCACAGCTCGGTCGTCTCGTCTGGATAGAGCGAGAAGCTGACCTTGAACGGCACCTTCGCGAACGCCTCGGCGAACTTGGCACCGGCGGGAAGATTGTAGGCCGGATTCACGCCGCGGACGAAGGCGATGGGCACCTGCCCCGCGCGCATGCGCTCGACCGCGGCGACGACGTCGCTGAAGCGCGCCGCACCGTCGAACGCGCCGAGCGCCTCGGCGGGACGAATAGTGACGCCAATGGCGCCACTGCTCTGATTGATCGCCGCGACGGCCAGGGCGAGGGCGAGCGCGTTCGACGTGGACGCGCCGGAGAGCACGAGCGCTGGCTTAGCCGACGCGAGCTCCCGCTGGAGAAGCGTGAGCGTGGCTTCAGCGACTCCGCTCTGCGTGGCGGCATCGGCGATGGAGCCCTTGCCAGCGAGGGCGTTGGCGATGGCGAGCTCACTGCCGGGCTTGCACGCAATCCACTGGTCGGCGTTCAGACCGGTGAGAGAGCGACGCGCGCCGATGTAGATGAAGCGCGGCGCGCCCTCGATCTTTGCGCGCGCGTCGGCG
>DATCGM010000094.1:0-8141 GCA_036508915.1 Gemmatimonadaceae bacterium
CTGATCATCTTCACGCTGCTCTTCGCGCTCGCCATCGCACGCAGCCCGGCGCCGGCCCGCGTAGCGCTGCTCGGCTTCTTCCGCGCCCTGGCCGACGCGATGCTCGTCATGGTGCGGTGGATCGTCCTGCTCGCACCTATCGGCGTCTTTGCGCTCGTGCTGCCCCTTGCCGCGCATGTTGGCGCGGGACTCGCCGGCGCGATCGGGTTCTACGTCGCTGCGTATTCGATCGGATGCGTGTTCGTCATCGCGCTGCTCTATCCCGTCGTTGCGGTATTTGGTGGCATTCCCATCCGCCGTTTCGCACGCGCCGCGCTCCCTGCGCAGTTGATCGCATTCAGCTCCAGCTCGTCCATCGCGTCACTGCCGGCGCTCGTCGAGAGCGCGGAGCTTGGACTCGGCTTGCCAAAGCGCATCACGGGATTCGTCCTGCCGCTCGCCGTCTCGACCTTCAAGATTGCGGCACCGGTTTCATGGACGATGGGTGCGCTCTTCGTCGGATGGTTTTACGGCGTGCCCCTTCATGCACGCGAGCTGGCGACGGTTGCGTTCGCGGCGGTCTTCCTCGCGTTCGGAGTGCCTGGCATTCCGCGCGGCGCCTTCATCATGCTCACGCCGCTCTTTGCCGCCATCGGGCTGCCGGCCGAGGGGATCGGCATTCTCATCGCGGTCGATGCGCTCCCCGATCTGTTCGCGACGACGCTCAACGTGACGGGCGATCTCGCGGCGACGGCGATCGTCGCGCGAGCGACGGAGCGACAGAGCGACAGGATATTTCATCCCCGTGATTCCGAATTCCAGGAGGCCTGACATGCGAGTGCGTACCTTCGTCATCGCTATGCTGTTCACGCTGTGTGGCTCCGCGGCCGCGTACGCTCAATCGCCGGTGGACTCCTCGCTCGCCGCGTTCATCGCCAACATCCGGGCGGTGGATAACCACACTCACGTGAACTCGGTCTCGCCCGCCGATTCCGATTTCGATGCCCTTCCGCTCGACGGACTTCTTCCCGCGGATTCGCCGATGCGTCTGCGCCCCGAGAGCCCGACATGGCTCGCCGCATATCGCGCACTCTACGGATACAAGTATGACGATCTCAGCGAGCCGCACATGAAAGAGCTGCGCGCGACGATGAAGCGCGTCGCGAGCGAGCAGGGAAATCACTTCCCCGAATGGGTGCTCGACCGCATCGGCACTGAAGTGATGGTCGGGAACCGTATCGCCATGGGACCCGGACTCGCGCCGCCGCGCTTTCGCTGGGCGTCGTACGTGGACGCGCTGATGCTTCCGCTTTCCACCGCGGCGGAGCGAACGACGCCTGACAATCGAGTGCTGTATCCACTCGAGGAGCGTCTGCTACGTCGCTATCTGACCGACCTTCACCTGAAGCAGGTGCCGCCCACGCTCGACCAGTATCTGCGCGTGATCGTGACACCTACGCTCGAGCGTCAGCGGAAGGACGGGTGCATCGCCGTGAAGTTCGAGGCGGCGTATCTCCGCAAGCTCGACTTCGACGACGCATCGGCGGATGTCGCGCGTCGCGTGTATGCGCGATACGCGAGTGGAGGAACGCCCACGCACGCCGAGTACAAAACGCTTCAGGATTATCTGTTTCGACAGATCGCACGCGAGGCCGGCCGGCTCGGCATGGCGGTGCACATTCACTCGTACGAAGGAGGCGGTGGCTTCTATCGAGTCGCAGGAGGCGATCCTCTTCTGCTCGAGCCCGCGTTCAATGATTCGACGTTGCGCGGGACGCACTTCGTCATCGTGCATGGCGGCGGCATCTTCGCCAACCAGGCCGGTGCGATGCTCGGGAAGCCGAACGTCTATCTCGACATGTCGGCGCTGACGCTCGTCCACTCACCAAGTACGCTCGCTGCCATTCTGCGTGGGTGGCTGACGCAATGGCCGGACAGGGTGCTCTTCGGCACCGATGCCTTCGCCACCGGCCCGGATGCCGGATGGGAGCTCGCGGCGTGGGTCGCGACGACCACGGGGAGGCAGGCGCTCGCGATCGCACTCACAGGCATGATGCGGGATGGCGAGATCACTCGGTTGCGCGCCGAGGAGATCGCGACGATGGTGATGCGGGGGAATGCGTCGAAGCTGTATGGACTTGGCCTGAAGCCATGACAGTGTGTTTCACTTCACGACATCTCACTGCCCCACTGTCCTCGATGCTCGATCACGCGCCCCATTTCAACGCCACTTCCGCCGCGCAACTCGCCCGCGACCTCTACGGTCTCGACGCGAAAGCTACCGCGCTGACGAGCGAACGCGATCAGAACTTTCTCCTCGAGACAGCGAGCGGCGACCGCGTCGTGCTCAAGATTGCGAACGCGCTCGAAGAGCCGGCGATGATCGATGCGCAGCAGCAGGCGATGTCGCATCTCGCGCCGGTGCTCGACGTCGTGCCCCGAGTGATTGCTACCCGCAGCGGCGCTATCATCACCGACGTCGCCGCTCCGGGCGACCGGCATCACCTCGTATGGGCGGTGACGCATCTCCCTGGCGTACCGCTCGCGACCGTGCGCCGGCGCACTCCCGCACTACTCGAGGACTTCGGGCGTCGCATTGGCGCCCTGAGTCAGGGACTTTCCGACTTCGATCATCCGGCGATCCATCGCGATTTCCATTGGGATCTCGCGAAGGGGCGGCAGGTCGTCGGCGAGCATCGTTCCCTGATCGACGACAGGTCGCTCGGCGCGACGATCGATGTGCTTATCGCGCGATTCGATCGTGATGTCGCACCGCTGCTGCCGACGCTACGCCGAAGCGCGCTGCACAACGATCTCAACGACTACAATGTGCTGGTTGGTGGCGGCGATGATCTCTACTCGCACGGCCAGAGTGTCGTGGGGATCGTCGACTTCGGCGACATGGTGCATGGCTACTCGATCGCCGATCTGGCCATCGCGGCGGCCTATGTGAGCCTCGAGTCTTCCGACCCGGTGGCTGCAATAGCTGCCATGGTTCTTGGGTCTCACGCCGTCTTCCCGCTCTCCGATAACGAGCTTTCCGCACTCTTCGGACTCGTCGTCTTGCGCCTCTGCACCAGTGCCTGTCTCGCGGCGCATCAGCGCCGACAGAGCCCGGACAACGACTATCTGGACGTCAGCCAGCAGGCGATTCGGCGCACGCTGCCTGTGTTGGCTGGTGTGCCCTTCGGCTTGGCAACCGCTGTGTTTCGCGATGCGTGCGGCCTCGAGCCTGTCGCTTCGAGCGCGCGCGTGCGCGACTGGCTTCGCGCAAATACTGACAGTCTCGCTCCTGTGCTCGACGTCGATTTGCGTTCGGAACCCTGCGCCGTTCTCGATCTCAGCGTCGGTAGCCCACTCGTCAGTGGCGATTCTCTTGAAAACATGGAGCCGTTTCTCACGCGTCGCATCGCGACCGTGATGCAAGCCGACGGCGTTCGTATCGCCGTCGGACGGTACGACGAAGCGCGATTGCTCAACACAGCGCCGTACTTCGCAACAGGGCCTGAGCCGGCCGACGAATGGCGCACGATTCACATCGGGCTCGACCTCTTCGCGGATGCCGGTACGGCGATTCACGCGCCGCTGGACGGCACCGTACATGCCTTCGCCGACAATCGCACGCATCAGGACTACGGGCCGGTGGTCGTCCTTCGTCATGCGACCGACGATGGAATTGCGTTCTTCACTCTCTATGGGCACCTGAGCCGAGAGTCGCTCGAGGGATTGTCCGTCGGCCAGCCGATCGCGCGTGGCCAACGTTTCGCAACCCTCGGCGCGCCGGATGTGAATGGCGGATGGACGCCGCATCTGCACCTGCAGATCATCACCGACACGCTCGGCCTCGACACCGACTTTCCGGGCATCGTCCGGGCGAGTCAGCGAAGCGTGTGGCGAAGCCTCTCGCCAAATCCCAATCTCATCGTCGGCATCCCTTCATCTCGTTTTCCAGCCGCGCCCCTGAGCAGAGCGGAGTCGCTCGCGCGTCGTCGCCATTTCCTCGGCGGCAACCTGAGCATCGCGTATCGCGATCCGGTGCGCATCGTTCGCGGCTGGCGGCAATACCTGTTCGACGACGAGGGTCGTCGCTATCTCGACGCCTACAACAACGTTCCGCACGTCGGGCACAGTCATCCACGCGTCGTGCGCGCTGCGCAGGCACAGATGGCGGTGCTCAACACCAACACTCGCTATCTCAACGATCATCTCGCGGAATACGCCGAGCGTCTCGTCGCGACGCTCGCGCCACCGTTGGACGTGTGCTTCTTCGTCAACTCGGCCAGCGAAGCGAACGAGCTGGCGCTGCGTCTCTCGCGCGCGTACACACGCCAGCGCGACATGATCGTGCTCGAGGCCGCGTATCACGGGAACACGACAGCGCTCATCGACATCAGCCCCTACAAGCATGCGGGACCCGGAGGCGCGGGTGCGCCAGACTGGGTGCACGTTGCGCCACTGCCCGACGACTACCGTGGCGCGTACCGGCGCGATGACCGCCAAGCGGGAGTGAAGTACGCGGCGCAGGTCGCGGCGATAGTGGGCGAGTTACAGCAGAACGGACGCGGACTCGCCGGGTTCATCGCCGAGACGTGTCCGAGCGTGGGCGGACAGCTCATGCTTCCGCCGGGTTATCTCACGAACGTGTATCGATCGGTTCGCGCCGCGGGAGGAGTGTGCATCGCCGACGAAGTACAGACCGGACTCGGACGCATGGGCACGCATTTCTGGGCGTTCGAGGCGCACGGCGTCGTGCCCGACATCGTCGTCATGGGCAAGCCGCTCGGTAATGGCCATCCGATGGCGGCGGTCGTCACGACGCGCGAGATCGCAGATGCCTTCGACAACGGAATGGAATATTTCAGTACCTTCGGCGGAAACAACGTGTCTTGCGCGGTCGGTCTGGCGGTGCTCGATGTTCTCCAAGAGGAGAAGCTACAGGCGCATGCGCTCGCTGTTGGTGCGCGGATGCTCGGCGGGTTGCGTGCGCTTGCCGAGCGGTACGAGATTATCGGTGATGTGCGTGGCTCGGGATTGTTTCTCGGCGTCGAGCTGGTGCGAGATCGCGAGACGCGTGAGCCAGCTGGAGACGAGGCATCGTTCGTCGCCAATCGGATGCGCGAGATGAGTATTCTGCTTGGCACGGACGGGCCGTATCACAACGTCGTGAAGATTCGGCCACCGATGCCGTTCGATGCCGCGGATGCTGATCGACTGGTCGAAAGCTTTGAGCGTATTCTTGCCGAGAATCTCGGGTAACCGATCACTTGCGCCGCCACACCTGACTTAGGCGATCATGCGAACCTGGCTGCGTCGTCTCACCACCGTGTTGATCGCGCTCGATGCAGTGCTGCTCTTCTGGGCGAGCCAGGCGGCGTGGGGCCGCCTCGAGCTCCCGACCGTCACATACGAGTTCGGACTGCTCGGCGTATCCCGCTCGATCAGCGGCGACGCGAGCCGCGAACGTTACGCGCAGTGCGGGTGGTACGACGCACCCCCAGTTCCGAGACATTGCGAGCGGGCGGAGGGCGCAGTGGTCGCATATCGGCTGGTGCGACTCGCACCGGTTGCCGCGGCAATTGCGGTGGTCGCCTTCGTGCTTGCGGCCTTTGCGCACATTCGGCCGGAGAGCGGGCCCACCGGACTCGGCGCGCCCCCATTTGCGATCGCGAGTGTCTCCGCGGTGACTGCCTGCATCCTGCTTCTGACGCGAAACGTCGGTCGAGCAGTCGAGGTCTTTGCCGGCCATGAGGTCGAGATGGATGGCTCCGGTCTGAGCGCGGCGTGGCTCGCGGTACTGCTACTGCTCGCGGTCGCGGCTCTAAGCCCGTATTCTGTACCCGAACGGCACACGCTCGACTGAGCCGCGCGCTACGCGTTCTTTCCTGCCGTACACACCCCTTGACCGACGAGGATCGCCATGAGTGAACAAGCAATCCAGCAGAGCGCCGCGCACCACGCTCGCTATGTGCCCGGTTATCACTTCGTCGCCGGCTCGCTCGCCCTGCTCAACCTGGTTTGGACGCTGTACCGTGTCGCGACTCGGCCAAACGGCGACACGTATGCGGCGCTTGTCGTCGCGATCACGCTGATGCTGGTGTTCTGGTACGCGCGACAGTTTCCACTCGCGGCACAGGACCGTCTCATCCGCCTCGAGGAGCGGCTGCGCCTTGCTCGGCTGATGCCACCCGAGATGCTACAGCGCTGTGACGATCTCACGCCCAGCCAGCTCATCGCCCTTCGCTTCGCTTCGGACGCCGAGCTTCCTCAGCTCGCGACCAAAGTCATCAACGATGGCATCACCGGCCGCGCCCAGATCAAAGCCATGATCCGTGATTGGCGCCCAGACCACTTGCGTGTATGAGATTTCGCATGAGCCTCCGTCGCCTGCTGTCAACCGCGGCACTGTTCGTCGCTCTTCCGCTCGCAATTCATGCGCAGCGGCCGAGCGCCGGCGCGAAGCTCGGGTTCGCCCCGGACCGGCTGGCGCGCATCGACCGGTTCATGCAGCAGTACGTGGACTCCAATCGCATCGGCGGTGCGGTCGGTCTCGTGTTGCGGGACGGCAAGGTCGCGTACGAGCACAGCGTCGGGTGGTCAGACAAGGAGTCCGGCCGACGCATGACGACGGACGCGATCTTCCGCATCGCCTCTCAGTCGAAAGCGCTCACGAGCGTCGCGGTGCTGATGCTCGTCGAGGATGGCAGGATCGCGCTCGGCGATCCTGTGAGCCGCTTCATTCCCGCGTACGCGCACACCACGGTCGCATCGCGCGCCGACAGCGGACGTACAGCGGTGCCCGCGAAGCGGCAGATCACGATCAAGGATCTGCTCACGCATACCGCCGGCATCTCGTACGGCACTGATGCGTTCGTCGCCCAGCAGTACTCGGCAAAGGCACTCGGACCGGCAGCCGGCTGGGGATGGTACACGGCCGACAAGGACGAGCCGATCTGCACGACGATGGAGCGGCTGGCGACGCTGCCCTTCGTCGCCCAGCCCGGTGAAGCGTGGGTCTACGGCTACAACATCGACATCCTCGGCTGCGTGGTCGAGCGGGCGTCGGGCATGCCGCTCGACGAATTCATTCGCACGCGTATCACGGCTCCGCTGGGCATGAACGACACGCACTTCTTCCTCCCGACGTCGAAGCGCGCGCGGCTCGTGACGGTGTACACCGATAGCGCGGGCCAGTTGAGACGTGCGCCGAATGGTCCGCGCGGGCAGGGCGACTACGTCGAGGGCCCACGAAAGAGCTTTGCCGGCGGCGCCGGGCTTCTCTCCTCGGCGCGTGACTACGCCCGATTTCTCCAGATGATTCTGAATCACGGCGAGATGAACGGCGTGCGCTATCTTTCGCCAAAGATGGTGGATCTGATGACGACCAATCAGAGCGGCACGCTGTACGGCACTCCGGGCGAGGGCTTCGGGCTCGGCTTTCAGACGGTGGAGAAGCTTGGCGCGGATGGGCTTGCGTCGGTCGGCAGCTTCGGTTGGGGCGGCGCATACGCGAGCACGTACAAGGTGGATCCGAAGGAAGGGCTCGTCATCGTCTTCATGATCAATCAGCTTCCAAACAGAACCGATGTCGCGGCCAAATTTCCCACGCTCGTCTATCAGGCGCTCGTCGAGCCGAGAGCGGGAACGGTCGTGCAACGATAGGCGGTTGACAGTCTGACTATCAGACGGCAGTTCAGTGTGCGGCCAGCTTGTCCGTCCATAAAGAAGCGTACTGCTTCTTGAGTGCCGCAACCTTCGGCGCGTCGTTGTAATAGATGTACGGATCGTTCGGATGCAGCGTCGCGTAGTCCTGGTGATACGACTCGGCGACGTAGAAGGCGCTCAGCGGAGCAACCTGCGTCACGACCGTCCCCTTCACTTCGCCGCTCTTCGTGAGCTGTGCGATGTAGGCCTGCGTCGCCGCCTTCTGCGCGTCATTCGTATAGAAGAGCGCGGAGCGATACTGCGTGCCGTGGTCGGGTCCCTGACGGTTGAGCTGCGTCGGGTCGTGCGCCACGGTGAAGAAGACGTCGAGCAGCTTGGTGAACGCAACCTTCGACGGATCGTAGACGACGCGCACCGATTCGGCGTGTCCAGTCGTGCCGGTGCTGACGCTCTCGTAGCTCGGCTTCGCGACCTTTCCGCCTGCGTAGCCGGACGTGGCG
>DATCGM010000095.1:0-4047 GCA_036508915.1 Gemmatimonadaceae bacterium
TCGCACCGTACCGCGCTTCCGCTGCGCCGAACGCTCTTCGGCGTCGAGGCGATCGAGCACGTTGGCTTGCTTCGCGGCGAGCTCCTCCGCCCGTCGGCGCGCCTCGCGACCCATCTCATCGATGGCGCTATCGGCTGCTTCAGCTCCCTTCTTCTTCAACGCCTTGATCGTCCTGTCGATCTCCGCGCGTGCCTCGAGCACGTACTTCCGCGCCTCCTGGCGACTCGCCTTCTCGACGGCTCGTTCGCGCTCGCGCACGGTGTGCTCGCGCTTCACCACCGTCGCGATGCGATCGCGCGCGTCGTCGAGCATGACTGTCGCATCGCGCTCGCGCACCGCCAGCTCCTCCTCCTTCGTCTCGAGACGCTCGAGCAGCGCCGCCATGTCGCGCTCGCCCTGCGGCAGACGCTCTTCCGCACGCGCTACGATCTCCGCGGGAAGGTTCAACCGGCGCGCGATGCTGATGCCGTACGACCGTCCGGGAATTCCCTTGATGAGCCGGTATGTCGGTGCGAGTTGCACGGCGTCGAACTGCAGCGACGCGTTGACGACGCCGGGCACCTGCGTGGCGAGCTCCTTGAGCTGGCCAAGATGGGTCGATGCGAGCGTCGTCGTACCGCGTGCCGTCAGCGTCTCGAGAATCGCCCAGCCGAGGGCCCCACCCTCCTGCGGATCGGTTCCCGAGCCCAACTCGTCGATGAGGACGAGCGAGTCCGCCGTCGCCAGACGGAGAATCTCTGAAAGATTCCTGAGATGCGCAGAGAACGTCGAGAGACTGGCCTCGATCGACTGTTCGTCGCCGATGTCGGCGAGCACGTCATCGAACACCGGGATCCGGCTCTCGGAACCAACGGGCGCGGGAATGCCCGCCTGCGACATCATCGACACGAGACCAAGTGCCTTGAGCAGCACGGTCTTTCCACCGGTGTTCGGTCCGGACACGAGCAGCGTGCGCTCGCCGGGAAACATCGCAAGATCGAAGGGTACGACGTCCGCGCCCTTCGCGAGCAGCAACGGATGACGTCCGTCATGGATGGCGAATCCGTCGCGGGCAGGCACGAGATCGGCCGGCGTGCACGCGAACTGAATCGCGTATCGCGCGCGCGCATGCAGCGAATCCAGCTCGGCCAGCGCCTCGAGCGACTCGGCGAGCGCTTCGCGATGCGGACGAATGTGGTCGGTGAGTTCGGCCAGAATCCGCTCCACCTCCTCCTGCTCCTCCGCCTCCAGCTCGCGAATACGATTTCCATACTCGACCGCGGCGGGCGGCTCCACGAACATCAGTCCGCCGGTGCCAGAGGTGCCATGCACAATTCCGCCAACACCCTTCACGCCTTCCCGGCGCACCGGGATCACATAACGGCCGTCTCGTATGGTGACGGACATGTCGGGCGCACGATGATGCGACTCGAGGCTGCCCATCACGCGCTCGAGAATGCGAATGAGCTCGCCGTGCGACGCACGCAGCTCTCGCCGAATGCGCCGCAGCGCCGGCGACGCATCATCCTTCACGACGCCGTCCTCGCCAAGCGCGCGCTCGATCTGCTCCTCCTGCGCCTTCGCGACGACCATGCGCTCTGCGAAGCTGCCGAGCACCGCGCGGATCACCGCGGGGCGCCGGTCGTCGCGGAGCGCGTCTCGCGTGCGACGCGCCGAGCGCAGAAGAATTGCCCCGGCAACCAGCTCCTGACCATTCCACACACTGCCCATCACGCGCAACCGCTGAATGGGGCCAGACAGCTCGGGCACCGGTTCGGGCCGCCACACTGGCTCGCTGCCGAGCAACGACCGGACCGCACCGATGCGACGATGCTCACCCTCGAGCCACGCGAGGTCCGAGCTGGGCGTCAGCGCCCGAACGCGCGCCGCACCCGGGGCCGAGGCCGCGCGCTCGGCGACCAGCTCGAGCAGGCGCGGAAACTCGAGGATGCCGAGGGCGTGAGCGTTCACCCCTGCATGCTCAATTCGAAGAGGCATCAGAGAGGTCAAGTTACCGGGCGGGGGAAGCAACCAGCAAGCGACTGAAGTTTGCAAGTTGTGAGTCGGAGAGTCACTTGCAGTTTGTGGTTCAAGTTCGCGAGTGCCGAGTAGAGTTCGACTGCGCAAACGCAGCTAAACTACAACTGCGCACTGCGTGAAACTTCAACCACCAACTGAAGTTTACAGTCCGACTCGCCACTCAAAACTCGAACTCACCCCGGTGGCCACCTCAGCTTTCTCCCGCCCAGCAAGTGCAGATGTACGTGAAGGACCGTCTGCCCCGCATCTGCTCCGCAGTTGACGACCGTTCGATATCCGCCCTCCACGATTCCCTCCGCGCGCGCGATCGTCGCGGCGGCGAGCTGCATCTCTCCGAGCATGCGTGCGTCCGTTGCCGCATCAAGCGTCGCCACGTGCGTGCGCGGCACCACGAGCACGTGCGTCGGCGCCTTTGGGTGGATGTCCCGGAATGCGATGACGTGCTCGTTCTCGAGCACGATCTTCGCCGGAATCTCCTTGCGGACGATTCGACAGAACAGACAGCTCTCGGACATCGACCTTTACCGTAGGTGTGAGCGCACGATCGCGAGTGCGGCGATGCCCGCCGTCTCGAAGCGAAGAACGTTGCCACCGAGCGACACCGTGCGCCATCCGGCACGAATGAACTGCACGCGCTCCTCTTCCTCCAGTCCGCCCTCCGGACCCAGAGCGAGTCGCACGGGAACATCGAGGGCGTGCATGACCTCGCCGATCGATTCGCCCTCTGCGTCGAGCAGTAGGCGGTCTCCCTCGCGCGAGGCGGCGTCCGCTGCAAGCGCCACTTCGAGCGTCCCATCGCGATGAAGCTCCGGTAGCCACGCGCTGCCGCATTGCTCCAACGCGCCGATCATGCGCAGACGAAGCTTTTCGCGGAAGCTGTCGCCCTCGCCGCGTGCGGACACCGAACGCGAGCGGCCGTAAACGACCGGTCGCAACGACGAGACCCCCAGCTCCACGGATTTCTCCGCCAGCATGAGCATGCGGTCTCGATCGCCGATCGGCACCCACAGATCGACGCGAGCCGGCGCAGGGACGTCTTCCCTCGACGCGGTGTCGATTTCGACGACGAGCCGCCGCTTGAGCAGCACAACGATCGCGCCAATCGCGCGACGCCCGTCTCCACTCGAGAGACGCACGATGTGCCCGACCGCGAGCCGTTTCACCTGCGCATGATGCGCGGCGCCGTCGTCGAGCTCCGCGCGTTCGCGCCACGCACCAGGCGCGTAGAAAGTCCCTACCGGCGCGCGATCCTCGCGCTCCACCACAAGCCCTCCGCGTCCTCTGCCGTCACATCCCACCCGCCGTCGAGAAGCACGCCAAGCATCATGTCGCGCTCGTCGAGCAGAATGCCGCTCAGAATCGCTTCGCCACCGGGCGTGAGCGACGCCGCGATCATCGGTAACATCTCAATGAGCACCGAAGAGATGATGTTCGCGAGCACGACACGCACGGGCGCAACGAGCGGCAGCAGCACCGTCGCGTCGCCCTCGAAGATCGTGATGCGATCGGCAACGCCATTGCGTTCCACGTTCTCTCGAGCGTTCTCGATCGAATCATGGTCCAACTCGATCGCCGCCACGTGCGACGCGCCCAGCTTGGCCGCGGCGATCGAGAGCACCGCACTGCCACTGCCGAGATCCGCCACGCGATCGCCACGCCGAATCACGGCGGGGAGCAGACGCACGACCCCGCGCGTCGTCTGATGCTCGCCGGTGCCGAACGCCATCTGCGGCTCGATGACGATGGTGCGCGCGGGATCGCGTCCGTGAGCCAGCCACGGCGGCACGATGGACAGCGTGCCCAGGTCGTGCGCACCGACGCCCTTCTTCCACTCCTCCGCCCAGTCAACCGCCGGAATGAGGGTGATCCCAATCTCCGCGGACGGGTCGGCAGCGAGCACCGCCGCTCTCACCATCTCGCCATCGGTGTCGCCAGGAAAGTGCGTGACGAGCTCGTCGCCCGCCTCGTGCACCCCTTGAGAGCCAACGTCGAAGAGCGCAGCCATTGCTTGTTCCCGCGCCGCGCCCG
>DATCGM010000096.1:0-18674 GCA_036508915.1 Gemmatimonadaceae bacterium
ACCTTGATGCCAGCTCGAACCACTTTCGCTTTCCTGCTGCTGATCGCGGCGTGCTCGACCAGCGCGCCGCGCACGGCGTCGTCCGCAGGCGCGCCCACGCCGGTGATCGTCGTGTCACCCACGGAGCCGCGCGAGCAGACCACCGATCAACAGATTCAGCAGGTACTGAACCGGCTTGGCTTCGGCCCGCGTCCCGGCGACGTGGCGAAGGTTCGCGCGATGGGAGTGGATCCGTGGATCGCGACTCGCAGCTTGGCATTCTCTAGGTTGATAGTCGGACAGTTTTCCAGCAGTTTGTAGTGCGAGTCTTCGAGTTGAGAGCTGGTCGTTGATCCCAATGGCGTAAGGGCATCTCAGCATGGGGCTCGTTCGGAACGAAGGGCGGAAACGCAATTGCGTTCTCGCCCTTCTGGCTGTGTACTGCCCAACTCACGCCGTTTCGTTTCGAATAGGCCCCATCTGAGAGTGGTGTTACGCCAGTACCAACTGCGACCAGCTCTCAACTCGAGAACTTCAACCAGGAACTGCCGGAAAGCTCCCCCACTTCAAACTCGGAACTCGAGTTTAGAAGCGGAAGATCCTTCGCAGTATGTTCCCGATCCCTTCGACTCCCTTTCGCACGGGATCCGGAATGGGAATCGATCTCGGCACATCGAATACCGGATCGTTCATCTGCTCCGTGTGCACATTGCACACTTCAGTCGGTTCTGTGCCCGGCTTGAAGTACTCGCGCTTTCGCTCGGGGCACCATTCGCCGGCGAGCATTCCGTTCTCCGGATCGATGACGCGCATCGTCATGCCCGGGGGCGGCGCCCAACCGTCCGCCGACCCAGGCGGCTCGCGCCAGCCATTCATATAAAAGTCGGCCCACGCCGGCGCGGCCAGATGGCCTCCCGATGCATGCGGAGCGATCTGCCGCGGCGTGTCGTAGCCGAACCACACGCCCGCAACGAGCGTCGGCGTGTAGCCAATGAACCAGACGTCGGTGGCATTGTTCGTCGTCCCCGTCTTCCCTGCGACCGGACCCCGCACTCCCATGTCGCGAATCGTCTTCGCCGTGCCGCCATCCACGACGCCGCGCAGCATGGAGGTGATCTGATACGCATCGCGCGCATCCATCACCGTGTCTGCCGGCGCGATCTCCGCGCTCCACAGCAGCGTGCCGTCCGCCGCTTCGATGCGTCGTACGAGCCGCGGATGAACTTTCAAACCGCCATTACCGAATGGAGCATACGCCGCCACGAGCTCCAGGGGCGTGACGTCGACGGCGCCGAGCGCCATGGCGGGATAGCTCGGAAGCGGACTCGATATGCCGTTGCGACGCGCGGCGAGAATCACGTTCGGAATGCCAACCGTCTGACTCACCCGCACCGCAGCCGCATTGGACGAGATGGCGAGCGCCTTGCTCAGCGTGATCGTGCCGATGTATTGGTCGTCGTAGTTCGATGGGCGCCAGACATTGTGCCCCTGCTCCACCTCGACCGGCTCGTCGTCGACGAGCGTCGCCGGCGTCATTCCCGCTCGCATCGCCGCGGCATAGACGAACGGCTTGAACGCGGAGCCGGGCTGACGCTTCGCGTTGAATGCGCGATTGAACCCGCGTTTGCTCCGGCGTCCTCCCACGAGCGCACGGATGTCACCGGTGCGCGGATCGAGCGCGACGAGCGCACCCTGTGCCGCCTCCTTCACACGACTCCCCGCGTACTGCGTCTCGCGCGTGACGGCCGTCGTCTGCCGCAGCACGGCACGATCGGCAGATCGTTGGGCCGCAAGGTCCAACGTCGTATAGACGGTGACGTCGCCTTCCTTCAATGCATCGGGGCGAATCGAGTCGATCAGCGCGCGCACCGCATCGAGCGCGAGCGGCTCGTCGCCGGTGTCGGGACGCCATTCATCCTCGGCGATGCGAAGTGGCAGACTCGCGGCCCGCTGCGCCTCGGCCGGAGAGATATATCCGTTCTGAGCCATCAGCGAGAGCACGAGGTTGCGGCGGTGAAGGCCGCGCTCGGGATGATCGCGCGGCGTGTAGGCACTCGGCCCTTTGGGAAGCGCGGCGAGCATCGCGCCTTCGCTGACCGTGAGCTTGTCAACGCTCTTGCCGAACAGATCCCGGCTCGCTGCCTCGACACCGTTCATGCCGTTGCCGAGGTAGATGAGGTTGAGGTAGAGCTCGAGAATCTGATCCTTGGTCAGCTCGCTCTCGATGATACGGGTGAGCCGAAGCTCGATCAGCTTTCGGCGAAGCGTGCGGCCATATCGCTTGTTGACGAGAAAGGAGTTGCGCGCGACCTGCATCGTGATCGTGCTGAATCCCTGGCGCACGCCCATGTGGCGCACGTTGCTCGCGGTCGCGCGAACGAGCCCACGCCAGTCGAGACCGTTGTGCTGATAGAAGCGACGATCCTCCGTGGCGAGGAACGCTTGCCGCACGTGCAGTGGTATGGCATCGAGCGGCACGTTCACTCGGCGCACGTGAGCGATGCGGCCGAGGAACTGGTCGTTCCGATCCACGATGCGGCCTCCTTCGCCGGGTCGGAAGGCGCGCACTTCGCTGCGCGTGGGGCAGCCCTCAAAGCCGCAGGTGCCAAGCCAGGCATCGAAGGCGATGACGCTGACGCAGAGCACCGCGAGCGCGCTCAGCGAGCGCCAGTGTCGCCGCAACCAGACGCGAGCGGGCTCGTCCGTCGGCCGAAACCGATGGCGAAGGAGCGCGAAACGGTCGCTGAGACGCAGGGAGAACACGGTCGGGGTGAGCGGGGTTAATTACTGTACGGCTGGTGCGGAAGCAGGTTTCCGGCCGTGACTGCTTTTCCTCCTTCCCTGTGACCCCGAAGGCTCGAAATGGATCGCCGTACGATCGCGCTCTTTCTTCTGTTCGCCGCTGCCTGCTCCAGGGGCGATGCGTCCACCGTCAAATCGGTGACCCCCGGAACGACGCGCGACTCATCCGGTGGCTCGGTTGCCGTCGCTGCGACAGCAACGACACCGGCAGAGAAATCTGCCCCTTCCGCGGCAGCGCAGACTGGTGCGGCGCCCGCCAATCTACAGGGCCGAATTCCCGTGCTCGAGTATCACGTGATTGGCGGAGACAAGAACGCCCTCTACACGCGCACCGCGGCGAGCTATCGCGCCGATCTCGAGGAGGCGTACAAGCGAAGCTTCCGCCCGATTACCATCGCGCAGATGCTCGACAAGGACTTCCGCGACGTACCGGCAGGGATGTCGCCCGTCGTGTTCGTGTTTGATGATGCGTCGGACTCGCAGTTCAGGTATCTGGAGCAGAACGGCAAGCTCGCGATCGATCCGACGAGCGCGATCGGTATCTGGCTCGACTTCGCGAAATCACATCCCGGCTGGAAGAACCGCGGCGTGTTCTGCATGCTGAACGGCGCCGCCGCGGGTCACAACTTCTTCGGCGACAATCCCAAGTACGGCGGCCAGAAGAAAGAGTGGCGCTTCCAGAAGGTGAAGTGGCTCGCCGATCAGGGCTTCGAGCTCTGCGATCACACGGTCTGGCACATGAAGCTGAGCAAGTATCCCGACGCGGCGGTGCAGGAGCAGATCGCGCGCAATGCGATGGGCATCGACTCCGCGGTGCCGGGCTACAAGATCCGCACGCTCGGCCTTCCGTACGGTCTCTGGCCGAAGAATCGTCCGCTTGCATGGCAGGGAAGCTGGACCGATCCCAAGACGGGTCAGACGCACCGCTACAAATTCGACGCGGTGCTCGAGGTGGCCGGTGGTCCGGCGCGCAGTCCGTACGATCCCGCATTCAATGCAAAGAGCATCACTCGCATCGAAGCGGTTGGCGATGACGTTCGGAGGCAGCTCGCGAGGCTTGATTCGACGAAGACGCGATTCGTCGCGAAGTAGCCCGCACGCCTCGCCGTATTCAGGGGAGTTGCGGAGTGTGGGCACCATCTCGCCGCGGCCTGAAAGCGTGAAGAGCGGATCTATTTGTGTGGCATCTCTTTCATTCGATAAGTTGTGCCTCGGAATGTTTGTCACGTTTACGTTGAGGCGCCTCGTGCGATCGAATGTTGATAACGTCACAAAAGAGGGGTGTTTCTGTCTCAAAAACCCCCTTGCTGGTTCGGTGTCAGCTACCGATCCTCATGAGCATGTGATTGTGGTATCAGGATTCGGACTGCGAGCCTGGGAGAGTACTGGTGTTCGATTCATTGCAGCGCGTGCGTCACTTACCGTTCTTCACCGAGCTGGCCTCGCTCGAAGAGCGCGATCCATCGTGGCGCGCGGTGAGCGCGGGTCTCGTGTTTCTGCGTCTCGTCGACGCGTGGATCGAGGAAGGGGCTGCCGTCGTCGCCGCGGATAGCTGGGGAGTGCGTTCGGTCGCTGCATCCCTCGAGGAAATGCCGGTCGGAATGCCGGCGCGCGCCATTCTCATGAGCGCGCTCGACGCGCTGACGGCGGCGCGTTGCGGGGACATGCACGCCGTGGCGCCTCGCTTGATGGCGTACGCGCGCTCGCTCGACCTCGATGCCAAGTTGGCGCTCGCAGCCGACGTGTACGACACGATTATTGCCTACACACATGCGACGCACGATAGTGACGATGCCATCAGCGCTCACGTACGGTTGAGCTATTGCCGCCGGCAGCTCGGCGAGCTCGACGCGGCCGAGGAAATCGCGCTTGAGGCCGGGCGCATCGCGCTCGCAGCGGGTGATCTCGTCGGCTCGCTGCATGCCCGCATTGCGGAAGCAAAGGTGTCGATCGCGCGTGGCAATTACCCGCGTGCGGAAGTGATGCTCGATGACACTATTCGTCGCGCCGAAGTCGCGGATCTTCAGTATTTTCGCGCCCACGCACTCCAGGAACGAGCGGATGTCGCCCATCTGAAAGGCGAGTACGAGTACTCGATCAGGCTTGGGTACGAGGCCCTGGACAAGCTCGCGGACGAGCGCCAGCGTGATCGAATGCTCGGCGACATCGCCGGTGCATTCTATAAGCTTGGCGTCCGCAGTGCGGCGCGGGACGCGTACACCCTGCTGTCCGTGACCGCGCAGGAGCAGTACGTCCGTTGGACCTCGACGATCAACCTCATGGAGATTGCCGCCGACGATGGGTCTCTGCCGCTCTTCGAGCGATATCGCCGCCACCTGAATGTTGCCGCATTACCTCCGCTCCTGCACGCGCAATTTCTGTTGCACGCGGGAGAAGGGCTGTCTCGCCTCGGCGATCGCGAAGGAGCCCGGCGCAATCTCACCGAGGCGATTGCGTTCGCCGCGAAGTACGGCTACAACCGCCTCGTTTTCGATGCCGAAGAGCAACTCGAAAGTCTTTCCGACATTCCGCGCGTCAGGCCAACCGAAACGCCGATGCCAGAGACTCTCGCGACAATTGCCAGGGAGATACGTCATCGACAAGCTGGAGTCATCGCGCTTCGGTGACCTACCTCTGAATCAGCCCGTGCCACCGTTCGTCACGATCGGCGCGTCGTTACGCGGCGCTGTCGGCGACGTGCCACACGCAGTCACAACAAAGGAGGCAATCGCAACAACAAGGAGGGAGAGCTGGCGGCGGGACATGTGAGACTCCGGTGTGGGATGACCGATTCGTGCTGAACCACATCCCAAGGCTAGGGTCGCGGTGCGCTGCGTAAACCGGCATTTTGTGACAGAAAACCGGGTTTTTGCGCCAATTTCACTTCACGCCCCGCTTTGCACGTCGTAGCGCTCCTTCCACGCAACCTGCTCGCTCACCTCCGCATGGTGTTGGGGAACGCACATTCCCTCGACACCGCAACGGATCCGGCGGAGCTGCACTCACTCCTGCGTGCCGAAGCGGCTGATCTGCTGATCGTCGACCCGGCCCTGCGCGAGGGGCAGCTTGCCGAGGCGATCGAGGAGATCATCGCGCAACATCCGGCGTTGCCAGTGGTAGTGTATACCGTGCTCGCTCCGACAGCGATGCGGTTCGTGGTACGGCTCGCCCGCTTGGGCGTGCAGCACGTAGTGCTGAACCGGTTCGATGATGAACCGCGACGCTTTCTCGATCTGATCGAGCACGTGCCGGCGCATCCGATGGCCGAGCTGATGTTGCAGGAGCTGGCTACGCCATTGCGGGCGCTGCCAGTCGTCGTTGCCCGCGCCATCGAGCAGCTCTTCCGCTCACCGGCTCGGGTGAAGAACAGTCAGGAGCTGGCACGATTGGCGGGAATGGCACCTCGGTCGCTCTACCGGCACATGATGCCGGCTGGGCTGCAACCGCGACACCTCATCATCTGTGCACGATTGTTGCGCGCCTACACCCTGTTGCGCGTGCCAGGAAGCAGGTTGAAGGAGATTTCCGTCAAGCTCGGGTATTCCGACCCGGATACGCTGAGCAAGCTGTTGCACGAGTGGACCGGACGCGCGCCGAAAGAAACCCGGCGCGAGGTACCGCCGGAGTTGTTCGTTCGGCTGCTCGCCGACCACCTGCGTCGCGAGCAGACGGAAGAAGAAGTGGTCGAACCCGTATGACGAGGTCGTTCCGATGGAGCAGTGGCCGAGCGCACGATGCGAGTAATGAGCGAGATCAAGGACGGAATGTTTTCTGAGCGATTACGGGTGCTGGTCGTGGACGATGAGCCCGCGATCTGCAGGGTGCTCACGATCGCCCTCACGCGCGCCGGCTACGACGTGGTGACCGCGCAGTCGGGCGACGGCGCGCTGTCCGTGCTGTCCACGGAGCACGTGGACGTCATGGTCATCGACCTACTCATTCCGGACACGCGCGGCGACGTCGTGTTCGAGATCGCGGCGGCCACGCATCCGCACCTGCGCCACCAGACGCTGTTCATGACGGGCGACATCTCGGAGCGGGCCGACAAACTGATTCTGTCATGCAAGTGCCCCTCCGTGAGAAAGCCCTTCGAGCTCAAGGAGTTGATCGGTGTGGTGCAGGCGCTCGTTCCGCATCTGGGGCGGGACGCACGCGGACAGAGTGCGTGACTACTTGACCGCTCGCTCCAACTCGCTCCACCGATCGACGGCGCGCCTGAGGTGCGGGATCACGATCGACCCGCCGACGATCAGACCCACCGACGCAGCCTCGAACATCTCCGCGCGCGTCACCCCTTCCTCCGCGCAACGCACCAAATGGTAGGTCACGCAATCGTCGCAGCGCAGCACGAGCGATGCGACGAGCCCGAGCAGCTCTTTTGTCTTCACATCCAGAGCGCCCGCTTCGTAGGTGCGTCCATCCAGCGAGAAAAAGCGATTGATGACGAGATTGTTCTCGCCGAGAATCTCGGCGTTCATCCGCTCGCGAAACTGGCGAAATTCGGCGAGTGCGTTGCTCGGGTCGCCAGCACCGGCGGTGTGGTCATGCGGCGCGCTCACAGCGTCCATCCCTTGAGCTTGGTAATCGTTTCCTCGAGCGCGCGGCGTTCCTCGTCGCGGCTCGCCTCGGCCCATAGCCCTTCGTACGTTCGCACGGCGAGATCGAGCGCGAGCGGGTCATGCTCCGCGCCAGCGAGACTTGCGGCGTTGTCGGCGAGCGCCGCGCGCGCGAGCTGGTCGGCGGGGAACCGCTCGGCGACCTGCTGCCAGCGCTCGACGCGCGCACGCGGATCGGACTCGCTGAGCGACCAGAGATGCCACGCTCCGCGATTGTCGGCATCGGCGGCGATAGCGCGCGCGGCGAGAGCGCCCACCACGTCCGCGCCGCGGCCCGTGAGCCAGTATGCGTTGGCAAGAACCACCATTGCCTGCGCATCCTCGGGACGCGCGGTGACGACCCGCTCGTAGACCGGAATCACGACCTCGGGGAGGTCGTGATAGGGGGCCGTGGCCGCGATCAGTGTCTCTGGATCGGCTGCAATGGAAAGCGCCTTCATGCGGTCGAGTAATGCGGCAATGTCGCCGTGCTGCCTATACTCTTGTACAGCGTCAGATACCGAGGCGCTCACGTCGAGTGCGGAGGAGATCATGAACGAAAGTTACTCGGATCGAGCCGGAAGCGGGGCGCTGCCGCGGACGTCCGCCCCGATGGTAGTGGCGGAGCCCTCGACGGTGCTCGCGCGCGAGTTGATCGCGCTGCTGCTGCCTGGCGCCGATTCGCAGAAGCTCGTTCGCGCCCTGATCGACGAACGAGATGCGGTTCCGGGCGCCCATCCGGAGTTGGGGCAGTACAACAGCGACGAGCAGATCCGCGCCCGGGCGCTGAGCCGAGTTCGGGCGCAGCTCGCGCTTGGTGAGGCGGCGCGCACGCTCCAGCACGACTTCAACAATCCCCTCACGGCGCTCCTGGCCGAGGCGCAACTGCTCGAGCTCGAGCCCCTCGCCAACGAGCATCGCGCGGCCGTGAACCGCATCCACGAGCTGGCGCGCCGCCTTGCCGCGCTGTCTCGGCGGCTGGGAGTGACGGAAACGGGAAATCGGATTGGGTGAAGACCTCGGCCAGATGGCAAGTCGGCCGGGCACGAAGATCGCTTCAGGGGTGGGTGGGTTGCGCGAATCGCGTTCAGTGGCGATACTCGTTGCGTCCGGCGGCTGCGATCGCGTTTCGCGTCCGACCCGTCGAGCAATGACCCGCGGCAATCCCAGTGGCCCGTCTGTGACGGGTGCACGAAGCGAGATGAAGCGCCGCGCCCTTGTAGGAATTTCGTCTTGCCCCGCGTGAGGGTTCCGCGCCGGCAGACGTATGAGGCACAGCACCGAATCGCGTCGCACTAGTCCGTCACATCTCGCGTTCCGTCGTGGCACTGTCGCCATACGGCCCCTTCATGTGGCTCGCAATCTCGCGATGACGCGATCGCAGTACCGCTCCAGCAGGACGTGGGCACGCCAAGCGTGGCCGCGCGCATTCACCCTGACCAACAACAGCTGCATGAACGAACGCCGGCGTCCTCCACGTCGCGGCCGCGGAACCCGCCCCACGAGCGATCCTGCCGCCGAGAATGGCGGAGAGGACAATCCCTATCGCGAATCTCCTGCATCGGTCGAAAGCGGCACGGAGCCGCTCGCTCGCGACGCAGTAGCCGAAGCCCCGCTCGAGCGCGCTCCGCGCGAGTCCGAAAGCTCGCCGGCAAACGATATCTCCGCCGACGGCGGCGAGCCCAGCGGAGCACAGGCAACTACTCCCGCGGCGCCAGCCGAGCGCACTCGGTCGGAAGACGGCCGTGGTAGCGGACATCCTCGCGATCAGCAGGGACAGAATGGACGACGCGGCCGTCGCAATCGCGGCCGGGGACGGAGAGAGCCTGGACAGGGTCCGGTCGATCGTCCGAGTTCCGGTGGCCCACCGTCGGCTCCTGTGGCGCTGATCGCGACTGGCGAGACGACCGGATGGTTCGATCCCGCGCGCGACGGCGGCTTTGTGCGCGGAGCGCAGGCGAGCTACCTCGCCGACGCGGGCGATGCCTATGTCCCGCCGCACGTCGTTCGCCAGTACTCGCTTCGCAAGAGCGATGAAGTCACAGGCACGACAGGACGTGATCCGCGCGGCCGTACGGTTCTGATCGAGATCACACACATCAACGGCGCAGATCCGGCGGAGGCCGCGCGTCGCCCGGACTTCAACACGCTCATCGCGACCTATCCGGAGCGAAAGCTCTACCTCGAGACAGGCCGCCCGGCAAAGGCCGGCAACGAGTTGATTCGCCGCGCGATCGATCTCATCGCACCGATCGGCTATGGCCAGCGCGCGCTCATCGTCGCACCGGCCCGTGCCGGCAAGACGACGCTGCTGCACGCGATCACCGAGGGGATCGCACTCAATCATCCCGAGGCGAGCCTGCTCATTCTGCTGGTGGACGAGCGTCCGGAAGAGGTGAGCGAAGCCATCTCGTGGGGCGTTGGTGAGGTGATCGCGTCGAGCTTCGACCAGCCCGCTGCGCGACATGTCGAAGTCACGGAGATGGTGCTCGAGCGCGCACGTCGTCTCGTGGAGGCGGGCAAGGATGTCGTCATCGTGCTCGATTCGCTGACGCGCATGGCCAGAGCGCACAACACCGCGGAGCGCGGCACGGGACGCACGATGTCTGGCGGACTGGACGCGCAGGCGATGGCGAAGCCCAAGGCGTTCTTCGGCTCGGCGCGCTCGGTGGCTCCGTCGTCCGGCGGCGGCTCGCTTTCGATCATCGCGACGGCGCTCGTCGAGACCGGCTCGCGGATGGACGACATCATCTTCGAGGAGTTCAAGGGCACCGGCAACTGCGAGATCAAGCTCGATCGCTCGCTCGCCGAGAAGCGCATCTATCCGGCGATCGACATCGCGACGAGCGGCACGCGGCGCGAGGAGAAGCTCTTTCGCGCGGATCAGCTCGAGCACGTGTACACCCTGCGTCGCGGGCTCGGGCAGATGCCGCCGCAGTCCGGCATGGAGTGGCTGATCAAGCGTATCGCGAACACGCCGAATAACGACGCGTTGTTGTCGGGGCTGTAGGACTGCTGTCCTGTCCGACTGTCCGACCGCGGGCGGGCGGGCCCCGCCGCCCGTCGGGGCCCATCCTTTGCTATAGATTGGGCCACCATGCACTTGCCTCGCCGACTCGGGCCACTGGCGCTCGCTCTCGTGGCGAGCGCCTTTGCCGCGCCCTCTCTCGCCGCCCAACTCCCACACCGAGACATCGCGCCAGCGCCAGAGGTCGTGTCGGTGGAGTTCAAGGGCGCGACCAAGGCGATCGACCTCGTGGAGCTGCAGGCGGACATCTACACGGAGCCAACCCGGTGCAGAAGCTTCGTCCTCGTGCTCTTCTGCCGGCTGACCCCGTATCGTGGGTTCGAGGAGCGCCACTACCTGAATCGGCAGGAGCTGAAACGGGACGTCCTGCGCATCCGCGTGTTCTACTATCGCGAGGGCTTTCGCGAGGCGCAGGTGGACACGACCGTGACGCAGTTGAACGACAAGCAGGTTGCGGTGCGCTTCGACATCAAGGAGGGCGAACCGACGATCGTCACCGATATCGCCGTGACCTATGATTCCACGCTGCTGACGGCGAAGAAGGTGCAGCAGCTCACGCTGGTGGAACGCGGACGCCCCCTCGACTTGTTCGAACTGGATTCCACGCGAATCCAGTTCCAGAATGAGCTCTGGGAACTGGGCTACTCGGACGCGCTCGTGGACACCTCCACGGTCGTGGATCAGGCGACGCACTCGGCGCGCGTGCAGGTGCGCCTCGTGCGCAACCACCTCACGACGGTGGGCGACATCGTGATTCAGGGGGTCGATCAGGTCACCCCGCGAACTGTGCTCAACTCGCTCAGCTTCAGAACGGGCGACCTGTTCCGGCGCAGCAAGATGATCGAGAGCCAGCGCAATCTGTACGAGTCGAGTCTGTTCAAGCTGGCGACGCTCGATGTGCCGGAATCGTTCGACAGTGTGAAGACGGTGAATGTGCTGCTGCGCGAAGCGCCGCTCCACGAAGCGCGTATCGGCGGCGGGTTCAACACCGTGGACTTCTTCCAGACCGAAGGCCGCTTCACGCACTACAACCTGTTCGGGGGCGCCCGGCGTCTCGACATCTCGGCGACGGCGGGCAACCTGTTTGCCGGCAGCCTGAACGGCAAAGGACTCTTTCACCGGCAGCTCGACGACACGACGATCACCGGCAACGCGCGCGACTTCCTGCAGCCGACATGGCAGGCAAGCGTCGAGCTCAAACAGCCGGCGTGGTTGCAGCGGCCGCGCGATGCCCTCGCGATTGGCGCGTTCACGCAGCGGCGCGCCGTTCCGTCAGTGGTGATCGACCGAGGTTACGGCGGCAACCTCACGTACACGCGCACGCTTGGGCTTCGCGCGCCGGCGAGTCTGTCGTACCGCTTTGAGGTGACGCGGGTGGAGGCGGGCGGCCCCTACTTCTGCGTCAACTTCGGCGTCTGCGACACGACATCCATCAACGCGCTGCGAGGGCATCAGCGCCTGTCGCCTCTGACCGCGCAGGTGCAGATCGATCGATCCGATCAGCCGCTGGCGCCGACGAGTGGCTACACGGCGCGTGCGGAGCTGGAGCACGCATCGGCGCTCACCGTGTCGGACTACCGCTATAACCGCGCATTCGCCGAGGGCACGTTGTACTCGCGACTGGGGCCGAAGACCGCCGTTCTTGCGTCGCGCCTGCGTGTGGGATTCGTTCGCCCGCTCAGCGGCGGAGGGACGATTGACGAAGCCGTCCTGCATCCGCGCAAGCGTTTCTATGCGGGAGGATCCCAGTCGGTGCGCGGTTACGGCGAAAACCAGCTCGGCCCGCGCATCCTCACGCTCCCGCTCCAGTATCTGGTGCATTCGCGCACGGGCTCGGGTGCTCCGTGCGACGTGACGTCCGAGGCGATCCGCTTCTGCGATCCGAACTTCATCACCGATTCGTTGGGCAAGGCAGTTGGCGACGACAAGTTCACGCCTCGGGCGCTCGGCGGCACGTCACTCCTCGAGGGCAGCATCGAGTATCGCTTTCCGCTGCCCTTCCTCACGAATCTCGGCGGTGCCGTGTTCGTCGACGGCGCGGCGGTGGGCGAGCGCGTGCTCGATCCGCTCGGTGCAGGCGTACGTACGCTCGCGAATCTCGTGCGTGGCACCGGTGCGATCACACCGGGGTTCGGCGTGCGCTACCTCTCCTCCGTTGGGCCCATCCGCATCGACGCCGGATTCAACCCGTCGCGCGCCGAGGATCTCGCGGTCGTCACCGAGATCATTCGCAATGGCAAGCGGGAGATCATCCCGCTCGACATTCCAAAGCGGTATTCACCGACGGGCACGTCGACGGGAATCGGGAAGGTCCTCAACCGATTCACGCTGCATCTCTCCATCGGTCAAGCCTACTGATGCTTCGCCGCCTGTTCCGTCTTCTCGTCGTGCTCAGCGTCGTGGCGATCCTCGGGGTCATCACTGTGTGGATCGTGACGAATACGGATGTCGGCCGGGAGCGCTCACGGCGTTTCATCGTCGATCTGCTCAACGCGCAGACGCATGGCATCGTGAAGATCGAGGCGATGCACGGCAATCTGCTCAGCGAGGCAACCGTGGTGCGCGTGTCGATCACCGACAGCGCGGGGCACCCGTTTCTGAAGGCCGATTCGATCTCGCTGCACTACGTGCTGCGCAGCTTTTTCTCGCAACGTCTCGAGTTCAGCGACGTCGTCATCTATCACCCCGACGTCGTCGTGGCGCGGCTGCCGGGCGGCGAGTGGAACTATCGCATCCTCTGGCCTGCGACACCGCCGCGTGCGCCGGGTGATACGGTCCCGGGTTGGGGATCGCTGGTAACGCTGACGACGGTCACCGTCATGAACGGCGTCGTCACGGTGCGATCGCCGTGGGCGCCTCGCACCGGCGTCTCCGCGCGCGTGCGCGACAGCATCATCAAGGACGCGCTGGGCGCGGGCTCGCGCCTGTACATCGCCGAGGCGCCTGGCGGATACCAGAAGGTGGTCACGCTCGAGCGGGTGAATGCCAAGGTTCCGTTCGTGCGATGGGCCGATCCTGCGTTCAAGAGCAGGTACGTGCAGGTCGCGGCGCTGAACATGGACGCCTTCCCATTCCGTCCGCCTGCCGCGCAGGTACGCGCGCTCACCGGCAACTTCGAGTTCAACGACGACTCGCTGTGGTGGAAGGGTGCCGCGGGGCACCTTCCGCACTCGGCGATGAAGGGCGATGGTGTCTACAACTTGAACAACGGCGACATGCGTCTGAGTCTCGCCGTGACACCCGCATCATTCGCCGACTTCCACTGGCTCTATCCGCACTTCCCCACCGAGGGCGGCGGGAACCTCGCGATGAGCGTACTGTGGAAGGGCGCGACGCAGGACTACGTGGTGCGCAGCGCCGATCTTCGTACCGGATCGGCACACCTCACCGGTGACATCGGCGCTACCGTCACCGACACGGTGTTCTTCCACGACGCCAACGTTCGGTTCACGGGACTGACGACGAAGCAGATCGAAGCTGCCTCGCCGGGCACACACTCGCCGCGACAGGGTGTGCTGGCGGGGCGCGCGAAATTCAGCGGCACGCCAAAGCGCATGTTGCTCGACGCCGACGTGAGCTTCCTCGCCAACAGCCGCGGGACGAGCCGCGTCGTCGCCGCTGGCGTCGTGGGATTCACCGGCATCAAGCCCGTCGTGGTGAGCGCGCGCGATCTTCACCTTCGGCTCGCGCCGCTGCAGATCGACATCGTGAAGCTGCTCTTCCCGCTGCTGCCCATTGGCGGAACGCTGAGCGGTACGGCGACGTTGAATGGCTCCGGCGCGCAGCAGCTCGTCGCGTCGGGGCTCGACATCGTGCATCAGGACGGGAGCAACATCTCGCATGCAGTAGGAAGCGCGTCGGTGCACACGACTGGACGCCAGACGCTCGATCTCGACGTCGACGCACGTCCGATCGCGCTCGCCGAGTTGACGAAGTTCGCGCCGACGCTGCCGCTCAAGGGGTTGGCGCATGGCCCCGTCCACGCACATGGCCCCATCGACGCGCTCACGGTGGACACGCGGCTCGCCCTGCCCGGTGGTGGAGAGTTCGGCCTCAACGGCACCGTCGATTTCCTCTCGAAGGAGCTCGGCTACGACGTGGTTGCGGACGCGACGAGACTCGACCTGAGCTGGGTGATGATGTACGGTCCGGTGACCTCGCTGAACGGCGGTGGTCGCGCGCGCGGGCGTGGCTTCAAGCCGGCGACGATGTACTCGGATCTGGAGTTCGCCTTCGGGCCTTCGTCTGTCGACACGATCGGTGTCGACTCGGCGTTCGTGCGCGCGCATCTGGCGAATGGGGTGGCGAACATCGAGCGCGTGAACCTGCGCGGGTCGGGCGCCAATATCGACATCGCCGGACAGCTCGGTCTCGACTCGCTCCACACCGGATCGCTGACATATTCCGTCGTTGTCGATTCCCTCTATCGCTTCGCGCGGTTCATTCCTGGCGCGACGACTCCTGCGCCTGACAGCGCCGTCGTGCGTCCGCGCCCGCGCATCGCCTACGAGGCGCGGCGGCGCGCACGAGCCGATTCGGCGAGGACGGCGAAGGAGACGGAGGTCGAGCGCGCGATCAGTAATCTGCCTCCGCCTCAGCTCAAGCTGCCGTCCGATACGCCGCGTGCGATTCCGAAGGGACTGCTCGCGGGCTCGCTGAACGCGGCGGGAACCATCACGGGATCGCTCGATCGCTTCTCGCTCGAGGGCAAGGCCAGCGGCACCGGTCTCGTGGTGCAGGGCAATGCAGTGCGGCACTTCGACGCGACGTACAGTTGGCTCGATGCGCGCACGAAGACATCGACGGTCAGCGCGAAGCTGCGCGCCGACACGGTGAGTGCATTCGGCTTCGCCTTCGACAGTCTCGCCGGCGATCTGACATATCTCGCGCCCAATGGCACCGTGGAGTTGCGAGTGCGGCAGGGCAGCCAGCGTGACTATGCCTTGAACGGCGAGTTCACGCTGGACAAGGCACGCAATGAGCTGCGTCTCAAGGAGATCGCGCTCCGCTTCGACTCCACGACCTGGCGCTCCACACATCCCTCGGCGATCCGCTTTGGTGCGAGCGGGGTCGAGGTGATCAACCTCGAGCTGCGCGATGGCCCCACGCGCCGCATCTATGCGAATGGCCTGCTGCCCACGAAGGGTGAGGCAAACTTCGATATCGAGGTCACGGACTTCGCGGTGGAGAACGTCGCGGAGCTGCTGCAGAGCGATCTGCCGCTGACAGGCCGGCTCAATCTCAACGCGCACGTGTCGGGATCGGCCGAGGATCCGCGAGTCGCGGGGAAGCTCGATTTCACGAAGGCGACGTACAACGAGGCGCCGGTGCCCGAGGTGCGTGGCACGTTCTCGTATGCGAACAAGCAGCTGACCACCAACGCGTCCGCCGTCGACACCACGGGCAAGGTACTCGCGAGCGTGATCGGCACCGTCCCGATCGACCTCGCGCTGTCAGGTGTGACGGGATCGCGTCTTCTCGACGTGCCACTCAATGTGTCGCTCGTGTCGGACAGCCTGCCCATCGGACTGATTCCGCAATTCACGGATGTCGTGACCGACGTGGGTGGCCGAGCGGTTGGGAATGTGTCCGTCGCGGGCACGCTGAAGAAACCAGTCCTCAAGGGCAACGTCACGCTGAGCGAAGTCCAGTTCAAGCTCGCCGCAACGGGCGCGTTTCTGGAGCACGTCAACGGCTCCATCCGAATGACGGGGGACAGCGTCTTCATCGACTCCATCGTCGGGGTGGCGAACGGGCCGGTGCGTTTCACGGGGACGATCGCGGTGGGCAACTGGCGCGAGCCGGCGTTCAATCTCGATCTCGTTGCACGCGATGCGCAGCTCATCAACAACGCCAGTGGAGATATCCATGCCGACGCGGTCCTTCACCTGGGTGGCGCGCTCTCAGCGCCGACCGTGGCGGGAAGGGTGACGGTGCAGCATGGTGTGCTCTACATACCTGAATCACGGGGCAAGAAGATCATCGGCGCGGACGATCCGTCGTTGTTCAGCGTCGTTGACACGTCGCTCGCCGCCCAGCGCAACCTGTTCCCCGCGCAGTCGGCGCTGTTCCGGAACCTCCACGTGGATGTCGATTTCAACGTCGAGCGGAATACCTGGGTGCGATCGCGCGACGCCAACGTCGAGGTGTTCACCGACGGCCCGCTCAAGCTCACCGTGCTTGGCGATGCGCTCGCGCTCACCGGCGCCATCGATGCCGACCGGGGCGAGTATACGTTCCTCAGCAAGCGCTTTCAGATCAAGCGCGGCTCAGCACAGTTCATCGGCACGCCCGACCTGAATCCCACGCTTCAGATCACGGCGGAATACCAGGTGAAGCCGGCCGCCGGGACGGCGACCAACATTCGCGTACTCATCGGTGGGACCGTCGCGACGCCGCGCATCTCGCTGGAGAGCGATGCGCAGCCGCCGCTCTCACAGAGCGACCTGCTGAGCTATCTCGCCTTCGGTGAGGGGGCGGGCACGCTGCTGCAGTTCAATCAGACATCGCTGTCAGGGACATCCGGCGGCAATCTGTTGAACGTCGCCAGCACGCGGCTGGCGGGAATCGCCATCGGTGTGGCGCTCGACGAGTTGAAGGGGAACGCCGCCCGGTCGCTCGGTCTGGATGTGTTCAACGTCACGCCGGGCGACATCCCGGTGTTCAGCACGGGGAACAAAGGGGATTTCCTGAGGGCAACGGAGATCGAGATGGGCCGCTACGTGAATCCGCGCACTTTCGTCTCGCTCGTGGGCAACCTTGGCGGATCGCCCGGTGCGACGATCACGCAGCGCACGGCGACAGGCCTGCGGTTCGACGTGAGCTTCAGCCCTCGCTACTTACTGGACCCGCCGACGCTCGGCGGACAGACCTATGTGCGCTCCGGACAGTTCGGCGCGTTCGTGATTCGGGAGTGGCGGTTCTAAGCGCGCAGTGCGGCGTGAAGTAGACGCCTTTGTCCTCGGCAGTGGACAGCACCACGCTGAGGCGCAAGGAAGCCCAACAGCGATAACATGTTCATTCGTGAGGAGTTAGCGCCGAGCGCCCACTCCCAGCGCGAATGGTATCGCGCATGCCTTAGTGATGGTGTCGCCGCGCTCGTCGTGGCGCGTCACCTCGGAGACTTCCATGCGCATCGCATCGTTCGCACTTGCCGGCCTGGCCGCCGGCGCCGCACTCACCCTGGCTCCGGCCGCGTCGCAGGCGCAGTCGCGCACCGCAGGCCGTCCCGCTGCCGCCGCCGATGGCAGCACGATGTTCGATGTGACGCCATATGCCGGGTACATGGTATTCGGCAACTACCTCACGGGTCCGCTTGGTACGTCGTTGACCAATGCGCCGGCGCCGATCTACGGCGTGCAGCTCGGGATGAAGATGGCGCCGAATGTCTCGCTCATCGGCAATCTGGCCACGGCCAGCAGCGACATCCAGGTCGGCGTTCCATTCCTCGGTGGCGTCTCGGTGGCACAGAGCTCCGTCGTGCTGTACGACATGGGACTTCAGCTCGATGTCCCGGTGATGTCTGCGTATGGCGCGACCTTCTCGCCATTTCTCCAGGCCGGTGTGGGTGCAATGCACTACAACATCACGGAGTCCTTCGTCTCGACCACGGCGACGAATCTCGCCGGCAACGTGGGTGCTGGCGCGGACATCGCGATCGGCCGTGGTATGGGGTTGCGACTGATGGCGAAGGATTACATCGGCAAGTTCGATTTCCAGGGAGCGACGTCGTTCGACGTCGCAGCCGGGACGACGCAGAACTTCGCGTTCAGCGCCGGGATGCGGTTTTCATTCTAGGGGTCCGAACCGATCTGGTCGTAGAACTTCGCGACCAGATCGTGTGCTCCGCGCCGAGTGTAAACGTCGGGGCGCCGCGACTCGATGACGCGCGCAATGACCTCGGCAACTTCTTCAGCGCTCTGGGAGTTCGGCAACTGCCGCGAATCAGGGCCGCCGTGGCGTGCGTTCTTGCCGAAGTCGGTACGCACGACGCCTGGCGACACCAGCGAGAACTGGATGCCCGGATGCGTCTCCTGCACTTCCGAACGAAAGTTCGCCGTGAGGGCGTTCAGGAAGTGCTTCGACGCACTGTAGGCGGACCGCATGACTGCGAACGGTATGCGGCCGAGCATCGACGAGATGTTGATGACGTGGCCGGCGTTACGCGATTTGAAGTGCGGCAGCACTTCCTGCATCCCGTAGAGGGCCGTCTTGACGTTCACTCGCATGACTTCGTCGATGTCGTCATCGGTGAGCCGGCTCGGCACGGT
>DATCGM010000097.1:0-6960 GCA_036508915.1 Gemmatimonadaceae bacterium
TCGAGCCGCTGACTTGTCCGCCCGAGCCGCTGACTCGTCCGCCCGGGCCGCTGACTCGTCCACCCGGGCCGCTGACTTGTCCGTCCGGCCCGCTGACTTGTCCGCCCGGGCCGCTGACTTGTCCGTTCGGGCCGCTGACTCGTCTGCCCGGGCCGCTGACTTCACCACGGGGACGACGACTCCCATATCCGCGCCCCTCTCTGGTAGCGAGGACGAGCGGTTCGCCGGCGGGGTATATTGCCAAATGGCTGTCCCCGACGCGATTCTCGAAAAGATCCCGCATCTCCCCGAGTCGCCCGGCGTCTACCTCTGGCGGGATGCAGACGGTACGGTGCTGTACGTCGGGAAGGCGAACCGGCTGAGGTCACGCGTGCGCAGCTACGTCGCGACCGACCATCGCGAAAGTGTGAAGACGCAGCACCTGATGCAGCAGGTGCGGGGGCTCGACACCATCGTCGTTCCGAGCGAGGCGCACGCCCTGATTCTCGAGGCGAACCTCATCAAGGAGTACAAGCCGCGCTTCAACATCGCGCTGCGCGACGACAAGTCATATCCGTATATCAAGGTCACCGTTCAGGAGCCTTTCCCGCGCGTGTGGGTCACGCGCCGGCTCCAGAACGACGGCGCCCGCTACTTCGGTCCGTATACCGACGTCGGCGCGATGCGTCGCTCGCTCGATGTGGTGAAGCGCCTCTTCACAGTTCGGTCGTGTCACTACGACATGCCGGCACAGATGCCCGAGCGTCCCTGTCTCGACTATCACATCGGACGCTGCAAGGCGCCCTGCATTCTCGCGCAGACGCAGGGCGAGTATGCCGCGATGATCGATGAGGTGATCGACTTCCTCGCCGGCAAACCGGAAGAGGTGGTCCGCAAGATCAACGAGCGAATGGCACTCGCCGCCGAGTCGCTCGACTTCGAGCGCGCGGCGCATCTGCGCGACGTGCTCAGCCATCTCGAAAAGATGGAGGAACCGGCGGTCGTCATGGAGGTCGAGGGTGGTGACCGCGACGTGATCGGTTATGCGCGCGATGGTGACGACGCGGTGATCGCGCTGATGCGCATTCGCGGCGGCAAGCTCCTCGCGCGCGACCATCAGTTCGTCGCGAACACCGAAGGGGAGACGGACGCGGACGTGCTCGAGACCTATCTCGCCGGCCCGTATCGCCTGCTCGAGGAGCGCGCGCAGGAGCTGCTGCTTCCGTTCGACGTCACCGAGCGCGTCGTCGTCGAGCAGTCGCTGGAGCGTACGAAGATTCACGTGCCCCAACGCGGTCCGCGTCGCGAGCTCATCGAGCATGCGCAACAGAACGCGCGGCATCTGCTCGAGGAGGCCCGCCTGACCGGGGACGAGCCCACCGAAGAGCGCGCCGGAGATCCTGTGTACGAGCTTCAGCGTCAGCTCGGACTGCAAAAGGTCCCGCGCTCGTTCGTCTGCTTCGACATCTCGCATGCGCAGGGCACCGACACCGTGGCGTCGTGCGTGTGGTTTCAGAATGGTCGTCCATATCGCGCGGAGTACCGCAAGTTCAAGGTGAAGACCGTCGACGGCATCGATGACTTCGCGTCGATGAACGAAGTGGTCGGCCGATATTTTCGGCGTAGGCTCGACGACGAGCGCCCGCTGCCGGACCTGGTGCTCATCGATGGTGGCAAGGGCCAGCTCAACGCCGCCGCTGAGGCGATGAAGACGCTCGGGCTCGAGGCACTCCCCATCGCGAGCCTCGCGAAGCGCGAGGAAGAGATCTTTCTGCTCGGCAAGAGCGAGCCGCTGCGTCTGCCGCGGCGCTCGCCCGCGCTACGCATGTTGCAGCAGGCCCGCGACGAAGCCCATCGCTTCGCCGTGTCGTTTCAGCGGAAGCGCCGCTCCGTTCGCACGATCACGTCCGAACTGCTGCGCATCCCGGGCATCGGCGACAACAAGCGTCGACTTCTGCTCAGCACCTTCGGCAGCGTGCAGGCGATCCGCGACGCGGCGCCCGAGCAGATCGCCGCAGTGCCTGGATTCTCGCACAAGAGCGCGCAACGTATTCTCGATGGGCTGCGTGCTACCGATGCGCTTGCGCCCGGCGCCCCTGTCGCAACTCCCGAATCATCTGCTCTTGTAGCTTTCGTCGAATTACTCACCCACAACACGCCCACATCGTGAGCTCCTGGCACCTCGACTGCTCTGCCTGCAATCACACGCAGGCCGGCAACACGCTCGCCTCCGTCTGCCCGGTCTGCGGGCAGCCCCTTCTCGTGCGCTACGACTCCCCGTGGCCGAGTCGCGACGCGATTCTGCCGCGCTGGGACATGTGGCGCTATGCGCCCGTGCTGCCCCTCGCCGACGGTGAGACGCCGGTCTCGCTCGGCGAGGGCGCGACGCCACTGCACGAACTTCCGAAGCTCGCGAAGGAGATCGGTATCGCGCGTCTCTGGGTAAAAGACGAAGGGCTCAATCCCACCGCGTCGTTCAAGGCACGCGGCATGAGTGCGGCGGTCACTCGCGCGGCCGCGCTAAAAGTCCCGGGCGTCGTCGTTCCGACGGCGGGGAACGCCGGCGCGGCGCTCGCCGCATATGCCGCCGCCGCGGGGCTTCCCGTGCGGGTCTATGCGCCGCGCAGCACGCCTTCGCCCATCCTCGCGACGATTCAGGCGCTCGGCGCAGACCTGCAGCTCGTCGACGGTCACATCGGCGATGCGGGCAAGCAGTCGCGCGCCTTCGCCGCGGAGCACGGATACTTCGACATGTCCACCCTGCGCGAGCCGTACCGCATCGAGGGGAAGAAGACGATGGGCCTCGAGCTCGCCGAGCAGCTGGGCTGGACACTGCCTACGCACGTGATCTATCCCACCGGCGGCGGCACGGGCCTGATCGGCATGTGGAAGGTGTTCGCCGAGATGCGCGACGGCGGTTGGCTCGCGCGCGACGTCGCGCTGCCTCACATGATCGTCGCACAAGCTGAGGGCTGCGCGCCAATGGTTCGTGCCTTTCAGGCGAAGGCCGATCGCGCTATACCATGGGAAAATCCGGAGACGCATGCGAGCGGCCTGCGCGTGCCGGGTCCGCTGGGCGATCGTCTGATTCTCAAGGCGCTGTACGAGAGCAATGGCGACGCCGGGGCGGTGAGCGAAGACACGATTCGCTCTGCGACGCTGCGCCTGAGCCGTGCGTCCGGCGTGGACACGGCACCGGAAGGTGGTGCCGCGCTCGGCGTGGTCGAGCTGCTCGTGCGTGAAGGCCGCATTCCCTCCGACGCGGAAGTGCTGGTGTTCAATACGGGGAGCGGAGCCTCGTACAGATTCTGAACATGCGAATCGCCATCTTCGACCCCTTCAGCGGGATCTCGGGCGACATGACACTCGGCGCCCTTCTTGGCGTCGGGCTCGATCCCGCCTGGCTCCAATCTCTTCCCGAGCGACTCGCGCTCGATGGCGTCACCGTCGAGATCCGCGAGGTGCTGCGCGGAGCGCTCGTCTGCTGGAAGGTGGACTTTCGCATCCCACCGCAGCCGCACGGGCGCCACATTCACCAGATTCGCGCGATTGTTGCCAACTCCGGCGCACCCGAGCATGTGCGCGCCAGGGCTGACGCGGCGTTCTGGGCCATCGCCGAGGCGGAGGGTGCAATTCATGGGACGTCGCCGGAAAAGGTGCATTTGCACGAGGTCGGTGCGGTGGACGCGATTCTCGACGTCGTCGGAGTGATCTGGGGGCTGGCCGAACTTGGCGTGGAGGAGGTCCGATGTGGCCTGCTGCGCACCGGAGACGGCACCGTGCGCGCCGCGCATGGGGTGCTGCCCGTTCCCGCGCCCGCGACGCTCAAGCTCCTGGAGGGCCACCAGGTCAGTCCCGGGCCCGAGGGTGCGGGCGAGCTCGTGACGCCAACAGGCGCCGCGCTCGTCCGAGTGCTCTCGGCGGGTCCGCCTCCGGCGGTCTACACTCCGGTGCGCAGCGGCTTCGGCGCAGGCACGAAGGATTTCGCCGGACGGGCGAACGCTCTGCGCATCATCCTCGCCGACGTCGAGCAGGCGGCGGGGCAGGGTCGGGAGCAGCTTGCGCTTCTGGCCTGCGACGTGGACGACATGTCGCCCGAATATCTGGCTGCGGTCGCTGACCGGGCGAGAGCCGACGGCGCGCTCGACGTCGTACTTCTGCCGACGACGATGAAAAAGGGCCGAGCGGGCACGCGCATCGAACTGCTGTGCCTGCCTTTCGACGCCGAGCGGTTCGAGCGTCTGCTCCTCACCGAGACGACGTCCATCGGCGTTCGGCGGAGCGACGTGAGCCGCGTCGCGCTCACGCGGAGCGAGATCACCGTGGACGTGCTCGGGCACGCGGTGCGGCTCAAAGTCGTGGCGCTACCAGCAGGCGGATCGCGCTCCAAGCCCGAGTTCGACGACGTGCAGCGAATAGCTCTAGCGACGGGGCGGCTGCCCGCCGATATTTACCAGCTTGCACTCGGCGCGGCGGAACGGCAGTGAGCCGGCCGGGGTACCCAGCGCATCGCCGGCGTCGTTGCCGGCCTCCGTTCGATTTTTTCAGGAGATCACTGATGGCTCTGTTCGCTAAGAAGTACCTCGCTGTTGGCACGATGCTCCTCGCCTCGTCAGTCGCCGGTGCACAGGCGGTGCCCGCGAAGCCGGCATGTGACGTCGCCGAGTCGGCCACCGGCAACGCCGCGCGAGCGACGCTCAGCGTCAACCTGGCGCGTGAGGCCGCCTCTCCCGCCGTTGCCGCGACCAACTTGAAGAACGCGGTCAAGCTGCTCGAAAATACGGACAAGGGTGACAATCCCGTCGTGAATGCCTACGTGCTCGGCACCGCCATCAGCCTCTGGGCGAACCAGCCGGGGATCGGTCTTTCGCCGAAGCGTGGCGCCGTCGGCTTCGTCGGGAATCCAACGGGCACCCTGGATATTCCCGTGACACTCGATTCGCTCTTCAAGATCGTGGAGACCGCGAAGCCCGTCTGCACCGATTTCACGGCCTACTGGCGCGCCGGTCAGAAGTTCTACCTCGACGTCGTCAACGGTGCGATCTCCGCGCTGAACGCCGACAAGCTCGATTCGGCGGAGTTCTACGCGATGCAGGCGCACAAGCTGTATTCGCCCTCGCCGTACGGCACCATGATCATCGGTGGCGTTGCTTCCAAGCGTGGCAACACGGCTCGTGCGATCGAGTATTGGACGATGGCAGCGGACGCTGCCAACAAGGACACGACCTACCGCGACGTTCGTCGTCAGATGCTCGCGAACATCGGCAGCGCCTACATGGATGCCGGAAACGCGGCGAGCGGCGCCGACAAGGTCGCGGCGTATCGCAAGGCGGCGGATACATACTCGCAGCTCATCGCAGTTCCGGGTTCGCGTGGCCAGTACCTCAGTGGCGGCCGCCAGCAGTTGCAAACTGCCTACCTCCTCGCCGGCGACACGGCCGCAGCGATAAAGACATGGGAGCCCCTGATTGCCAACCCGGCGGGCTACGAGTATCAGGATCTCCTTAACTCAGCGGTGAACGCCTCGCGTGCCAACCGGACGGCTGACGCCGGCAAGCTCTTCGAGGGGACGCTCGCGCAGAACCCGCACAATCGCGATGCGTTGTTCAACGTCGCCGTCACCTACCTTTCCATGGAGCAGAACGAGAAGGTCGGTCCAATCGTCGAGCGCCTGGTTGCGGTGGATCCGGGCAACCCTGAGAACTACAACCTGGCCGCTCGCGCCTATCTCTCGCTGGGCAAGGTCGCGCAGACCGCGAAGAAGACCGCCCTCGCCGCGGCGTACAACGACACGACGATGAGCTGGTACAACCGGGGGAACAATCTTCCCGTCGAGGTGACGTTCACGGAATTCTCGCCGAGCGACAAGTCGGTCACAATTGGTGGCAATGTCTTGGACCGCCGCGACAAGATCGAAATCAACAACCCGCAACCTGCCGCGCCCGCAAAGCCGGCGAAGGGTGCCAAGGCCAAGCCGGCTCCGAAGGTCGAGGCGAAGATCTATCCGCCGAAAACCGTGACGCTCAACTTCACCGCCATCGACAAGGCGGGGCAGGCGGTCGGCACCGAGACGGTCACGACCGAACCGCTGGCTCCTGGTCAGAAGGCCAAGTTCAAGGTCACCATCAACGCTCCGAACGTGATGTCGTATCGGTATAAGATCGCCGACTGACGGAGACCCGCATCACGAAAAAGCGCTCGCCTCACGGCGAGCGCTTTTTAATTCGCATCGCCTGACAAACAGGGACAGGCAAGATGGCGGAAGTGCTGGATTCTTCTTGATTTCCGTGGCTTTAGCTCCTATTTTGCATGAGGGACGGCCGCGCGCCGTTCCGCAAGTTTCTTGAGGGGGAAGAACCACATCGTGTGGTCTTCCCCCGTCGCTTCGGTGGAGGTCAGGGGATATTCCATGGTTCGCGTCAGTCGAGTTCTCCCGGGCAGCATTTGTGAGGAGATGGGAGTCGTCGCCGGCACGGAGCTGCTGACGGTGAACGGCCGCGAGCTGGCCGACTTCCTCGACTGGGAATTCCTCACGGCCGATGAGGAGCTCGTCATCGAGGCGCGACTGCCCGATGGCAACGAGATCGTCTACGAAGTCGAGCGCCCCGAGGGCGAAGCGCTTGGCGTTGAGCTCGAGCCGCCGACCGTTCGGCGCTGCGCCAACCGTTGCGAGTTCTGCTTCATCGAGGGGCTTCCCAAGGGCCTGCGAAAGAATCTGTACGTTCGCGATGACGACTACCGTCTCTCCTTCGCGTACGGAAACTTCGCGACACTCTCGAACGTGAAGGAGCGCGACATCCAGCGGATTCTCGAGTACCGCCTGTCGCCGCTCTACGTCTCCGTGCATGCCACCCCCTGGGAGGCGCGTAAGATCCTCCTGAACAATCCTCGCGTCCCGAACATCGTCGAGCAGCTCACGCGCCTGGCCGAGGGCGGCATCCAGTTCCACGGCCAGATGGTCATCGTGCCGAATCTCAACGA
>DATCGM010000098.1:0-7771 GCA_036508915.1 Gemmatimonadaceae bacterium
GGTGTCGACGTCGGCTCGCACGCGCACGCGCTTGTCGGGGCTCTCGTTGTTCGCGCGCAGGATCGCGTTCGAGAGCGCTTCGCTGAGCGCGACGGGCACGTTGAGCGCGAGCTGGTGCTTGTTGAATGCCAGCTCGGCGCACGGATGACGGACGAGTTCCACTACGAGCTCGATGTACGCGATGTCGCTCGGAATATCGACGTGCAGGGAGACGCAAAGCCCAAAGTTGGGCGCGGGCGGCTGAGTTGCAGCCATAGCGGAGTCAGGAGCGGCGAGAGGGCGCAACGCAGAGTGCCCTGGGACGACGAGGCGCGGCCCGTCTCGAGACGGACCGCGCCGCGACATCAGAGAGCAGGATCAGAAGCTCGACAGGGCGCGTTCGCGCGTGTCGGATATCTGGAAGAGGGTGTCGAGCTTGGTCAGCTCGAAGAGGGTTCGAAGATCGTCGTTCAGGTTGGCGAGCCGGAGCTCCCCGCCCTGTTCGCGAATCTTCTTGGAGAGCGAGACCAGCACGCCGAGCCCCGAGCTATCGATGTAGCCCGTCTGCGCGAAGTCGATCAGAAACTTCTTTTCGCCGCGCTCGAGCTCATCCAGCACCTTCTGCTTGAGCTCCTGGCGATTTCCAACGATCAGCTGACCCTCGACATCGACCACGACGATTTCGCCCTGCTTCTTGATCGAGAAGCTCATGTGCCTGTCTCCTGACGGATCCCGTTCAGTAGTGTGACCGCTGAGTCGTCCGCCTGCAGTGCGGTGATCGCGGCCACATTGAAGATGTCTTCAGCGCTCGCTCCGCGCGAGAGATCATTGCACGGACGACGCATCCCCTGAAGGATAGGTCCGATCGCGCGCGCCGACGCGAGCCGCTGCACCAGCTTGTAGGCGATGTTCCCCGCATCGAGATCCGGGAAAACCAGCACGTTCGCCTTTCCCCCCACCGGACTCTCCGGCGCCTTTCGTGCCGCGACGTCCAGCACCAGCGCAGCATCTCCTTGCAATTCTCCGTCCACGGCGAGCTCGGGCGCGGCCCGGCGCACTTCGTCGAGTGCGGCACGGATGCGCGTGACGCTTTCCCCCGCCCCACTCCCCTTGGTGCTGAAGGAAAGAAAGGCAACGCGCGGCTCGTCGCCAACAATGCGCCGGCGATCCCGGGCGGCGGTCAAGGCGATGTCCGCGAGCTGGCTGGCGGTCGGCCGACGCACCACGGCGCAATCGGTGAAGGTCAGGACCTCGCCCTCGGCGCTGCGAAAGGGAGGCACATCCATGTAGAAGGCGCTGGAGATCGTGCGAACGTTCTCGCCCGGACCGATGAGCCAGAGCGCCGCGCGAACCACCTCGGCCGTGGTATGCACGGCGCCAGCCACACAGCCATCGGCGCGTCCCCACCGGACCAGCGCGTCTGCGACGAGCAGCGGCGAGGCGCTGTGTCCCGCGGCTTCCTCCTCGGTCATTCCCTTTGGCGAGCGGATACGATAAATCTCGCCCGCGACCTCGTCCGCCAACGCGCCGGGACGGGTCTCGATGAGCTCGATGCCATCGATCGCGTCCGCCGGTGAACCGACGAGCACCGGCACCACCACGCCGCGTGCCTTGAGCGCCTGCACCGCCTCGCGCGTGCGTGGATCGCTGGCTTCGGGAAAGAGAATCCGGCGCGGGCGCATGGCAGCGCGCTCATGCAGCGAACGGAGAAAGGTCACGTCGAGGCAGCCTTGGCGCGAAGCGCGTCGGCAACCGCGGGATGGACGAGGTCGTCCACATCGCCCCCGAATCGCGCCACCTCGCGAACGAGACTTGCGCTGATGTACGTCGTATCGAGCGAGGGGACCATGAACACCGTCTCGAGCTTGGGCGAGAGATGGCGGTTCATCAACGCCATCTGGTACTCGTATTCGAAATCGCTCACGGCGCGCAGGCCGCGAATGAGCAGCGACGCGCCAACCTCGCGAGCGAAGTCCACGAGCAGTCCGCCAAAGGAGCGCACCTGGATGTGCGCATCATCGCCCACGGACGCGCGAATGAGCTCGACGCGCTCTTCGACGGAAAAGAGCGGAGCCTTGCTCGAGTTGACCGCTAGCGCGACGACGAGCGTATCGACGAACTCGAGGCTGCGATGGATGAGATCCTCGTGCCCGCGCGTGATCGGGTCGAAGCTTCCCGCATAGATGGCAATTCGTGAGGTCGGCACCCGGGAAGAATCAACGACTGCAGGGGAAAGCGCAACGCGCCCGCGCGTCATTCCGACCGGTAGAAGGTGATGGCGGTGCCACCGTACTTCCGTCGCTCGCCGCCGTCGGGCAACCGCTCGAAGGCGCGATGCTCGATGCCGAGCATGCCGGCGAATGGCGTCGCCAGCCACAGTTCGGCCACTTGCGCCGCGAGGCCACGGTCGTACGGCGGATCCGCGAAGGCCACGTCGTAATCGTGCGCGTGGAGCCCCGCGATGAATTTCAGTGCGTCGGCACGATGGACTCGCGCTTCCTCGCCCGCGCCGACGCTCGCCAGATTCTCGCCGATGGCCTCGAGGCTCGGCGCCGCGCTCTCGACGAAGTCGGCGCTCACCGCGCCGCGCGACAGTGCCTCGATGCCGAGCGCGCCCGATCCGGCGAAGAGGTCGAGGACGCGCGCGTCGGCGAGCCACGGGTTGACGATGCTCATCCACGCTTCGCGCACGCGATCCGCGGTGGGCCGGGCGACGTCGCCTCGCGGCGCGACGAGACGACGACCGCGCCACTGCCCAGCGACGATTCGCATTCGCTAGACGACGCGGAAATCGGAGAGCCGTGCCTGCAGCCGCGACACCCCCCGATACTCGTCGCGCTCGAGCCGATACGCGATGTCGAAGGGTCGCGACACGTCGAGCTCGCCCATGCGGGCACCGAGCGACCAGCCGATCGCCTCGATTGGCTCGTGGGTCACGGACTCGATGAGGAGCTTGAGTCCACCGTTTCCGACGCGGCGCGGTGGCGCTGCCAACCGTACCCCGCGCGTGACGAGCATCGGTGACGGGTTGCCCATGCCACAGGGCTCGAGATGGCGAAGGAGCGCCTCGAACTCGGGGGTGATGTCGGCGAGGGCCACTTCCATGTCCACCCGCAGCTCGGGGATGAGGTCGTCCGGCGTCAGCACCGCACGGGCGCCCTCATTGAAGCAGCGCGCGAACTCCTCCACCTGATCGCGCGCGATGGTGACACCAGCGGCCATCCGATGGCCGCCGAAGCGCTTGAGCAAATGGCGGCAGCGTCCGATGCCGCCGTGCAGATCGAACCGCGAGATCGATCGGCCCGACCCCTTGCCTTCTTCGCCATCGAGCCCAATGAGAATGGTCGGCCGGCCGAACTCTTCGACGAGCCGCGACGCGACGATACCAATGACGCCGGGGTGCCAGCCATCCTCGGCGAGGACGATGCCGTAGGTCTCGTCGAGATCGAGCGCGAGAACGCGCTGGCGCGCCTGCTCCAGCACGGCGCGATCGATGTTCTGTCGTTTCTCATTGATATCCTCGAGCTCGCACGCGATTGCGTTCGCCTCGTGCGCGGTCGTCGCCATCAGGAGCTCGACACCGCGGAGCGCCTTACCCAGCCTCCCGACCGCATTCAGTCGCGGTGCGAGAATAAATCCGACGCGGCCGGCGGTGAGTGGCTTCCCGTCAAGTCTCGCCGCGCGGATCAATGCCCGCAGGCCGAGGTTCTGCGTCTCCGCCAGCATCTTGAGCCCGTACCGGGCGAAGACGCGATTCTCGCCTTTCAGCGGCGCGACGTCGGCGATGGTGGCCAGCGCGACGAGATCGAGCATGCCGAACACGTTGTTCTCATTCCCGCCGAGTGCGCGGGTGACGGCGAGCGCCAGCTTGAACGCGACGCCGACCGCGGCGAGATCCTTGTCCGCCGATTCGCATCCCGGCCGCTTCGGATTGAGCACCGCGAAGGCGTTCGGCAGTTCACCGCCAGGCAGATGATGATCGCTGATGATGACGTCGATCCCCAAGGCCTGGAGCGCGGCGACGGGCTGCACCGCACTCGTCCCGCAGTCGCAGGTGACGACGACGGTTGCTCCGGCAGCCTGCGCCGCACGAACGCCGGCGTCGGTGAGATCGTAGCCGTCGATGAGCCGCTGCGGGATGAACGGGACGACGTTCGCCCCGAGTATCTGCAGCGATCGTGTCATCAGCGTCGTCGAGCACATGCCGTCCACGTCATAGTCGCCGTGGATCAGAATGGTCTCACCATCGCGAACGGCCCTCACGAGACGCTCGACCGCGCGTCCCATGTCGAGCATCTGCTCGGGTGGCAGAAGCTGGTCGAGCCGAGGCCGCAGGTAGCGCTTGGCCGTTTCGGCGGGCGAATGGCCGCGCGTCGCGAGCAGACGACAGATCGCCTCGGGCAGGCGCAGCTCCTCGCGGAGCGCCTGCACCGTGGCCCGATCGGGTGCCACGGGAAGAATCCAACGGGCGCGCGGCCGGGCGACAGGCGTTACAGCGGTCATTCTCTCAACCTACGAGACGCGCCGCACCGGTTCAACGGTCAGCGCGACGTCATTCCGCCGCATACAGGAGCATACCGCACCCTTCGCACATCTCGAGCGCGCCCGACGCCGCCATCGCGGCACGACGCTGCGTGGGGATCGCGGTGTCGCAGGCGCTGCACGACTTGTCGCGAAGCGGGAACACCGACTCGCTGCGCTTGCGAACGCGCACGCGATCGTACTTGGACAGAATGGCGCGCGGGACGGCCCGCGCCGTGACTTCGCGCTTCTCGCGCGCCTCGGCGATCTCGCTGTCGATGCCTTGACGCTCAGTCTCCAACTCGGTGCGCGTAACAGCCTGGCGAGTCTCCACCTCAGCGAGGCCACTTTCGAGGTCAGCGACGTGGTGGCGCAGCTCGTTGATCCGTCCCTGAATCTGCACCGCATCGCGCTCGGCGTCGTCCACCATGCGCTTGGTCTGCTCGAGCTGCACGATGGCCGCATTGGCTTCCTTCGGCGACGCCACGCTCTCATAGGCGCGCTGGCTGCGCTCCGCGAGGGCGCGATTCGCGTCGACGTGGAGGTTCGCCTCGCGATGCCTCGCTTCCTCCGCGGCGATGGACGCACTCGCGCGGTCGATCTGTCCGGCTACCTTGCCACGCTCCTTTTCCAACGCGGCGAGGCGAGGAGCGAGCGACGCAAGCCGGTCTTCGAGCACGTAGAGCTGGAGATCGTCGGCCTGCACGGCAAGCAGAGACTTGACGTCAGGATGCATAAGAAACGGTGGTCGTTGAATCGGTTGATCGGGAACGACTTTGACTGCTTTTGCGCGGATGGCCATCATGAATCATAGCCACCGGAAGACCTTCTCACCGAAATTTCTTCCACCACTGGCCGCCCAGGCGACGCAACTCCTCCGTCAGGCTCATCTTCTCTTTCGTCAGCTCGTCCTTCTGGCTGTCGGAGGCGATGGGCATCTCGCGGTCGATCTCGGACATGCGCTCGGTGAGATTGCGCTCGTGCATGGCCGAGAGGCTGCCAGTCACCGTCTCGTCCGCGTGGTCGAGACCGCCGGTTTCCTCGAGCAGCTCCTGCATGACAACCACCGCGTCGCCATCGAGATGCTCGGCGAACACATCGGGACCGGCGTCCGCACCGTGGGCGACCATCGCCGCGAAGATCCGCCTCATCTCGGGATCGCGAAAGCTCTCCTCTCCGGCACGCTCGACCACCTGCTCGAAATAGGCAGGACGATGCAACAGCACGCGCACGAGCTCGCGCTCCGCACTCGCCGCGCGCTCACCGGCGACGCGACGCGTGTCGCGCTGGCGAACCCGCGGTTGCTCCGCGCGCGGCACGGGGCCTCGCGGCTGCCCCTGGTCCGCGTCGTCGCTCGGCGCGGGCGAACGTGCTGTCGTACGACCGGACCGTGCGCGCGCCGGTGCATTCAGCTCGCGCTCGAGCAGCTCTCGCGTGACGCCGGCAGCGGTCGCGGCATGACCGAGGTACATGTCGCGTGTGAGCGGATCGCTCGTCGCCCGCAACGTGGGCAGCAGGCGGTCGAGCGCCTGTCGCTTCTTGCGCAGATCGGCGAACCAGCCGCCACGCTCGAGCAGCTGGATCTTCCGCTCGAAGACGTCGATCGAGATCGAGATCTGTGCCTCGAGCCCGCGCGCGCCATTCGTGCGCACGAACGTGTCCGGATCCTCACCCTCGGGCAGCGTCACTACCTGCACCGCTGCGCCCTGCGCGAGCAGCTCGTCGCCCGAGCGAAAGGTCGCCTTGAGGCCAGCCTTGTCCGAATCATACAGGAGATAGACGCGCTCGGTGTACCGGCGGATCAGCTTCGCCTGCTCGTCCGTGAGCGCGGTGCCCATGGGCGCGACGACACTCTCGATTCCCGCGCCGATCAGCCGCACGACATCGAAGTAGCCTTCGACGACGAGCATGCGCTCGTCGCGCCGCGCCGCCTGCTTCGCCCAGTTCAGCCCGTAGAGCAGCTTGCCCTTGCTGAACACAGGCGACTCGGCAGAGTTCAGGTACTTCGGCTCTCCCGCGCCGAGCAGTCGTCCCCCAAATCCAACAACACGACTGGACACATCATAAATCGGGAAGATCAGTCTGTCGCGAAACCGAGGACGAGGCTCGCTAGTGCCATCGGGCGTATGCAGCAGGCCTACCTCAATGAGCCGGTCGTCGTCGAAGCCGAGCGTGTTCAGGTGGGCGCGCATCAGCCCGATTTCGCGAGGCGCGAACCCGAGGCCGACCTTATCGGCGAGCTCGCGACTGACACCACGCTCTTCGATGTACGCGCGCGCCGACTTGCCAAGATCGTCCTCCCAGAGGATGCTCCGGAAGTAGTCGGCCGCCGCGCCGTTCACCTCCCACAGCGGCTCGCGCGTGTCCTTCTCGTCCGAGCGCCGCGACTGCGTCTCCACCACCTCGATGCCCGACTTCTCGGCGACCATCTTCACCGCCGTCGGCCAGTCGACGCCGAGCCGCTTCGTGAGAAAGGTGAAGACGTCGCCGCCCTCGTGACAGACGAAGCAGTAGTAGATCGCCTTCTTCGGCGAGACGGAGAAATTGCGATGCGTGCCCTGGTGAAAGGGACAGGGGCCACGATAGTCGGTGCCTTGCCGCTTGAGCTCCACGTACTCGCCAATGACGCCGACGATGTCGGCGCTCTCGCGAACGCGCTCGACCGTCTCGTCCGGAATCATGCGAACACCGCGACCGTCACGCCGGCGCCACCTTCATTCCAACCGGCCATGTGGAACTCCCGCACGCGGGTGTCCTTCCGCAGCATCTCGTCCACGACCTGACGCAACGCGCCAGTTCCCTTGCCGTGAATGATGCGCAGATTCTTGAGGTCGGCGCGGATGGCACTGTCCAACGCCTGTAGCACGACGCCTTCCGATTCATCGGCGCGCAGACCGAGCAGATTCACCTCCGTACTCGCGAACACCTCCGGCGCGTCGCCGACGTAGCTCACCGCCGTCTCGGCGGGCCGCTCGGTCTTGCGAAGCGTCGCGATGCTTACCGTGAGCTTCATCGATCCGACGACGATCGACGCATCCTTCCCGCGCAGTTCGAGCACGCGTCCAATCTTGCCGTCGAGCGTACCGACTTCCACCGCGTCGCCCGCGGCAATCGGCGTGCGGTCCGCCGTTCGCACCGTACCGCGCTTCCGCTGCGCCGAACGCTCTTCGGCGTCGAGGCGATCGAGCACGTTGGCTTGCTTCGCGGCGAGCTCCTCCGCCCGTCGGCGCGCCTCGCGACCCATCTCATCGATGGCGCTATCGGCTGCTTC
>DATCGM010000099.1:0-9945 GCA_036508915.1 Gemmatimonadaceae bacterium
GTTGACGTCGGTGATGATGCCGCGCGGATCGGTGGTCATCTGTGCGTCGCTGTTGGATTCGATGAGCGAGCGCGTGTAGAAGTGCTGGTCGCGCAGTCGCTGGTCGAGCTTCATCCGCTCCTCTTCGACCTGCTTGCGCGCGGTGTTGTCGGTGCCGATCAGCAGATAGCCGATGATGGCGTCCTGCGCGTCGCGGAGTGCCGTGACGGATACCACCGCCGGGAAGCGGCTGCCATCCTTGCGGAAATACGTCAACTCATAAATGTCCTCGATCCCCCTCGAGGCCTTGAACACCAAGGCCTCAAAGCCGGGCGTGATCGGGGTGCCGAGTTCGACGCTCAGCGCTTTGGCGCGCGCGATCACTTCCTGCGGATCGGAAATGTCGGCCGGCGTGATCTTGTTCATCACCTCGGCGGCCGTGTAGCCCAGCATCCGCTCGGCGCCGACGTTGAAGATCTGAATGACGCCCTTCGCGTCCGTGGCGATGCTCGAGAAGTTGGCGCTGTTGAAGATCGCGCTCTGCAAGGCCCCCGTTTTCAGCAGAGCCTCCGTGTGTCGGACGTCTATGTTGACATCAGCCGCTTCGGCAGTGCTTTTATTTGCAGTCATGCGCTCCGGTTCCACCTTGTCCTGATCCTGACGCTCTAACGCGTGGGGCAGCGGCCGACGATAATTGAGAAGACTGCTTGGATCAAGCCCATACTCCCATACGGTGTCCAGAAGGCCCTTGACCAGACTGTTCTGTTTTGAACACGACGAATACGCCAGAATCGCACCAATAACAGCAACTTGGCGGCCGAGGATGTCACCGTCGTGTTCTTTCAATCACGCCAAGCGGCGTTCCAGATGACGATGAAAACCAGCAGGGTGGGGACAGTCGTCCGCAGCATGCGCCGAGCGATTACGTCCGCCACGTGCACTGTGTTGTACGCGTCTTCATGTATCAGCCGGCGAAGCTCGAGTACGTAGGCGGCCGTTCCGCCGTTCTGTTTCCCAATGGCCACGTCATAGAGTGATGTTACGCCGCAGCGGCCTGCGACCAGAGCACAACTGAAGCAACTTCAACTAAGAACTGTAGGAAAACTCTCCGACTCTCAACTGTTTCCGAGTCTCTCACGCCGCCGAAGCTCCTGCAGCGACGGCAGCTCCACCAGGTCGCGCAGGAGATCCTCGAACAGGGTCGTCCACGTGCCTTCAGTCATCGGAGGCCGGCCTTTGCGGCGCCAAGCAGGGCAGCGACTGCCGCGATGAGCGAGGCAGGAGTAAAGGGCTTGTCCAGCAGCGCATGATCCAGCGAGGGCAGACCGTAGTCCGCCAGCACGTTGTCCGTGTAGCCCGAGACGAACAGCACGGGCAGTCCAGGACGGCGCGTCGTCATGCCCTGCGCGAGCTCGCGGCCGTTCATGCCGGGCATGATCACGTCGGTCAGGAGAAGATCGATCGGGCCGGCGTACGCGTCAGCGAGGACGAGCGCGCTCGCGCCATCGCTCGCCGAGAGTACATGATAGCCCGCTCGCTCGAGCGTCGTCCGCGCAATGGCGCGCACCGCGTCATCGTCTTCAGCAAGAAGAATCGTATCCTCGCCACGAGTCTTCGTTTCGAGCGGGCGTGGCCGCCTAATCGCGGCTTCGTGCTCGGAAGCCACGGGGAAATACACGGTGAAGGTCGAGCCCTCTCCCGGCACGGATTGCACGTCCACACCACCCCCGCTCTGCTGGACGATGCCGTAGACAGTGGCGAGACCGAGGCCGGTTCCATTGCCGCGCTCCTTGGTGGTGAAGAAGGGCTCGAACAGCCGCTCGCGCACCTCTGGAGTGATTCCGGTGCCGGTGTCCATCACGCTGAGTGTTGCGTACCGGCCTGGCGGCAGCGTTCCCCCCGCGACTGTCTGCGGGCGCGTGAAGGAGCTCTCGCCGGTCGCGAGCACCAGGCGGCCACCGCGATCCATTGCATCCCGCGCGTTGACGACGAGATTGAGAATGACCTGATCGACCTGCGCGGGATCGGCGCAAACAAGCGGCGAATCCGGCGCCAGCGACAGATCGAGCACGATGCTCTCGCGAATGAGCCGGCGCAGGATCTTCTCGGTTCCCTCCACCGCGGTGTTCAACGCGAACACCGACGGCTTGAGCAGCTGCCGCCGGCTGAACGCCAGGAGCTGATGGGTCAGCTCGGCCGCGCGCTGGGCAGCGCGACGAATTTCCTGCACGTCGTCGCTCGCCGGCGTGTCCGCGGGAATGGACTCGAGGGCGAGATCGCAATAGCCAAGGATCGCCGTGAGCAGGTTGTTGAAGTCGTGCGCGATACCGCCGGCGAGACTGCCTACCGCCTCCATCTTCTGCCATTGGCGCAACTGCTCCTGCGACTCGCGCAGCGCGGCCTCGGTCCGGTTGCGTGCGGTGACATCGACCGCGACGACCAGTCGTGTGCGTGCGCTGCCGTCGAACAGCTCATCCGAGGTGATCTCGACGTCGAGGATCTCGCCGGTACGCGTGCGGTGTCGCCAGAGCGAGCCCACCACCCGCTCGCGCTTGAGCGTGGGCACCACACCAGACAGGCGCTCGCTCTCCTCGGGTGGTCGGATGTCGAGCAAGGTCATGCCGAGGAACTCGTCGCGCGAGTATCCGTAGCGCTCCACCGCTGCCTGGTTCACGGCGAGAAAGTGCAGCGATTGCACGTTGTATATCCACATCGGCAGCGGGAGCGTGTCGAAGAGTGCGCGGTAGCGGCGCTCGCTGTCAGTGAGCTCGTTGCTGCGCCGCTCGAGAGCGGCCGCCATCCGGTTGAAGGTCTCGGCGAGTTGGCCGAGCTCACCTTCGGCCTCGACCTGCGAGCGGTGCGACAGGTCACCGGCGGCGAACGCGTCGGCGTCGGCGGTGAGCGCGATCACGGGACCAGCAATCAGCCTCGCGAGCAGCCACGCGAGACCGAGGCTCACGAGTAGTGACGCGAGACCGATTCCGATCACCTCGTGCTCCTGCGCCTGGACCTGCTGAAGGACAACGTACTTCGGGATGCCCACGAACACATGCCAGGGCACGCGTGTCGCCGTGGCGAATCCGGACAGCCGGGCGACGCCGTCCACTCCCGTCACTTCGCTCACGCCTTCGCGCGCGGCGAGTGTCTCGCGCGTGGACGAGAGCGTGCTGATGTCGCGTCCCACCCACTCCTCGCCACCCTTGGTCCGCGCCAATACGACACCGCGGTCGTCGAGCAGCGTGACCACGGCTTCCGCAGGCAGGTTGGCTGGAATGAGCAGCGCGCGAAGCTGCGCGAGCATGGTGGACGCAGCGACGATCCCGCGCACGTGCCCGTCGGGTGCCAGCACCGCGCGGCCGATGCCGAGCGCGTATTGGCCGGTCACTCGTCCAATCATCGGCTCACCGATGCCGATCCCTCGAGAGGCGACCGCGTCGCGATAGTACTTGCGGTCGGCCACGGTGAGCGGCATTCCAGCGCGCGGTGCGTTGGAAAGCCCGATTACATGTCCCGCGCTGTCGGCGACCGTCAGATTGAACAAGCGAATCTTGCTGACATCGCCGCTCACCGAAGTGAGCAACTGATTGTTGAAGGCTCGGCCGCTCGAGTCGGTTCGCACGACGCGAGTGAGCGTGATCAACAGCGCATCCACGACGCTCACATGATCGTCGACGCGCGTGGCGATGCGCTGTGCCAGCTGAAGCGCGACCTGTTCCGCATTCTGGCGCGCCTGCCTGTCCGCCTCGCGAACCTGGACGACGGAGAAGAGCACTGGCGGAACCGCCGCCGCCGCAACGAGCACGAGAAGGCGAAGCTGAATGCTCAGCCCGCGCCTCGAGCCCTGCCGAGAGGCGACTGGGACTGGGGTGGAGCTATTCACCGATACCGGTGTAGGGGATTTGTCGCTGCGCACGTGACCTCTACCGAACCGGCGAGAGAGAGAGCATCCTTCGGCGCGCCACACAAGCCCTTCGCCCCATCGAACATGGGCGTATGGCTCCATGGCGACGGCGTTGACCGGCGTCGGCGTAATCACTTTGTGGAAGGAGGACTAGCACGATGATTCTGGCACCTGCTGAAGCGGGGGGAGTGGCAGCCGCACTGGTGAAATTAGCTGATCCGTGGGCAAAGATATTCTCGCACTCCAAGGGAGTATCGGCCAGCGTCACCTTTCTTCACCTGGCACCGCTCGTTTTTGCCGCCGGCGCCGCGTTCGCGGCAGACAGGGCCACCCTGCGCGCGGCGAAGGCCGGAGCCGCCGAGCGAACTCGGCAGCTTCAGGAGATCATGGCCTCGCACCGGATAATCCTGAGCGGTCTCGCTCTCTCATTCGTGAGCGGCATTTTACTGTTCCTCTCCGACGTCGAGACCTTCCTCGGATCGGTCTATTTCTGGGTCAAGCTGGGATTGGTGGGTCTTCTCCTGTTGAACGGATTCTTCATGACGCGAACCGAGAAGAAGCTCGTGGCATCAGGAGAAAGTGTGGCATTGTGGGCACGGATGCGAACTATCGCGCTGTTGAGCGCCGTACTCTGGCTGGCGACGACGCTCGCCGGCGTGGTACTCAAGGAATTCGCCTGATCGCTGCGGCGATGCGCCAACCGCCACGCCTCAACATCGCCCTCTCCTCACACCTTAAGGAGAAGAGCTACAAGTTTGTGAGTCGGAGAGTTAACTGCAGTTTTTAGTTGAAGTTGCCTCAGTGGTGAGTGAAGTTTGACCGCGGACAAACGTCGTGAGCCGCAGTTAACTTCTGCTCCGAACTGGATAACTTGCACTACGAACTGCGGTTAACTCTCCGACTGGCCACTGAATCACTCAAAAGGATGCTGATCGGGATCGCGGGAATGGTCGGCTCCGGTAAGAGCACCCTCACGCGCGCCCTCGCGGCGCGTTTCGGATTGCAGCACGCGCTGGAGAGCGTCGACGACGAGAATCCGTGGCTGGAAAAGTTCTATGCCGGCGGCGAGGAGGCGATGCGCAAGCACGCGCTTCAGCTCCAGCTTCACTTTCTCGCCACGCGCTTCGAGAGCATGCGACGCATGCGCGGGGCGGGAGGAAGCTGGATTCTCGATCGCACCTGGTACGAGGACGCCGAGATCTTCGCGCGTGGCCACTTCGAGGAGGGGTTGATCTCCTCGCTGGAGTGGGAGCTCTATCGTCGCCTCTACGTCGAGCTGCTGCACTCTCCAGCCGCGCGGCCGCCCAAGCTCCTCGTGTACCTCCATGCTCCGCTGGAGACGATCGTCGAGCGGATCCGCACACGTGGCCGCCCGATGGAGAAGGACACCGCCGAGAGCTACTGGGCGACCCTTCACGCGCGCTACGAGCGCTGGATCGGAGGCTTCCGCGCATGCCCGGTGCTGAGCCTCGACGTGCGCGGCTACGACCTCGTCGCCGATCCGCTCGCAATCGAAGAGATCGCGGCGAGAGTGCGGCAGAGGCTCGAGCCGGAGCTGCCGCAGACCGAGCTATTTCCCGCGTCGTTGACGCGGGCAATAGCGTCGGACAGTCTGACAGTCTGATCCGAACTTCGCCGTCCGGTTCGTGTACTACAAGCTGTCCGCAAGCCACCATCCGGAGCCCTCCATGTTCCACTCGCGTCGAATCCTCGCGCTCCTCGCTGCCTCTGTCCTGGCCGCTGGCTGTCGCGACAAAACGCCCGCCCCCACTGACTCCGCGCTCGCGCAGGATCTCGCGATGGCGCAGCGTGGCGGCGTGGCGGGACCAAGTGTCTTCAACGACGCCCCACTCGGTGGCGCCGCGCCACGCAGCCGTGCGCCTGCCGCGCCAACCCCTCGCCCAGAGCCGCCGCGCGCCAATGCGCCGACTCCTCGGCCGAGCCCGCGCCGGCAGCAGCCGCCCGCGCAGGTCGCGCGTACGCCCGAGCCGACACCTTCTCAGCCCGTCGCAACGGCGCAGGCACCTGCGCCGGCACCCGCACAAGCACCGGCGTCGGGGATCATCGGCTCCGGCTCACACGTCGGGATGAACACGAACGCGCGTGTCTGCACGGCCAACTTGCTCGTCGGCGACAAGTTCACCGCCACAGTCTCCAGCGGGACGGTCGGTTCGAACGGCGCGGCCATTCCCGCCGGCTCGACGGTCGTGCTCGAAGTCGCGTCGGTCGATCGCAGCGATCCCATCGAGTCGAGCCGGATTGCGTTCCGCGTTCGCTCGGTCGATGTGAATGGCGTGCCGCAGCCTGTCGCTGGCGACGTCGCCGTCCTGGCCTCGATGGATAAGGTCCAGTCGTCGTCTGGCAACGACCGAAACAAGGTGATCGGCGGTGCCGTCGCGGGCGCGGTGCTTGGAAAGATCTTTGGCAAGAGCACGAAAGCGACAGTAATCGGTGCCGCAGCCGGTGCGGCAGCGGGAACCGTTGCCGCGCGAAACTCACAGAACAGCGACGCATGCCTGCCGCAGGGCAGCCCGATGCGGCTGACCATCACGCGCGATATCGTCGTACGCAGCGCGATCTGACGGCACTCAGACATCGGGATCCCACTCTGAGTCTATCGCGCCCTGTACGGTGGTTCTGACAGGGACGATGGAGGCAGACGGCGGATTTCGGACGTCACACCCTGCGTTGACGAAAAACGCCGAAACCGAAGTGTGAAGTCTGCCGTCCGCCACTGACGTCCCTTTAAAGGACAACCCAACAAGGCGCGCGACTCTCAGAGTGGTGACCCTCGGTATTTGCGGTACGACCTTACGAGCCAAGGGGTAGAAGGCGTACTCTATATCGATGTCCGCCGACGAACACGACAACTCCGACGATCTCTCTCCCCCTCCCAACGCTTCCGAGGAGGAGCGGGCCATGCGCGACGCGCAAGCTCGCGCGCTGGCCGAAAGCGGGTTGGGATCGGGGTTGCTCGCGCGACAGTCCACTCCGGCAGACGAAGAGCCCGTCGCCGTGTTCAAGGTCTGTCCGCATTGCGGCACAGAGTACGAAACGACGGCGCGCTTCTGTCCGAGCGACGGCACTGCACTTCGCCCCAAAGGGGCAGACTCGCTCATTGGCCGAGTGCTCGCGGATCGCTATCACATCCTGAAGCGCATCGGGGAAGGCGGGATGGGCCGCGTCTACCTCGGCGAGCACGTGAAGATGAACCGTCAGTGCGCGATCAAGGTGATGAGCCCCGCGCTGGTGAACGACGCCGAGTCCGCGGCGAGATTCGCCCGTGAAGCCTCGAACGCGGCGCGCATCATTCATCCCAACGTCGCCGCCGTGTTCGACTACGGCGAAAGCGACGGACTGATCTACCTCGTCATGGAGTTCGTGGACGGAGAGCCGCTCGCGCGCGTCCTCACCCGGGAAGCGCCGCTCGCGCTCGACCGCGCCCTCGACCTCGCGAGCCAGATCGCCGATGGACTCGGCGCCGCGCACGAGCTGGGGATCGTGCACCGGGACCTGAAGCCGGACAACATCCTCGTCTCACGCACGCGCACGGGGCGCGAGATCGCAAAGGTCGTCGACTTCGGCATCGCGAAAGCCATCCAGGAAGGTGTGGGAGAAGGGCTCACGCACACCGGCCAGGTGATCGGCACCCCTGAGTTCATGAGCCCGGAGCAGCTGCTCGGCGATCCGGTCGATGCACGGAGCGATCTGTATGCGTTGGGATGCATTCTTTATCTCATGCTCACCGCGTCGCCGCCCTTCGATGCTCCGACGCGAGAGCAGATGATCAAGCGCCGGCTCTCGGAAGATGCGCCACATGTGCACGAGATCGATCCGGCACTGCCGGACAGCGTTGCACGAATCGTTGCCCGGTTGCTCGCGCGCTCACCGAAGGAGCGCTACGGCTCGGCCGCCGAGGTGAAGGATGCACTGGCTGGTGCGCACGTGCGTCGCTCCGGCGTCGTGCGCGCGCCCCTCGAATCGCTGCCCACCCTGCACAGTGCGCCGACGGTGGCATTTCTCCACGCGACGCAGGCCACGACGGAGGTGACCGAGATCCCCGAGTCGAAGCCCATGCGACGCACGCCGATCGTGATCGGTGGTGCGGCAGTGGCGACGATCGCGATTGCACTCGTCCTGCGTGGAAGGCCAAGCCCCGTGGACACCGAGCGTCTCGATAGCATCACGAAGGACAGCGTCGTCGCGGCCGCGATCGCGGCCTCTCACATCGACACCGTCGCACCCGCTCGTGATTCGACGGCGGCCGTCACCGCGCCCGTACCGATGGTGGACACCGCGCGACTGAATGTGCGGCTCACACAGAAGCGCGCGCACGACAGCGTCGCACGCATCACAGACCTCAACACGACCGCGGTGCGACGCGCAATCGTTCGCTACGCGCACGCCATAGAGAGCGGCAACATCGCGACGCTCCGGAGCGCGTATCCGGCGATGACGCCGCAGCAGCAGGACAATTGGGAGAAAACGTTCTTTGCGCGCGCTGACAAGATCGCGGCGCCGATCCGTTACGGCGCGACGCGGATCGCCCGGGATACCGCCGAAGCGGATTTCACACTGCTGCTGAACATCCTGACCAAGGATACGAAGCAGAGCGTCAGCTCGCCGCTGAAGCAGCACGCGAAGCTGGTGCGTCATGGTACAAGCTGGCAGATCGTCTCGCTGAAGTGAGCGTGACGCGAGGTCAGGACTTCTTGCCGAGCTTTGCGCGGATGTCGTTGGTCACGCTGTCGAGCTGCGCTGCATCATAGCCGACGTCCCACTCCTCGCCGCGCTGCCAGTTGGCTTCGTCGCGAAGCTGTAGCCTGCGCCAATCGTCGCCAAGGAATTTTCCGCTGACGCGTGTGCGATAGCGCAGATCCGGAACCCCGTCGCGCTGAAGACTCGCCTGCCACGCAGTCATGGCGAACCCGGCGTGCGGATCGACGACTTCCACCGTGTAGCGCTGTCCGAGCGCGTCGGTGAGCAGGCGCATGACCTGCGGGTGCGTGAGCCCCTCGCGCACGTCGATCATGCGCGTGACCCGCGACTCCGCGGTCGAGCGCACGAAGCTTGCCGGCGCCTGTGAGGCAGAATTGAGTTGGCCCATCGAGGCGCAGCTCACCAGGCCGACCAGGAGAATGACGCGACGCATCTTTCAATATGTCGGACAGTCGGACAGTCTGACAGTCTGACGGCGGGCTGGACAGTCGGACGGCATGAGCTACACACGCGTGAATCTCGAACTTGTGAGGAGCTGAAGTTGACTGGCCACTTCAGGCACTGAGTCAACTGCCTTTCAAACTTCTGCTCCCACTAGCGAGATCGATGCCGACTGTCGATTTTCATCGTATGCGAATTGCTGTCCCACTCGAAACTGCCCCCGGGGAACTCCGGGTCGCCCTCACCCCTGATAGCGTCGTTCGTCTGGTGAAGGGCGGTCACGAGATTCAAATTCAAGCCGGCGCGGGGGAACGCGCCGGCTTTCCTGATTCCCTCTACGCCAGTGCCGGCGCCTCGGTCGTCGATGGCGCGGTGCTCTACGACGGCGTGGCGCTCGTCTGCCGAGTGCAGCCGCCGTCCCATGACGAAGCCGCCCTCATGCCTCGCGAGGTTTCCCTCCTCTCGCTGCTGAATCCTGCTCGCAACCACGAGCTCCTCCAACAGCTCGCCGCGCGCGGGATCACAGCCCTCGCTCTCGAGCTCGTGCCGCGCATCACTCGCGCGCAGTCGATGGATGTGCTCTCCTCGCAGAGCACTGTGGCCGGCTACAAGGCCGTGCTCATCGGTGCCGCCGCGCTGCCGAAATTCCTGCCGATGCTCACGACCGCCGCCGGCACCGTGTCGCCGGCAAAAGTCTTCGTCATCGGCGCCGGCGTCGCGGGTCTTCAGGCCATCGCGACGGCGCGCCGGTTGGGCGGAGTCGTCTCCGCCTTCGACGTCCGGCCCGCGGCACGCGAGCAGGTCCAATCGCTCGGCGCCACCTTCGTCGCCTCTGAGCTGGTTGTCGCGGGATCGGAGACTTCCGGCGGATATGCCAAGGCGCAGAGCGAGGACGACGCCCAGCG
>DATCGM010000100.1:0-2654 GCA_036508915.1 Gemmatimonadaceae bacterium
GGCAAGACGACGGCGATGCGGTAGTGTAGCGCACTCATGGCGCAGGGTGCGATGTCCGACCGCTTCTAAACGCGGAGGGCCATCAACTGCGCGATCAGCTCGCTCTGATCGTGAGTCGGCGCGTCGCACCTGTACGCGCGACACACGAACGCAGTTGGCTGCTCGCGCGCACGATTGGCGAGTAGCGCCACATCGTCGTCGCCGTCCCCGCCAGCGAGCACCAACGACGGCAGGTACGTATCGGCGACAACGCGCGCGAGCGTTTTGAATCGCGCGTCAGCTGGATCACCGGCAATCGCCACCTCGATCGCCCCGCGCACCGCCATGTCCGCCGCGCCGAGCGCGTGCCCGAACGCCGTTGGATACCGCGCCATCGGCTCGGCGATCGTCTCGAGCATGTGCGTCGCCCGATCGGTATAGGCCCGTAGTGCAAACAGGTCGCCGAGAATGAGCAGCAACTCGATCGTGAGTGATGTTCCACACGGCATGGCATTGTCCGTTACGTCGCGTGGACGCGTGACGAGCTGCTCGCCATCCGCCGCCGTGTCGAAGAATGCCTGCGTCTCGTCGTCCCAGAAGCGCGCGAGAATCTCGTCGCCGAGCATCTTCGCGCGGTCGAGCCAGCCCCGGTCGAAGGTGAGATTGTAGAGCGCGATCGCGGCGAGGCCGAGCGCGGCATGATCCTCGAGGAAGCCGGGTATTTTCGCGATGCCGTCCTTGTACGACCGCATCACTCGCCCCTCGCGCACGAGTGTGCCGAAGAGAAACTCTCCGCTGCGCACAGCCATCGCGGCCAGCTCCGCGTCGTCGAACACACGCGCCGCTTCCGCGATGCCGCGCAGCATGAGACCATTCCATCCGGTCAGGATCTTCTCGTCGCGAGCGGGACGAATACGCTGCTCGCGAGCATCAAGGAGTATGCGTTCGGCACGATCGATTGCCGTGCGCAGCTCCGGCAGTGTCACCCCATGCGCGTTCGCGAACGCGTCCGGATGGCGCGGCACATGGAGAATGTTGCGCCCCTCGAAGTTTCCTTCCTGCGTCACGCCCCAGTACGCCACGAGGAGTGACGCGTCCTCGCCGAGCAGCGTCTCGATCTCGCGCGAATCCCACACGTAGTAGCGGCCTTCGTGTCCTTCGCTGTCCGCGTCGAGTGAAGAGTAGAATCCGCCCTCGGGCGAGGTCATCTCACGCGCAATCCAGGCGATCGTCTGGTGCGTTACGCGATGGACCTCGGCGTCTCCCGTCGCCTGCCAGAGATGCGCCCCGAGACGCACGAGCAGCGCGTTGTCGTAGAGCATCTTCTCGAAATGTGGCACGAGCCACTGCTCGTCCACGCTGTAGCGCGAGAAGCCACCGCCCACCTGATCGTAGATGCCGCCGCGCGCCATCCGCTGAAAGGTGTGCGTGACCATCGCGAGCGCTTGCGCATCGCCGGTGCGAGCCCAGTGGCGCAGCGCGAAATCGAGCGTCATCGTGGGAGGAAACTTGGGCGCGCCGTCGAAGCCGCCGAACCCCGGCTCGTACCGCTGGCGCAGCGAGGCGACAGCGCGCGTGAACAACTCTTCCACGAGCAGGCCCGTCGCGAGCGTTCTCTCGGCGCTCGCCGCGTACAGCTCGCGCATCTGCGCCGCGGTGCGCGCCACGCTGTCCTTGCGGCTGCGCCACGCGTCCGCCACGCCGAGCAGCACGCGCCGGAAGCTTGGGCTTCCGTGCCGGTCGTCGGGCGGATAGTAGGTACCCGCGTGGAACGGTTCGCCTTCCGGCGTGAGGAACACCGTCATGGGCCAGCCGCCATGCCCCGTCATCGCCTGCGTGGCCTGCATGTAGATCGCGTCGAGGTCGGGCCGCTCCTCGCGATCGACCTTGATGGAAACGAAGTGCTCGTTCATGAGCGCGGCGATTGCCTCGTCCTCGAACGACTCGCGCTCCATCACATGGCACCAGTGGCACGCGGCGTAGCCGATGCTCAGGAGAATCGGCTTCCCTTCGCTGCGTGAGCGGGCGAGCGCCGCCTCACCCCAGGGGAACCAGTCCACGGGGTTGTGCGCGTGCTGGAGGAGGTAGGGGCTGGTCTCATGCGCGAGCTGATTCGGCATACGACGATATTAGGGTCGTTTTGGGCGATCGGGAACAGTGGGAAGGCGGCAACTGAACACTGAAGGCGGTCTGCTCCGAGCCGACAGCTTCGATCCACTGCCGAGCCAACAGCCGCAAGCTGTCTGCTGTCTGACTATATCGCTGCTCCGTTGCGGCTCTGGCGGCCTCTGACCGGAGCCATTTCGGAACGAACGGCGTTTGAGGGGAGCAACGTGCGTGGTTGAAGCATCATGCGCGAAGCGGAGCAGCCGCGCCATCAGAGAGCTGAAAGCGTACAGCCGTCGGCTCAGCCGTGGATCTAGCTGACAGCGCCGAGCTGACGACTCGCTGTGCTCAGTTGCCGTCGTCCCGCCGTCCCGCCGTCCCGCCGTCCTGTCAGACTGTCAGACCGTCAGACTGTCCGACTAGCAGTTATGTTCAAGTCCACCATGCCCAACTTCTTCTCGCGCCTGCGCCCGGTCCCACTCGGCCTGCTCGCTGTCGCCGGGCTCGTTGTATTGGCCGCGGCCTTTCCGGTCGCTCCTCTTCACGATGCCGCGACGTTCGGCCCGGTC
>DATCGM010000101.1:0-6769 GCA_036508915.1 Gemmatimonadaceae bacterium
ACGTTCGGCTGGTCGCCGCCATCGGGGATCACGTAGTGCGAGCGCTGCGCCAACGGCATGTGCTCGCGCTGAAACTCCCAGCTTGTCGCCATAAGCATGACCGCATCGAGCGCGCTCTTTCCGCGCCACGGCGCGCCGGCAGCGTGGGCGCTCGCACCCTTGAACTTGAAGATGGCCGAGATGAGCGCATTGGAGCTCGACTGTCCCCATGACACGCCGAAGTCGCTGTCCACGTGCGTGAAGAGGGTGATGTCCACGTCCTTGAACACGCCAGCGCGGACGAGCCACGCCTTGCCGGACATCAGCTCCTCGGCGACGCCAGGCCACAGCACGAGTGTGCCCGGGATGTGATCGCGCTCCATGATCTTCTTCACCACTATTGCTGCGGCAATGTTCAACGGCATGCCGGAGTTGTGCCCCTCACCATGTCCCGGCGCGCCGACGATCATCGGATCCTTGTAGCCGACGCCCGGCTTCTGGCCCGCCTGCGGGATGTCGTCGATGTCACTGCCGAGCGAGATGACGGGTTTCCCCGAGCCCCAGCGCGCGACGAAGGCCGTGGGCAGTCCAGCAACGCCACGCTCGACCTTGAATCCGTTCTCCTCGAGCACTCCGGACAGGTACTTCGACGTCTCGACTTCCTGGAATCCGAGCTCGCCGTAGGAGAAGACCTGATCCACCATCACCTGGATCATCTTCGCCTTCGCGTCGATCTCCTTGGCCGCCTCCGCCTTGAGCGCGTCGAGCCGCGGGGTGCTGGCGTACTTGTACTTGATCGAGTCTGCCGCGTTGCCGCCTCCTCGTTGTGCCCTTGCCCCGGCGAGCGGGGTTAGGGTAAGAGCGCAGCATACCGCGATCGCGATTCGTCGGACTGAGTTTTGTACCATCGAGCGGGCTCCGGAGGTTGGGATACGAGCCGGGTGGGCGGGCATTAACGGTTGGCCGTTGGTGTAGTCTGCGGAGAGAATAACCTCTCCGCCGAGAAAGCGCAGGAGGCGGGAGGAGCGGCTCTGGAGCAGACGCGACCTTTCGGAGCGGAGGGGGAACACTATCTTCTTGGGATCGATCAAGGCCGTCGCCGTGCTCGAGACGTTCCTGCCCGCAGATGCCCTCTCCGTGGAGGGTAAGGCCCACGTCGCGTGTCGGTATTGCGGAAGCGTGGGAACCGGAGGCACCAACTACTCGCGCCATCCTCGTATGGAAGAGCAACTGATCGATACAGTGCTGACGCTGCCCCCCGCCGAGCTGGAGGAGGGGGGAGCACCGATGCTGGTGGCCGTCGAAGCCACCCGCCTCCTGCGCGAAGTGCGCGGCATTGGACGCTATGTGCGCGCCCTGCTGCCCCGCCTGGTGGCACTGCGTCCCGGACTGCGGCTCACGCTCTTCGTGAAGACTCAGCGCGACGTCGAGGCCGTCGCGCCGGTGTTCGCGGCCATGCCTGCCCTGCGCGATCATCTCGAGATCCGCCCTGTGCGAGAGATGGTCAGGTCCGGTGCTGATGTCTTCTGGTACCCGTGGAACACCGCGAGCCCGACACCGGCACGCGGCGCCGTGGTGGCGACGATGCACGACATCGTGCCCATCGCGCATCCCGATCCGCGGTTGCGGGGATGGCAGAAGAACCTGCGCTGGCGCCGCCGCTACGGCGCGACCGCGCGGCGGGCCACGCTCATCATCGCCGACTCCCAGTTTACCGCCGACGAAATCCACCGGATGCTCGGCGTGCCCCGCGAACGCATGCGCGTCGCGCTCCTCGCGGCCGACGATTTTGCGGTGCCGCCGGCCGAGGGCGACGTCGAGGTACTCGAGCGCCTTGGCGTGCGCAAGCCGTTCGTGCTCTCGGTGGGCGCCGCGGACCGCCGGAAGAATCTCGCGCTGCTCGAGCGCGCGATGCCTCGGGTCGTCGCCGCGCATCCCGGCACGACGCTCGTGCTCGCCGGTCCGCGACGCGACGCGCAGCCGCTCCTTGGGGACGCCGCGTGGCGCCAGACGCTCGGCTTCGTGAGCGACGACGAGCTCGCCGCGCTCTACCGCGCGGCGGGCGTGCTCGTGATGCCGTCCACCTACGAGGGGTTTGGTCTTCCGGTACTCGAGGCGATGCGTCTGGGGACGCCGGTCATCTGTGCGCGCGGCTCATCGCTTCCCGAGGTGGCTGGCGACGCGGCGATGTGGGTGGACGGCGAAGACGATGCGGACCTCGCCGCGAAGGTCGGACGGGTGCTCTCGGACGAGCACGTCAGCGCGGCCATGCGCGCGGCGAGTCTCCACCAGGCCTCACGCTTCTCATGGGACGAAACGGCCCGACTGACCATCGCTGCGTTCGAGGAAGCGCTGGAGATGGCTGGCACGCCGAAGCGGAGATAGTTGAAGGTGCGGGGGCTTACGGCAGCGCTTTCGCCCCGTCCAACTGCTGGATCGTCGCAATGGACGCGGGCCGCTCCTTCCTGAGCCGCGCCGAGACGACTTCCGCCTGCTTGAACGCCCGCAGCACGTTCTCGCCGGCCAGCTTTCGCAGATCGGCGTCCGACCAGCCGCGGCGCGCGAGCTCGGCAAAGAGCGCGGGGAAGGTCGAAACATCTTCGAGCCCCACGACGTTCTCCGTGATGCCATCAAGGTCGCTGCCGATACCGACGTGATCGACGCCGGCGATCTTGCGCACGTAATCGATGTGATCGGCGACGTCGGCGATCGTCGCCTTAGGGCGAGGATGCGCCTGCCGCCACGCGGCGAACTCGCGCCGCTGCCCGACGGTGTCGCCCGGGAAACGGCGTCGAAGATCCGCGGCCACGCGATTGATCTCAGCGTCGTCGTTGAACACCGCTCTGGAGACAAAGCTGTTGACGAAGGGCACCATCACGACTCCGCCATTTGACGGAACGCGGCGCAGAATGGAATCAGGGACGTTGCGCGGATGATCGACAAGCGCGCGCGCCCCCGAGTGCGAGAAGATCACCGGTGCGACGCTGACGTCGAGCACGTTGCTCATCACGCCGGGCGACACATGCGCCAGGTCGCAGAGCATGCCGAGGCGATTCATCTCACGCACGACTTCCTTCCCGAATGGCGTCAAGCCACCGTGCCGTGCAGAGTCGAGCGCGGCGTCGACCCAGTCGAGGGTGACGTTGTGCGTGAGCGTCAAGTAGCGCGCACCAAGGTCGTAGTACGAGCGCAGCACCTCGAGTGAATTCTCGATTGCCTGACCGCCCTCCAGGCCGATGAGCGAGCCGACTTTGTGCGCGGCGAAGGCGCGCCGGACGTCAGCGGTCGAGGTGGCAAACACGAGGCGCTCGGGATACTTCGCGATCATGCGCCGCGCGAGTTCGATCTGCTCGAGCTGCACGCGTGCGTAGCCCGGCACGCTGCTCACCTTTCCATTTCGCTTGTAATCGGACGCGTCGGGCTCACCTGGGAGGTAGACCGACCAGAACTGCGCACCGACCATCCCCGTCTTCATGCGCTCGAGATCGGTCATGCCGGGCGTGCGCTTGCGAAGATCGTAGGCCTCGAGGTCGTTCGCGTGCAGCGTGTCCTCGCGGATGCGCCACGGCAGGTCGTTGTGCCCATCGACGAGCGGTGTCGTACGAAGGACGGCCTTCGCGCGCTCGAGATAGGGGTCGCTCTTCTGCGCGTGAAGGGATGTGGCGGCCACGGCGATCAAGAGCGTCGTTCTCGCGATGGACTTCAGGCGAACGTCAGCGGACGAAAGGCGCACCGAGATCTCCGAGTAGTGAGTGGATTGTAGCACGACATGACAACGGACCCATTCGCCACTCGCGTCGTCCGCGTGAACACTTTCCGGTTCTTCACGAGGATGAACGTCCCCATCAGCACGAGGAAGATTGCGAAGGCCTGCTTCAGGGCGCGCTGCGAAACATATCGCACGAGATACGTTCCGGCGAGAATGCCCAGCACTGCCACAGCGGTGAAGCCAGCCAGAAAACCCCACGGCACCAGCACCTGTCCGGCATAGCCCGCGTAGCCCGACGCACAGTTCATCGCGATGACGAGCAGCGACGTCCCCACCGCCTGCTTCATCGGTACGCGAGCGAGAAGCACCAGCGCCGGGACGACGAGGAAGCCTCCGCCGATGCCGACGACTCCCGTCATCAGCCCGACGCAGAGCGCGATGGGAAGCAGCAGAGCGAGCGACAGGACATGCTCGTCGTCACCGGGACTTACCGCGGCGGACGGCGAGCGCCGAGCCGAGCGAAACATCGAGATCGCGGCGACGAGCATCACGACCGCGAGCAGCGAGAGCTGTACCGCACCGTTGAGAAATACGGCGAGTCGTGCGCCGATGTACGCGCCGATCATCGCGACGACGCCGAACAGACCCGCCGTCCCGAGATTGACGTTGCCGGCGCGCCAGTGGCCGACCGCTCCGACAAGGCTCGTCACACCGACGACGGGTAGACTCATGACGATCGCCAGCTTCGGATCGTAGCCGAGCACGTACACGAAGATCGGTACGGTAAGGATCGAGCCGCCGCCGCCCATGAGGCCGAGCGACAGTCCGATGAGCGCAGCGAGGGCGTAACCGAGGAGAAGCATCGAGCGTAATGTAGCCCGATCACTCCGTCGTCAGTCACAGCAGCCAGGAGCGCAACACGGCGCGCCGCCGTCCGTATTTGCAGCGCCGAGTGCCGCGAGCGGAGCGCGACGCTTCGGCGGGGTGCCAGGCTTCGTCGCTCTGACGAAGCCGCTGATGATCTTCCCTTCCACGTCGGCGGCGACCTCGAGGTCGATGCCAGTGCCCTGCAACAAGGCTTCGGCATCGGCGCGAGTATACGCGCGAGTCACCTCGATGCTCGGATTCTCGAAACCCGCCTCGCGCAGCATGCCCAGGAACTCCTCCTCCTCGAGCGCGCCGGCGACGCAACCCGTCCACAGCGCCATGCTCTTGCGCACGGGTTCCGGCAGAGAGCCGCGCACGATGACGTCGCTCACCGCGAAGCGACCACCGGGCTTGAGCACGCGAAACGCTTCGCGCAGCACGGCGCGCTTGTCGCCCGAGAGGTTGATGACGCAGTTCGAGATGATGACGTCGACCGTGTTGGCCGGCAGCGGGATGCTTTCGATGTGCCCCTTGAGGAACTCGACGTTCGTCGCGCCCGCCTTGTCGCGGTTGGCGAGGGCGACGGCCAACATGTCGTCCGTCATGTCGAGTCCGATGGCCTTTCCCGTCGGCCCCACGCGCCTGGCGGAGAGCAGCACGTCGATCCCACCGCCGGACCCGAGATCGAGCACGGTCTCGCCCTCATGCAGATCCGCGAGCGCGGTGGGATTTCCGCAGCCGAGCGACGCGAGCAGCGCTTCGATGGGAACGCCTGCGGCCTCACCCTCGTCGTAGAGGTTCGCGGTGATCGGGTCCCAGCTTTCGGTCGTGGCGCCACAGCACCCACTCGATTCGGTCGCGGGGCCGCAGCAGGCACTCGTTTGACCACTCGCCACGCGGCGCGCCGCCTCGCCGTAGCGTGCTTGCACCGTCTCGCGCAGCGCGTGCAGGTCGGCGGCGCCGTCGCGACCACCCGTGTCAGTCGTCGTCTGGCTCATCGTCGTCTCCTTCGTCAGCAAGAAAAGTTGATGTATTATTGTATCATGTTTTTTTGATGCGTCAAGGGCATTGATTGACGCTGCGCATTGCGACGACTCTACCCAACCGTGCCAGACTCCCGGCGGCGACGCACCGCGTTCTCCAACGCCTCGACGAGCTCACTCTTCGTCCACGGCTTCACGATGAGTTGCTCCGCGCCGGCGGCGGAGCGCGCCACCGACATCGTTGTGGGATCCGGAAGGCCGGTGAGAATGATGCGCTCAGTCGCAGGATACAGCTCGCGCGCCTTCTTGAGAAAGGTGAGACCGTGCACGTCGGGCATGCGGAGGTCGCTCACGATCACGTCGAACGGCTCGCCCGCCGCCATCAGCGCGAGGGCATCCTGCGCAGTCTGCGCGATCGATAGATCGTACGCGGTGCCGAGCTGTCGCTTCAACAGCCGAAGCACTTGGGGATTGTCGTCCACGCAAAGGACGCGCGCCCGCGGCTGTCCGTGCTCGGGCGCCGGCTGGGCCGCCACTGCCTGTGGCGGCTTCTCGGATCCATGCATGGCATCGGCGATGGCTCGTACCGGCCGCCGGAACCAGTCAGGAACGATGTTGCTCATCGCGTGTCTCTATCTGAGGTGTCCATCTCTCCAGGATTCTCCAGGATCGGCATGCGAGGCAAACACCAGGCCACCCCGTCTAGGATAGGTGCTCCTGAGATATCGCTTGGACAGCGATGCCTCGCTCGAGCGTCTGCTTGACCGGACACCGGTCGGCGATCTGAAGCAGTCGCACTCGCTGCTCGTCGCTCAGGGCGCCATGGAACTCGATCTTTCGCTCGATACGCGTGATGCCGACGGCGGAGCTCTCGCAGTTCTCGCAGTCGGGCTCGTGCGAGCGTGCGATGCGCAGTTGCACGTCGATGCTCTCCAGCGGCCAGCCTTTGCGGTTGGCATACATGCGAAGCGTCATCGCCGTGCAGCTACTCAACGCGCCGAGGAGATACTCGTACGGCGTCGGCCCCGCATCGGTGCCGCCGAGCGCGACGGGCTCGTCGGCGGCGAAGGTGTGCGTGCGCGCCGTGACGTCGGCGCGATAGCCGGACGAACCAACCGTTGAGGCGACCCAGCGACCACCGTCCTGGTCGTTGCCACTCTCCGGCGCTTCGCTTTCGGTCATGGTGTTGTTCTCGGTTGGGGGACTGACGACGTCAACGCCGGATGCTCAG
>DATCGM010000102.1:0-3454 GCA_036508915.1 Gemmatimonadaceae bacterium
GTGGCACGAGTGCCATCTCGTCGAGAAACTGATGCCCGCCGGTCGGCTTCCCTCCCCTCGTGGCCGCGCGCGTCAGCACCAGTCGATCGATCGTGCGCGTCATCCCGACGTAGAGCAGGCGACGCGCTTCCTCGGTCTCCTGCGGGGTCGGCCCCTTCGTCGGCGAACCGCCGGGCATCTGCGCGTCCTCGGCGCCGATCACATACACCCGCGAGAACTCGAGCCCCTTCGTGGAGTGAAGCGTGAGCAGGTTCACGCGCGTCCGTTCCGGTTCGTGTCCGTCCAGTTTTGAGAGGACGGCACGTTCGAGAAACAGCGACAGTTGTTCATTGAGCGGTCCGTCGGGGATCTCCGAGATGAGGCGCCGAAGCCGTAGCATCGCCGATGGATAACGCTCGTCGGCGGTCTTCACGGTGCGAATCTTCACCATCAGCTCCGCGCCGCCGAGTCGGTTGATGACCTCGTCCGCGCCAGGGATGGTGATGTCGTCGCCCGTCTCGCGCTCGTACCAATCGAGGGCGCCGCTGTACGCGCCAAGCGCGAATGGTCGCGTGATGTTGCGAAAGAGGAGCGCCTCTTCGCACAGCTCCTTCTCGTCGCACAGTGCCAGCGCGACGCCGAGGTGGCCGAGCAAATCGACGAGCGCCGTCTTGCGAGCGCGGGCGTGCTTCAGGTCATCGAGTGCGAGCAGCACCTTCGCCAGCGTGCGCGTGTCGTCGAGGGCGCGATGCGAGTGTCCGGCGTCGACGCCGAACTGGCGCGCGAGGTCGACAAGTTTCCGACTCGTCGCGGAGAGGTCGCGCGCGAGCGGGAGCGAATCGTACGTGCAGAGATCGAACTTCGCGCCAATCTCGCGCGCCATGCGGTTGATGATCTTGAAGTCGAAGTCGTACCCGTTGTGTGCGACGATCACGTCGTCGCCACAGAACGCACGGAAGGCGGGCCAGATTTCCGCGAAGGACTTCTCGTTCGCGAGCTCTTCGTCCCTGATGCCATGCGCGGCGAACGCACCAGCCGTGACGCGCACGCGCGGCTTCACGAGCGAGCTGAACTCATCGACGATCTGTCCATCCCGCACGCGGACGGCAGCGATCTCAACGATCTCCGCCTTGGTCGTATCGTTGTCCGTCGTCTCCAGATCGAATGCCGTGAAGCTCGTGAAGGTAGACGACGAGTCGTTCATCTCGACGAGCTGCGCTGCCTTGAAGATGCCAAGTGGTAATCCGACCGATGGCACGTCATTCGGACCGAGTCGCTCCGCGCCCGGCGGTGCATCGACTCCCCGGACTGCGTTGATGCCGATCTCGGTGAGCATCCCCTTGATCGGGATGTCGATGCCCTTCATGGGAGGAATCCAGACTTCGGCACCACGCGCGCGCGCCGAGCGCAGCCGGTCAGCGAGGCGGACGACGTCAGGAAGCGATGCCGGATCGCTGAGCTCATCGTGCCGGTCGTCGAGCACCGAACGCAGCTTGCCGATCCGTCGTGACAGCAGCTCCATCACGAGTGCGGCGAGCGTCGAATGTTGCTTGCCAACCGCCTCGAGATTCTTCCAGTCGGCGAGCGCGCGGCGAATCTGACGTCCCGTTTCGTCAGCCCTCGTAAACTGCGCCGCCATGCGCCGGAGCTGAATCCGTAACTCGCGCTGGCTTTCTTCCGCCTTCGCCTGCGCCTCGTCGAACAGCGCCCTCGGTAATACGACGCGAAAGAATGCGTCGCGAAACACCATGTCGCTCGGGAATGCGATCACGCGCGTGGCGGCGAGCACGTATGCGACGACCGGGTCGTCCGCGAGCGCGCGCCCCTGCGCGAGGCGGCAGGGAATGCCCGCATTGAGGAAGGCGGCCTCGAGCCGGTTGCCGATGTCGTGCTTGCGATAGAGCAGCGCGATGTCGCCCCACCGGTGACCATGCTCCGCGTGGTCTCGGCGAATGTCTTCGACCATCCACGCTTCCTCGTCGTCGTCCGTCTCGAAGGCGAGTGTACGAATGGGAAAGGTGGATGCGCGATCGGCGCGTGGAACCACGCGATCCGCGAAGATCGGTGTGTTGGCGAGCATGAGCTTGCGCGCGAGCGCGAAGACGTCCTCCGGACAGCGGCGATTCTCCTCGAGGTGAACGATCGTCCTGATCTCGAAATCTTTCACGAAGTCTCTGAACACCGTCGGATCCGCACCCGCCCACGAGTAGATGGATTGCTCGTCGTCGCCAACGGCGAAGACGTGGCGATGATCGCGTGCGAGCGCGCGGATCACCCGATACTGCACCGGGTTGAGATCCTGAAACTCGTCAACGAGCACGACGTCCCATCGGGACCGCAATTGCGCCGCTGCGACACTCTCGCTCTCGAGCAGCTCGGCGGCCTTGATGACGAGCGTGTCGAAGTCCACCATCTTGCGATCGGTGAGAAAGCGCTCGTATTGATGGAAGAGCGCCAGATCGTTGTGTTGAAGCGGATCGCCGCGAAAGCGGTGCGCCGAGAATCGCGTGAGCACGCTGCGGTGCCATTTGCGTGGCCCTTCGATGCGACGCAGGACGTTGAGCTGGTATTCCTCGTCAGCAATGCCGAAGCCTGGCTCGAGCAGAACCTGGGCACCGAGCTCGCGAAGCAGCTCCGCGCAAAAGGCGTGGATCGTCCCGCTCTTGATCTTCTCTGCCGCAACGCCGAGCCGGGTTTCGAGGCGATGCGTGATTTCGCCGGCGGCCTTGTTGGTGAAGGTGAAGGCGCAGATGCGTGCGGGATCGAAGTTGTGATGTTCGATCAGGAAGCGGATGCGCTCGATGAGACAGTAGGTCTTGCCAGCACCGGGTCCGGCGAGGACGAGCAGCGAATGTGGGTCGGCCTCGATGGCGCGCCGCTGCGAGGGGGAGGGGACAGCGATGGTTGGGGCGGGTGCCGGAGGGGCCGAGGGCATGGTGCTAGCTGTTGGGCGAATGCGCCCGGCAAGGATTCGAGTAGAAGACAAATCAGCTTACGACCCGAACAGTATGTCACGGGAGCCAGGATCCAGCCAATCAAGCGAGCAAAATATGAGCTATCGCGGTACCTTCGCCGGAAGCTTTTGAAGCTACGCCGTCTTCAACCCGCCGAAGAAGGTCGGCGCCTGCGACCAGACCACCGTGCACGCGCGGCTCGTGACGTTTCACGGGCAGACCGAGCCCCTCATCGAGTACTATCGCGGCGCCGGGCTGCTGCACGAGGTTGACGGCGAGGGCGATGTCGCGGCGGTCAGCGCGCGGAGCCTCGCGGTAGTCCGTTATTTCACGCAGACTTAGGCGACCCGCGAAGCGTCCGCTGCCGCAGCAATCCGACAAAGGAGTGCGTCATGTTCGAAGCCGCTGAACTGGGCCATTCGCTCACGCCGAAACGGTACGACGCCGAGCTGCCGAAGCTGCGCTCCGCACTGCTCAATACGCACTTCGGCCTGCGCGGCCAGAAGTTCCCGGTCATCGTC
>DATCGM010000103.1:0-2946 GCA_036508915.1 Gemmatimonadaceae bacterium
GAGAAGTCCGCATCAGCCGTGACGTCCCCGGAAGCGGCGAAGAGGCGCTCGCCATCCTGAAGCCGGGCGCCCTGTTTGGAGAGATGGCCGTCTTCGATCGCAGCGAGCGCTCGACGCATGCCATCTCCAACGGCGGCACGACCGTACTGACCATTACGCGCCCGGATTTCGAGATGGCGCTCGACTTCAATCGGGAGATGGCGTACAAGGTGCTCTGGGCCGTCACGCGGGTTCTCTCGAAACGCCTGCGCAATACGAACGATTCGCTCCGGTCGTTCCTCGCCATGTCGATGTTCTGAGCGGTGGGATCGGTCAGATAAGCGTATTTGGAACTGCGTTGGACGGAGGGAGCGCAAATCTACGCAGATCACGCGAATCAACGCGAATCTTTCCCGGCATGGATGGGTCCACGCGTTGGCCAGACTTCTCTGCGACTTCAAAGGGTTTTTCTTTTGAATTTTCGGGATGCGTCTTCGCGCCCGACCGGCTCGATTTAGTATGAAAGATTCGCGTTGATCTGCGTAGATTCGCCAGATTCGCGATGCCTCCGACCAACGCCCTTCATGACGCCTCGATCAATCCAAACCATGGAACCGGCACGCCTCGCCCACGTCAGCGCCGACCTCACCGGGGTGGGCTCGGGCGCGCTGCGCGATTCGGCACTCCTCAGCGGGTTGCTCATCGCAGCCGCAGGGGCGGCCGGGCTCAACGCGGTCGGAGCGCCGATCGTGCGCCGCGCGCCATCCGGCGGAGTCTCCGCCGTGCTTCTCCTCGATCCCTGTCATGTGAGCATTCACTCGCTGCCCGAGCGAGGACTCGCCCTCGTGGACGTTGTCGCGCGCGACAAGGCCGGGGCGGAGAAGGCGCTCGAGGTCTTCGTGCGCCGACTCGCGCCCACCGCCGTGACGAGCGATACGCGGATGCGCGGCTGACATGCGAGCACTTCTTCCGCCGCTCCAGATTCTGCTCGTCGTCATTATCGTCGCGTGGGACATTCTTCTCAGTGCGCGCATCGCACAGGTCAGGACGCTCCCGCGTCCCTTCGTGTTTCTCACCGCGCTTGCCGGCTTTCTCCTGCTGCCCGCTCTCGCCATTCACCTCGCGACGTCCGACGCGATCACCGCACGCTCGGTCACGGCGGTCGAGTGGCTCTGGCCCGTCACGTTGGTGCTGTTCGCGCTGCAGGCGCTGTACGCGGCGACGCGACGGCTGGTGAACCCATTTCTCGGCTTCTTCATGTCGACGTACGATCTGTTGATCGCGCTCGACGTGGTGCTGCGCTACATGGCCTCGCAGGGAAGACCGCTGCCAGGCGCTGCGCTGGCCTATCTCGCGGCGACGAGCGGCGCCTTCGCGTGGGCGACGCAATCGCCGACGATCATCGCGTCGCCGTCGTTCTTCTTCGTGCCGATAGCCGCGCCCGCGTTTCCGTCGCTGCGAACGTGGTCGGCCAGCTTCCGGTTCTTCCTCGCGCTCGTCGCACTCGCCTGGATCGTCGCGATCTTTATGCAGATCGTGCCGGGATTCGAAGCGGTGAAGTCGTACAGCATTCACAATCCGCAGACCGAGAAGCTGCAGGAGCGTCCAGCGGGCGACCTCGACATCGGGATCAAGCTTTTCCCCGACCTCGATGGTAGCCCGCCCCCCGCCGCGATCAAGAACGACCTCGCGCTCGTCGACACACTCGGCGTCGCCGTCGTGAGCGTGACGATCATTCCCGAGCAGATCAACAAGGCGGGGCTCGACTCCATCGCGCACACGCTCGAGGACCTGCGCAGTGACAGCACACAGCTCATCGTCACCCTCGGGTACGAGACGAGCCTGAACCCGCTGCCGGGGCACACCTTCAACGAGACGAAGCGCCTGGCGGCGATCGAGCCCATCGTGCGCATTCTGCGCCCGGACATCCTCGTGCCAGCGCTCGATCCATACGACGCGGGAACGCGCGCGGCGGGTTCGCGCCCGCCACAGTTCTGGCAGAGTTATCTGACGCGCGCCGCCGAGGAAGCGAAGCGCATCAGACCGCACACTCACATCGGCGTCGCCGCGTCGACGTATGATCGGCGTGACAGCACGCTTTACGCGTGGGCCGCGGCTCTCGGCTCGCCCATCGACGTCGTCGGCTTCACACTCTGGCCCTCTCCCACCGGCGCGAAGACCCTCGACGCCGCGCGTGGCGCTGCCGACCGGTGGATGCGCGAATCGCGCTCGACGAAGGACCATTGGGTCTTCGCCTCCGGCGGCTTCCCCGAAGCACACGGCGAGGCGAGTCAGGAGGATGCGGTCTGGTCGGCACTCGCCTGGGCGACCAGCCGGCCGGCGATCAAGGGATTCGTCGTCGCCGAGGCGGGAGACTACGGAACGATCCGCGGCATCCGCGCCGCGGATGGTCATCTGCGAAGAGTGGCGTTCGCGATCAAGCGCGCGATGAAGGGATTGCAGGAGACTGCGGCGCCGGATTCGACGCCGGCGGCGCTGAAGAAGGGGCAACAGCGGGTGGGTGGATAGGCACGGCGTCGCGTTGACGGCCCTCGGCCCAAGGACTAGCCTCCCGTGATACCCCGGCCATCTCGCACGCCAGAGAGTGGATGCCGATTACGTTCGTGCTGAATGGAACCTCGCGCCAAATCGAGCCGCGGTCCGATGAGACGCTGCTCGAGTCGCTGCGCGAGCGGTGCGGCATCACATCGCTCAAGGACGGCTGCAGCCCTCAGGGCCAGTGCGGCTGTTGCCTCGCCCTGATTGACGGGAACCCCAAGGTCACCTGCGCCACGCCGGCCGCGGCGGCCGACGGCAAGGAAATCCTCACCCTCGAGGGCCTTCCGGCCGCCGAACGCACGCTCATCGGCAATGCCTTCGCGGCCGCCACCGGCCTCCAGTGCGGCTTCTGCATCCCCGGCATCGCGCTGCGCGCCCACCATCTCACGGCCAGGAATCCGCGCCCCA
>DATCGM010000104.1:0-2941 GCA_036508915.1 Gemmatimonadaceae bacterium
GCGTGCTCGTTGGAACTGACCTGCCAACGGAGGAACTCCGACCTGGCGACCTCACGCCACACCTGCGCCCATCCGAGGAAGAAGCGCTGTTCCGGGGTGAAGCCGTCGATCTTCGCGCGCGGACCGGTGCCGAGCGAGCGCTCCATCGCCGCGTACGCAATGGTGAGTCCGCCAAAGTCCCCGATGTTCTCGCCGAGGGTCAGCTTTCCGTTCACGTGCGTGGCCGTATCGAGCACCGTGTACGCGTCGAACTGCTTCACGATCTTGTCCGCTTCCGCGACGTAGCGTGTCCCATCGTCCTTGCTCCACCAGTCGCGAAGATTACCGGCCTTGTCGTACTGTCGCCCCTGATCGTCGAACGCGTGCGACATCTCGTGTCCGATGACGGCACCCATCGCACCATAGTTCACCGCGTCATCCGCGTTCGCATCGAAGAACGGCGGTTGCAGGATACCGGCGGGAAATACGATCTCGTTCAACAGCGGGTTCTCGTACGCGTTCACGGTGGGTGGCGTCATCCCCCATTCGGTTCGATTCGTCGGCTTGCCGATCTTGGCCCAGTCGCGATGTGAGGCCCACAGGTCAGCCGCCCGCACGTTGGTGAAGTAGTCGTTTTGCACGACAGCGAGCCTGGAGTAATCGAGCCACTTATCCGGGTAGCCGATCTTGCGCGTGAAGGCGTCGAGCTTGACGAGAGCCTCCTGCTTCGTCGGCGCGCTCATCCAGTCGAGCTTGGCGATGCTGGCACGAAACTCCTTCACGAGGTTATCCACGATCTTCACCGCGCGCGCCTTGGCCGCAGGTGGGAAGGTCCGCTTCACGTATTCCTGCCCGAGCAGCTCGCCGAGCCGGCGGTCCGTGGACTCGACGCACCGCTTCCAACGCGGCAGGATTTCAGTGGCGCCGGAGAAGATCTGGTCGAAGGCGAAGTTCTCGCGCACGAACGGCGTGGCGAGGGATGGCGCAGCGTAGTGGACGGCGCGCCAGCGAAGGAGGGTCTTCCAATCGTCCAGTGGAATGGTGGTGAACAGCGTGTCGAACGAGCGGAAGAAGTCGGGCTGGCCGACGTCGATGCGCGAGACGCCTGGCACGCCGATGCCCGCATAGAACGCGTTCCACGAGAAGTGCGGCGTGAGCGAGTCTGCCTGCGCGAGCGTCATGCGGTGGTAGTTCGCAATCGGATCGCGCAACTCCACGGGCGTACGCGACGCGCGCGCGAACTTCGTCTCGATGTCCACGATCGTCCGTGCCTCGGCGGCCGCGCGATCGGGAGCGTCGCCGAGCAGCTGGAGCATGCGAGCGACGTGCGCGGAGAACTTGTTCCGGATCGCGACGGACGCAGAATCGGTCTTGCTGTAGTACTCGTTGTTCGGCAGCGAGAGTCCGCCCTGATAGAGACCAGCGATGGTATTCGCCGCGTCCTTGGCGTCCTGCGTCGATCCGTCCGACCATGGAGCAAGACCGGCGCGCATCTCGAGCACACCGAGTGCGTGGGCGAGATCCGCGCGATTCTTCACGGCGGCAATGATATCCAGCTCGGGTTGCAACGCCGCGGCGCTACGCCGGTCGATGGCCGCAGTGTCCATGCACGTCGCGTAGAAGGCACCCACCTTCCACGCCGCGCTCCCCTGCTCGGCCTTTCGCGCGCGCACGGCCGCCGCGTCGCTCTCGAGAATGTCGTGAAGCACCGCCTCGTTGCGGTCCGCCAGTTCGCGGAACGAGCCGAACGACGAATACGCGGCGGGAATCTTCGTCTTCGCCAGCCAACCCCCGTTGGCAAATCGGAAGAAATCGCTGCACGCCGCGCAGGACGTGTCCATGTTCGCCGGATCGATCGGCTTCGACGGTGTCGTGCGTTGTGCGCCGAGGGTGGCGGACAGCGACGCGAGCAGGAGGCACAGCGCGGCACCAGGTCGCGAGACAGAAGGAACGCTCATTCGGCGAGACTCCAGGCGAGTGGAAGAGACGCCTGCAAAGTATGACTGCCGTGGCGGCGCGGGAAGTCTTCTCTTGCGGATGGTGTCCAGCAGGCCCGACGCCTATGATGGAGTCCCCGATCGCGAATTCGTGAGCATGCCCGAGCTGCCCGATGTCACCGTGTACGTCGAAGCCATCGAAGCACGCCTCGGTGGCCAGCCGCTCTCGGCGTATGCCATCCTCAGCCCGTTCATTCTGCGTACGGTGGAGCCTCCGCTGGATGTCCTCATCGGCCGCACCGTCACGAGCGTGCAGCGGCTCGGCAAGCGCATCGTCATCGGCTTCGACGGAGACTTCTTCATCGTGATTCACCTCATGATCGCCGGGCGATTCCGCTGGTTCGACACCGGCGCGCGAAAGAAGGTGCCGGCTCGCATCGCGCTCGCGGAGCTGGAGTTCACGACGGGAACGCTCGTCCTCACCGAGGCAGGCAGCAAACGGCGAGCATCACTTCACGTCGTGCGCGGCCGAGACGCGCTGCGGCAATTCGACCGCGGCGGGCTCGAGGTGCTGGAGGCAACGATCGATCAGTTCACCGAGCGTCTCGCGCGGGAGAATCACACGATCAAGCGCTCGCTCACGGATCCCAGGCTGTTCAGTGGAATTGGCAACGCCTACTCCGACGAGAGCCTCCATCGCGCTCGGCTGTCTCCGCTCAAGCTGACGAGCCGGCTCACCGAGGACGAGATCGCTCGCCTGTTCCACGCCACGCGCGACACTCTCGTCGCGTGGACGGAGCAGCTGCGCGTTGAGGCCGGCGGTGGATTCCCTGAAAAAGTCACCGCCTTTCGCGAGGGCATGGCGGTGCACGGCAGATATCGCAAGCCCTGTCCTGTCTGCGAGACGCCGGTGCAACGCATCCGCTACAAGGACAACGAGACGAACTACTGTGCGCGCTGCCAGACGGAAGGGCGTCTCCTCGCCGACCGCGCTCTGTCGAAGCTGCTGCGACAGGATTGGCCGA
>DATCGM010000105.1:0-2556 GCA_036508915.1 Gemmatimonadaceae bacterium
CAGCGCGCCGCGACGGATATCGTCCCCGACGACACGCAGCTGGTGCTCGAGCATTTCCGCGATGAGGTGGGCTCGGTGCGCATGGTGCTGCATGCGCCATTCGGCGGACGCGTGAACGCGCCATGGGGCATGGCGCTCGGCCGGCGCCTTCGCGAGCGACTCGGCGTGGAAGTGCAGGTGCAGACGACGGACGACGCCCTGATGCTTCGGCTTCCCGGCTTAGGCGCATCTCCACCGCTCGATGCGATACGCGCCCTTTCAGTAGAAGAGGCCGAGCGGCTCGTGCTCGAGGAAGTCGGTGCATCATCACTGTTCGGCGCGCGTTTTCGCATGAATGCGGCACGTGCACTGTTGCTGCCGCGGGGCAATCCGCGTCGGAGAATGCCACTCTGGCTGCAACGGCTCAAGGCGCTCGATCTGTTACAGGCGGTGGCGGAGTACCCGTCGTTTCCGATCGTCGTCGAGACCTATCGTGACGTGCTGCAGGATGCGTTCGACATGGCCGGGCTGCGCGACGTGCTCTCGCGCATTGCATCGGGCGCGATCACGATCCGAACCGTGGAGACGCAGAAACCATCGCCCTTCGCCGCGTCGCTGCAGTTTGGCTTCGTGATGGACCACATGTACGGCGACGACACGCCGAGGGCCGAGCAGCGCGCTACCCTGCTGTCGCTGGATCGTGTGCTGCTCGACGAGTTGATGGGCGGCGAGGGTGCGGACGACACGACGCTCGCCGTGCTCGACGAGCTGCTCGCGCGTCGCAGGGGTACGGCGCCGAATCGTCAAGCGCGAGATGCCGACGAGCTGGCGCTCCTCGTGGATCGCGCCGGTGACGTGACACGCGCTGAGCTCGAGGCACGCGTCGCACCGGTGGCGGAGTGGCGTCGCGGCGATCCGCTCTCGACGCTTCTGGCGAGTGGCAGGCTCCTCGAAGTAGGACTCCCGTGCGCAAACGGAGTAGAGCCTCGCTTCATTCTCGTCGATTCGTACGCGCGCTACGTCGCCGCGTTTGGTGCGGAGGTACTGGCCACCGTGCGCGCCGGAACCGAGCTCGTACTGCGCGCCGCTGCGGACGTCATCCCAGCTGTACTCCGTGAAGCCGCACTCACCGAGCGCGCTGCGCGGCGTGAGATCCTTGCCCACTGGATCTCGCTCGCGGGCCCCGTCTCTGTGGAGGATGTCCGCGCCCGCTACGACTTCGACGCGCGGTGGGTGGTGCGCCGGCTGGAGGAATGGGAGCAGAAGAGCGTGCTCGTGCGGGGTGTCTTTGGTGGTGACCGGAGCGTCACGCGCTGGACGTCACGCCGACTCCTCGAGCAGGCACGGCGACGCGAGCTGGCGCAGGTGCGCAAGCAGATCGAGGCGGTCTCGCTCGACCGCTTCGAGCGCTATCTCCAGCGTTGGCAGCATCTTACGCCGGGCACTCGGCTCACCGGCAACGACGCTACGTCGCTGGCGCTGGCGCAGTTGTACGGACTCGCGCGACCGGCCGAAGGGTGGGAGTGGGACTATCTCCCGTCGCGGGTAGAGCAATACGACGCGGGGTCGCTTGGCAGGCTTGCCGCGGCGGGGACGCTGGTCTGGGCGGCGCAGCCCCGGCCGGATGCATCCGGACCTAGCGTCGCGCAGGTTGCTCGCATTCGATTCTTCGAGCGCGGATCCGGCCGGCTCTGGCTCGGTGCGCCTGTGGACGCGAGTACGCTCAGCGAGAATGCGCGCCGAGCGCATGACGCGCTCCGGGCGCAGGGAGCGTCGTTCACCGCGGACATTTCATCTGCTACCGGGCTGGGATCTCAAACTACGCGCGAGGCGCTGCGCGAGCTGGTGGCAGCAGGGCTCGTCACGAACGACACCATCGACGCGCTCCGCGACGTGCTGCGATGGAAGCCGGTGTTGCCGGTGAAGCGTGGCGACGAGCCTGATCCGGCACGCTGGCTGCCGGCGGACTTCAAGCCGTCCGAGAATCGGCCTGTTGCCCATAGCCGATTCAACCTGCGCCGGCTGCCGAAGTGGAGGCGCCCTGAGCGCGAACAGGGCGCGACGGGATTGTGGGGCGGGCGCTGGTCGCTCGTTCATACCGCGGGGACACTGGGTGCGGAGCGTGATGAACAGGAGCTTGCCGAGCAAATAGCGCGTAGGTGGCTCGATAGATACGGTATTGTGTCACGAGACTGGTGGAAGAGAGAGCGGCCAGCGGTAGGGTGGAAAGAGATCTACCATGAGCTGAAGCGGCTCGAGTTCCGCGGCGAGGTGCAGCGGGGTTACTTCGTCGCTGGCCTCGCTGGCGCTCAGTTCGCGCTGCCGGAGGCTGTCGAAATGCTGCGTGCAGCCGGTCCGGACGGTGAGGACGTGATCGTCGCGCTGACGACATCGGACCCGGCGAATGTGTACGCGCTGCCGCTGGCGCCGGGCGTTGAGTCCGATCCGCTCGCGCGGCCGCGCGGTGCGGGAGCGATGCTGGTGACACTCGGCGGGCGGATCATCATTGCTGCCGAGGGCCGAGGAGGCCGGCTCCGTGTGCGGGAGGGGGCGAGCTTGGACGACGTGCGGGAGGCA
>DATCGM010000106.1:0-5681 GCA_036508915.1 Gemmatimonadaceae bacterium
CAGCTTCGTGCCAGAGGTGTATCCGCCGCTCGACGAAGCCGCCGGGCGATATGTGCGATGCTTTCTTCAGATGATCGGTGTGAAGAAAAGCGCCGCCGTTTCCGTAAAGAAAAAGTCGCGGGCCCGCATCGCATGACTCAACCTTCCCTAGCACCCCCCATCGCAATGAATGTCGATCGGACCCGAGGAGGCAGGCACCGCGCACGTGCGCTCGGCCTGCTGCTCGCGATCATGTCACCCGCGATCGCCAGCGCACAGCAGCCGGCCGCGGGTTCTCTGCCGGCCGCCGCACTTTCGCTCGACGAGGCAATTCGTCTCGCCATGCGCGAGAGCGAAGCGCTTCAGATCGCGAGAGCCGGCATCACGCGCGCGTCCGGGCAGCTCAAGCAGGCGCGCAGTCAGTATCTGCCCCAGCTCAACTCGAACCTCGCCTACGCGCGCTCGCTGCGCTCGCAGTTTTCAGCGCTGGTCGGCGGCTCGCCCGATAGCTCCACGACGACGTCCGCGCCCAAGCCGCAGTCGGTCTGCGCGCCGCAGATCGCCGCGAACGCGACGCCCGCCGAACGCGCCGCCGCGCTGGCTCAGGCGTCCACCTGCGCTGCCGCGCAGGGGATCGACTTCAGCAAGGTGGGCTTCGGCGCGCGCAATTCTTACACGTTCGGGCTCGCGCTGTCGCAGAGCGTCTACTCCGGTGGCCGCGTTGCCGGACAAACCGCCGCCGCCGCCGCGCAGCAGCGCTCCGCGCAGATCGATCTCGGTTCGCAGCGCGCACAGCTCGCGCTCGACGTGACGCAAGCATACTTCGACGCGGTGCTCGCCGACCGCCTCGTCGTGATCGCTGACACGTCGCTCGCGCAGACGGAGGAGCTCCTCCGCCAGACGAAGATCGCGCGACAGGTCGGCAATCAAAGCGAATTCGACCTGCTCCGCGCCACGGTGACCCGCGACAATCAGCGTCCCGTGCTCATCACTCGGCGCGGCGATCGCGACGTCGCGTACCTGCGGCTCAAGCAGCTTCTCAACCTTCCGCTCGACGCACCGGTCCAGCTCACGACTCCGATCGACGAGCCGGCCGCGATCACCCGCATCATCGCCACGAGCGCGACGTCGGGTGCAGATGCCCCGGCCGGCATCGCGGCAAGCGACACGTCCACCGCGCGACGTGCGCCCGTGCGCGAGAGCGAAGAAGCGGTGCGTGCGCAGGAAGGCCAGCTCAAGTCGGCGAAGGCGGATCTGCTTCCCTCGCTCTCGCTCACGTCCAACTACCAACGCCTCTTCTTCCCCAGCGGCGCATTCCCGTCGCTCAATCAGTACAGCGAGAACTGGACGGTCGGCGGCTCGATCAACTTCTCGCTCTTCAGCGGCGGCCGAGTCGCTGGGCAGGTGGAAGTCGCACAGGCGAATCTCGACGAAGCGCGCGCGCGGCTCCAGCAATCGAAGGAGTTGACCGCGCTCGATACTCGCGTCGCGCTGAACCAGCTCGAGGCGGCCGAGGCGTCGTTCGAGGCGAGTCGCGGCACGGCCCAGCAGGCACAGCGCGCGTACAGCATCGATCAGCTCCGGTACACGGAAGGGATCTCGACGCAGACGGATCTCACGCAGTCGCGGCTGCTCCTCGAGCAGGCGGTGGCGAATCAGGCGCTTTCGGCGCGTGACCTCGCGGTCGCGCGTGCTCGCATGGCGCTCATTCGCGATCTGCCCATCAACACCAACGCGCTGGGAGCGGCGGCACAGCGTTCCGCGGCGCAGCAGCAACAAACGCAGCAGCAATCACAGCAGCAACCGACACAATCTTCCGCCGCCGGTTCCACTGGCGCGGCACAAATCGGAAGCCCCACGCCATGATCGAGCACCGCACTCTCGCGCCCCGTTCGGCGGCGCTGCTAACCATCGCCGCGATCGCGCTGTCCGCGGTCGCATGCAAGAAGACGGACGACGCCAGCGCCGCCGCGGCAAAGGTCGAGACGATGCTCGTCGGTCCGGAAAATGTCACCGTGGTAAAGGCCGAGCAGATCAAGACCGGCCCGGCGATCTCCGGCTCGCTCATGCCGGAGCGTCAGGCGACCATTCGCGCCGAAATGTCGGGCGCGGTGCTGCAGACGTACGCCGAGGTGGGGCAGCCCGTGCGCGCGGGACAGGCGCTCGCGCAGATCGACGCGTCCGTCGTCCGCGATCAGGCGCTCTCGGCGAAGTCGGCGGTCAACACCGCGGAGAGCAGCTACGAGATCGCGAAGCAAGATCTCTCTCGCACGGAGACGCTCGAGAAGGCGGGCGCTATCGCCGAGCGGGAGGTCGAGCGCGCGCGCAACCAGCTGCTCGCCGCGCAGGCCCAGCTCTCCAATACGCGCGCCCAGCTCGCCAACGTACAGAAGATGCTCGACAAGGCGAGTGTACGGGCGCCGTTCAGCGGCATCGTATCGCAGCGGCAGGTCAACGCTGGCGACGTCGTCTCTCCGGGAGGCGCGCTGTTCACCGTCATGGATCCGGCGAGCATGCAGCTCGAGGCCAGTCTGCCCGCCGCGCAGCTCGCACAGATTCGCGTCGGCATGCCCATCGAGTTCAAGGTGAACGGCTACCCGAATCGCACCTTCACGGGCCGCATCACGCGTGTGAACCCGGTCGCGGATCCGGCCACGCTTCAGGTGAAGATCGTCGCCGCGATTCCGAATGCGGGAAACACGCTCGTTGGCGGACTGTTCGCCGAGGGACGCGTCGCCACGGAGACGAAGATTGCGCCGACCGTGTCGCTCGTCGCGGTGGACGAGACCGGACTTCGCCCTTCGGTGATGCGGCTCAAGAACGGCAAAATCGAGAAGGTCGAAGTCGGTCTGGGCATCCGGGATGCAGCGGCGGAGACGGTGGAGATCACCTCCGGGCTCGCGCAGGGAGATACGGTGCTCCTCGGCGCGGCGCGCGGTATCTCGCCTGGCACGCCGGTGAAGGTCTCGTCGCCGTCCGACGTGAAACGGAAGTAATACACCCACGCAGGGTTTCTCATGTTCATCTCTGATTTTGCGATCAAGAAGCCGCTGATCACCGTCGTGGCGATGGTCACGCTGGCGGTCTTCGGCCTGTTCGCGCTGCTCAAGCTCAAGACCGACGAGTTCCCCGACGTCGCTCCTCCGGTGGTGACGGTGGGCATTCCGTATCCGGGCGCGTCGCCCGACGGCGTGGAGAAGGAGATCCTCGATCCTATCGAGGAGCAGATTACCTCCATCAGCGGCGTGAAGCACGTGAACGGAGCGGCCTACGACGGGTTCGGCTTCATCCTCGTCGAGTTCGAGTACAACAAGGATCTCGCCGAGGCCACGCAGGACCTCCGCGATGCGATCTCCGCCAAACGCGTGGACCTGCCGGTGGAGATGAAGGAGCCGATCATCAAGAAGTTCAACGACACCGATCGGCCGATCGTCTCGCTCGCGCTGTCCAGCACGACGTTGAGCCAGGCCGAACTCACGCGTCTCGCCGATCCGACGATCACCCGCGAGCTGCGCTCGATCGCCGGCGTCGCCGAAGTGGCGGTAAGCGGCAAGGTCGAGCGCGAGCTGACCGTGGAGCTCGACCCGGTGCGGATGCAGAGCGCCGGCGTGAGTGTCGGTCAGATCGTGCAGGCGTTGTCGCTGCAGAATCTCGCCGCGCCGGTTGGACGTGTGACCGGTGCGCTGGACGAGCGGGCGATCCGCCTCAAGGGACGCCTGGAGAATGCGCAGGAGTTCAAGCAGCTCGTGGTGGCGGAGCGCAACGGTGTCGCCACGCGTCTTGGCGACGTGGCCGACGTGCGCGACGGAACCGAAGAGCCGCGCACGCTGGCGCTCTTCAACGACAAGGAAGCCGTCGGCATCGACATCAAGAAGTCGAAGGGATACAGCACGACCGACGTGAGCGACAAGATTCGCGAGGGGGTCGCGCAGCTGCAGCCCACGCTGGGCGCGGGAACGAAGCTGGAGCTCGTCCGCGACTCGGGCACCCGCGTCGATCGCGCTGTAAAGAACGTGGAAGAGGCCCTGTTCGAGGGCGCGCTCCTCACCGTGCTCGTCGTGTTCCTTTTCTTGAACTCGTGGCGATCGACCGTCATCACCGGTCTTGCGCTGCCAGTGTCGGTGCTGGCGAGCTTCATCGCCGTCTGGGTGATGGGGTTCAAGCTCGAGACGATGTCACTGCTCGGCCTTTCACTCGCCATCGGGATCCTGATCGACGACGCGATCGTGGTGCGCGAGAACATCGTCCGTCACGTGCAGATGGGGAAAGACCACTATCTCGCGTCCATGGAGGGAACCGACGAGATCGGACTCGCCGTCTCGGCGACGACCTTCTCGATTCTCGCGGTGTTCATCCCGATCGGCTTCATGCCGGGCGTCGGCGGGCAGTGGTTCAAGCCGTTCGCGCTGACGATTGCCTGCGCGGTGGCCGTGTCGCTCGTCGTCTCCTTCTCGCTCGACCCGATGCTCTCCGCCTACTGGCCGGATCCGCATCCCACCGAGGAGCAGAAGGCGTGGATCACGAAGAAGCTCGACATCTTCAATCGCTGGTTCAACCGGCAGGCGAACAACTACCGGAACGTGATTGCCTGGGCGCTCGATCACCGCGCCGCGATGGGTGCGCTGGCGGTGGGCACTTTCTTCGCGTCGTTCACGCTCTTCTCCGGCGGTGTGACGGGACTCCTCGGCGCGCTGGCCGGCATGGGCGTGCTCGTCTTCGCGCTCACCAGCAAGCGGCTCCCAGTGCTGGCAAGAATCGGCATCGGCATCGTCGGCGTCGTGATGTTCGTCATGCTGCCGAAGATCATCCCGCCGGTGCGCACGGTTGGCGTTGGCTTCTTCCCGGAGAGCGATCGCTCGCAGTTCATCATCGCGATCGAGACGCCGCCGGGGTCGAACCTCCAGTACACCCGGCTCAAGGCGCAGGAGGCGGCGCGCATCGCGCGCTCGCATCCCGAAGTGGACTACACCTACACCACGCTCGGCGGCGGAACCTCCGGCGGTGTGGATGAAGGCAACATTTTCGTGCACACCGTTCCGAAGGACAAGCGGAGCAAGAGCGTCGAGGAGTTGGCGAACGACCTGCGCGGCGAGATGAAGCGCGTCGCCGGCGTGACGCTCTCGGTGTTCACCAGCGACATGAGTGGCGGACGCAAGGCGCTGCAGTTCCAGCTCCGCGGAAACAACCTCGCGGCCATCAATCAGGCGGCAGAGCAGGTGATGGAAATCGTGAAGAGCACGCCGGGCGCCGTGGACGTCGGGCTCAGCACCAAGGGCCAGAAGCCCGAGCTCGACGTCGACTTGAATCGCGGAGTGGCCGGCAGTCTGGGCATCACCGTCGGACAGATCGCCCAGTCGCTGCGGCCGGCCTTCGCGGGCATCGATGTCGGCGAATGGCAGGATCCCAGTGGCGAGATGCGGAAGGTACAGGTGCGGCTCAAGCCCGAGTCGCGCCGCAACGCCGACGATCTCAGCCAGCTTCCGCTCGTCGTCGCCGGACCGAGTGGAGTACTGAGCACGCTGCCGCTTGGACAGGTCGCGACGATCAAGCAGGGTGTGGGGCCCGCGATCATCGATCATCTCGATCGCGATCTCGTCGTGGCCGTGCAGGCGAATGTGTCGGGGCGCGGCTCGGGCGACGTCACGTCGGATGTCGAGGCGCGCCTCAAGAAGCTCACCCTTCCGCCCGGCGTGCGCCTCTCG
>DATCGM010000107.1:0-9749 GCA_036508915.1 Gemmatimonadaceae bacterium
GGTGAGTTCACACGCTCCGTCGTCGACATCCTCCCTCGCATCGAGAGGATTCCACCCCTCGCCCCGCACATGCGCCGCGTGGCGCCGCAGCTCCTTCCTCGCGCGCTGAACTTGCGCCGCATTCGCGGCAACTTCCCACCGCGCGGGTCGAAGTTGCCCTTGGCCGGCGCCCCGCTTGCACCGGCGAGGCGGCGACTTCCAACGGCGCGGCTGTGCCTTCCACCGGCGACACGGCGCCTCGGAACGCTGTGCGCGTCCCTTTCATATGTATGTGTGTCACTTCCCACACGGCGGCGCGGAGTTCGCACCGCCCTTCGTCGCGTTCCACCAGCCGACCGACGACTTGCCTCGCGAGGCACCGAGTTGCAACCCCGAACCGCCGATTTGATGCCTGTGCAGCGCGGCATCACCCGCTGTCAGCGCCAGTTCACGCACTGTCAGCGCGAGTTCACGCGCGGTCACTTCCAGTGCACGGACCGCGGGCGCGGGCACATGCACCACGCCTTCCAATGCACGAGACCCCTCGCCCAGCCCACGCCCTGCCGCAACGAGGACACGCCCTGCCGTCACGGGCGCACGACCTGCAACCGCCGGCTCCCGCGATGCCTCAGCCAACACACGTCCCACCATTCCCGCCGCACGAGCCAGTCGCCCGAGCCCACGCCCTCCCGCAACGGCGTCACGCACAACCACGGCCGCATCACCCGAGGCGCACACGCGGGCACGCGCCTACGGTCCGACGTCACGTTCCGCGCCACCGGCCACACCGTGTAACACGACGCCATCACGTGCCGCCACAACACATACACCTCCCGGCGCATCGCGCGTACGCGGCGCGGGGGGTGCGTCACGCACAGCGCCCGCGAACGCACGAGGCGCGCGACGGAGCGCACGTCCGGCGTTCACCGGCGCACTCGCTGCACGCGGACCGCACCACGCGTTCGCACGACGCCGTGATGCACCGTCCCCCGAATAGGCATCATACGCGGTGGAGACCAACGCAACGGCGCTGATCGAGGTGGTCCGATCGATCCCTGGCGCCGAATTTACCACGCAACGCCGTCGCGGAAACAGATGTTAGGGACTGGGTGCCCCGGTCATCGGCACCTGCTGCGGTGGAAGGCCCGCTGTTGCCGGTGCGCAGGCAGACCATGCGCCGGCACCGGCTCGGTTGATCCAGCGCTGCCCTTCATCGATTCGCCCGAGCCGGATCAACGAGCAGCCCAGATATCCCTGCGACGTCCGGTCGTTAGCGTCCACCGCCAGCGCGCGCGAGTAGAACTTGCGCGCATCGTCGAACTTCTCCGCCGCGAACAGCGCGCTCGCCAGCTCCCGCAGCGCAGTCGCATTGCTCGGCCCGAGCCTCACTGCCGCCACCGCTTCGGTGTTGGCGTTGCCGAGGTTGCCACGCTCGCGCTCCATCCGCGCGAGGTAGACGTGCGGCATCGGATCGGCCGGCACGTCCGTCGCCGCCTTGCGGAACGACGCCTCGGCCGCTTCGCTCCGTCCTTCCTTGTAGGCTTGCACGCCTTGGTCGTACGCCGCATTTGACGCTGGACGTCCCGCCATCGCAAACCATGCGAGGCCACCGACGACGAGCAGCATAACGAGACCGAACACCGGCACCATCCACGCGGGGCGCGTGCCTTTCACCCCATACGCCGTCGAAGTGGCCGCCGGCGTTACAGGCAATGGAGACGCAGCCGACGCCACGCTCGCCGCCGCGACCGGGCGCGTGGCCGCGGACTCGCCCATCAGCCCCGACTCGAGCTTGAGAAATGCGTCGCGCGCTGCGTTGACGTCACTCTCGGTGGGCGCATAGTCGGTGCGCCCCGCACGCTCGCGCGCCGCATGGAACTCCGCGAGCGCGTTCGCCTGATCGAACGAGAGAAAGTTGCGTTGGCGAAGCTCTCGAATGAGCGCTTGCCCTGCGAGCGCAGACCCTCCAATCAGCGACCGCAGGCCCGTCTCGACTGCGGCCCAGGCTTCGATGATGTCGGCGGCGAGATCTTCCTTGTGGCGCGTGGTGCTGAGTCGCGCCACGATCGGGCGCGCCGCATGCACCGCGTCGAGCGCGGCGCGCTGGGAACCGTCGCTCATTGGACGATGCGCAGAAGCCCGGCGTGCGCGCTTCCGCGAACGAACAGCTCCACGTCGTGGCTGGGCACACGCACGCCGGTTTCCCGGAAGGTGCGCTTCGCCATGCGAGACATGAATACCACGAGGGAGACGTCGCGTCCCCCATCAGAATCAACGTGTTGCAACGAGCGCACGATGTCCTCCCACGAGCCAGTGAGCTGCCGACCATCACGCGTCAGAACCTCGTGCGCCTTGAGGTCGGTGACCTCGGGCGTAGCGGGCTCCTCCGCCTTCTCGTCGGCAAGCGAGGAAAGAAGTGTGCCGAACAGTTCGAGCTGTCCGCGCGCAACTTCCACCTCGCCACCCTCGCCGGCCACCGCTCCATCCACTTCGATGAACAACTCGTCGATGTCATCGAGCTCGCCGCCCAGCTCCGTGAGGCGGTCTTCCCATGGCTTGAGGTCGGGATCGTGCTCTTCCAGCTTGTACGCCGCCCGCTTGAGCTCGATAAGACGCCAGATCCCGAGTTCGTCCCAGTGATCTTCGGTCGTCGTGCGCTCGAAGTGGTGGAGCGCCGCGTCGTAGTCTCCGCGATCGTAGAGAATGTTCGCGAGATAAATGCGCGCCTCGGCGTGCTCGTCGTCCGCCTGGAGCGAGCGGCGCAGCGATGCGATCGAAGAGTCGTCGTCGCCCAACCGGTGTTGCGAGTAGCCCACACAGGCGATCGCCTCGGCGCTGTCGGGCGCCTGCTGCACCGCCACCTCGAAAAACTCGAGCGAGGCGCTGAACAACTCGCGACGGTCGCGCGCCGAGGCTTCGCGAAAGAGCGCTCGGCCACTCTGGAGCATGAGGTCGAGATCGTCGGCGTAACCGAGCTCGATGGTGCGCCGGAAGCATCGCAGCGCCGCGTCTTCGAGACCGAACTTGAGCAGCGTCTCGCCAAGTCCGGCGAGTGCGTCTTCGTGCTCCGGCTCGAGCACGAGCGCTTCCTCGAAGCTGCGGCGTGCCCACGCATACTCCTCGCGCGCGAGGCGCGCGTACCCCACACCGATGTGCAGCTCCACCGAATTCGGGTAGAGTGCGAGCCCTTCGCGAAGCACCGTCATCGCGTCGTCGTACTGCCCTTCGTTGTATAGCTGGTGCGCGCGCTCGTCGTACTCTTCGGAGCTCAGGAACGGAGTGGCCATGGGTACGAAAGCCTCCTGCTCGTGAGGGACATCGTATTGTACCATTCGGTGACAGGGAAGTTCAACAGTTTGTCGGCAAAACTTTGACTGGAATGAGAGCGAATTTGAACGAATCATGCGAATCGCTCCATGACCGGGAAGGCGCCAAGCGCAAAGATGGCCGCCGCCGAGTGACAAAAAGAATTCAATTGTGGACGGTGAGAGACTGTCCTTGGCGCACCGCATCGGGCCCCTTCGCGGAGCAATTCAATCAATTCGCATGATTCAAGTCCAACCTGGGTCGGTGGGGCTGGTTTCGCCGCACCGAGGCCCAGCCAACGCGAAGAGTTCCATCCCCGGCAGTGCCCCGCTGGTCTATCGCCTTGCCGCCGCCAGCGCGACAGCAATCAGCGCAGCAAGGTAGGCGTTCTCTTCCAGCAATCCGAGATTGGCCGATAAAGATCGCCCTTCCGTTGCGCGAAGTACGGCGCCGAGCAGAAAGGGCGTTGTCGCAGCGCCATGCACGCCCGCGAGTTGCGCGTTGTCCAGCGCCTCGGCAACAGCCGAGTCGACCAGGTCTTGCGGCAGGGCGACGTCCGCGGGCGGCGGTTGCACGACGAGCGTCGCCTGGCGCCGACCCAGCGATCTCGACGCGAGGTGAATGGCCGCGATCTCCTCGGGAGAGTCTGCGCGGGCGGTCAGCTTGAGGCCGGTGGTCCGGGTGAAGAAGCCTGGTAGCTCGTCGGTGCGGTATCCAACGACCGCGACGCCCAGCGTTTCGAGGCGTTCGAGGGTGGCCGGGAGGTCAAGGATTGACTTGGCGCCGGCGCAGACGACGATCATCGGTGTTCGGGCAAGCTCGACGAGGTCGCCCGATTCGTCGAACGGCGCGCCACGATGGACGCCGCCGATGCCTCCTGTAGCGAAAACATCCGTTCCTATAGCACGAGCAATGCACAATGATGCTGCCACAGTCGTGGCACCGTCGGCCTTCTGTGCGATAGCGACCCCCAAGTCGCGCGACGAGACCTTACGAACCCCGTCTCTCGCCAGAAAGCGCTCCAGCTCGGCTGGCTCGAGACCAAGCGTCGCCTCTCCGCGAACAACCGCGGTGATCGCCGATATTGCCCCGCACCGCTCGACCGCACGCGTCATCCGCTCCGCGGCTTCCCGGTTCGAGGGAATCGGGAGCCCCTGCGCCAGCACAGAGCTCTCGAGTGCAACCACGGGCCCGCCCGCCGCGATTGCCGCAGCGACGTTCGGGAGAACGCGTACACGCACGCTCCCACTCGACGCGCCGTATGCCGCGCGCGCCCTGCTATCCGCCCCAGAGCTCAGGGTGCCGCCGCCGGCGCGGGACGCCTCGGCCACGCGCGCACGATCGCGTCGCCCATGCGCGCCATCATCACGTGCGCCTCGTTGTCGATCATGTAGCGCTCGTCCTTGTTCTCCTTGGTCAATACGCAGTATGCGACGCGCGACTGGAGCGGAAAGAGCCCGCATTCGGTGCGCACCTGATCCGTCTCGCCGGTCTTGTGTGGCACACGAAGTCCCACGACGAAGCGCTGCAGCTTCTCGAAGTTTTCGTTGTGCGCGAGGATGTCCAGCATCGCGCTGTCCGCCTTCGGGCTCACGGCCTTTCCCTCGGCGAGCAGCGCGAAGAGCCGCGCCATCTCGTTGGGCGTCGTGACGCCGAGTCCGTACTTCACCGAGCTGTCCACGGCGACACTCGCGCTGCGCAGGAAGCTCTTCGAGTGGACCTTCGTGTGCATGAGGCCGAGTTTTTCCATCTTGTCCCACACACGGCGGATGATGATGCGATCGAGGAGCAGGTTCGTCGCCGTGTTGTCGCTGATCGTCGTCATCAGCCAGGCCGCATCGTGCACCGTGATCGTGCTGTTGTCGTGCATGAACTGGAGCAGTCCGGAGCCGCCCACCTTGTCGATCTTCAGCACCGTGAGCGGATCGTCGAGCCCCAACGTTCCCTTTTCGACGAGATCGTAGACGGTGACGAGCACGGAGACCTTGATCAGACTCGCCGTGGGAAAGGTTTCGTCGCCGCGGCGCTCGAGCCGCTCGCCGGTGTCGAGGTTGTGCACCGTGTAGCCGACGACGCCATGGTGCGCGCCGGCCAGGGAGTCGAGCGTGCGATGCAGCGCGGCGGTGTCCGCGCGCTGGAAGGAGGTCGAAGGCGCACCGGTCCGCGCGCCCTGCCCTCCCGCGCATCCTGGCGCCGAGAGCAGCGCGAGCAGCAATGCGAGGCGACCACGCAAGATGGTCATCGTGATTCGTGCGCCTCGGCGTCGGGCAGATCTTCCGCGCGAATGGACTCGAGCAGATCGCGCTCGCGCGACGTCGGATCGTACACGGCTACGATCCTGATGACTTCGCCGGTGTACGCGTCGAAGGTCTTCACCTTGCCCTGCGAGACGCGAATCTCGTGGCCGTCTTCAAAGCGAAGGATGACGGAGGGGTGATCGATGTTGACGTAAGCCTTTCGGAGCTTCTTGGGAACGGGAGGCATTTGGCGGGTTGATGTGCGTTTCGTTGTGGCGTGTCAGGTCACCACCAACGTCTCGTGAGTGTACTTCTTCCACTCCTCCTTCGCGAGAATCTCGTCGATACTTTCCACCACGCTCTCGACCTCTTCGTCACTCGAATAGAAGTGCGGCGCCACGCGAATGCCGGCGCCCGGCCGATAGTCCACGAGCACGTCGCGCGCGAGTAGAGCCTGGGCGACCTCGCGCGCATGCGGCACATCGAACGCCACCGTCCCGCCGCGACGATCCGCGGCGCGGGGAGCGGTGACGGCGAAGCCTCGCGCGTCGGCAAGCTCGATCAGCCTTGTCGTCTGCCGCACGCTCTTCTCACGAATGGCGCGCATGCCAGCTTCACGCAGTAACCGCGGGCCGGCGACGGCGGCGAACAGTGCGGGAATCGATGGCGTTCCGGTGAGCCATCGCCACGCGCCATCGGCGTAGGTCATCTCCGGCTCGAAGGCGAAGGGATGCTCGTGCGCCTGCCAACCAGTGAGAGCCGGCGCGGTCTTCTCGCTCACCTCGGGACGCGCCCACAGGAAGCAGCCGCCTGGTCCGCCACACAGCCACTTCAGCACACCGCCGGTGAGAAAGTCCGGCTGAATCGCGTTGACGTCGACAGGGACGATTCCCACCGAGTGATACGCGTCGAGCGACACGAGCGCGCCCATGCGATGCGCGTGCGCGCAGATGCGCGCGGCGTCCAGCACGTACGCCGAGCGAAAGAAGACGTGTGAGATAGCGACCAGACGCGTGCGCTCATCGATCGCCGCCATCAGGCGGTCTTCATCGATGCTCATGCCGTCGTCGCTGGGCACCACGACGATGCGCGCACCAAGCCGCGTCGCGAGTTCGTCGTACACGTAGCGGACCGACGGAAAATCCATCTCCGTCATCACGATCGTGTCGCGTCCATCCGACTTGTAATCGAGCGCCGAGAGAATCTGGGCCTGCGCGATGGAGACGTTGGGCACCATCGCCACCTCACCCGAGCCGGCGCCAATGATGGGAGCGATCTCGTCGCCTACCGTGACCGGCATCTCCCACCAGCCCTGTGCCCACGCCCGCACACCGCGCGTCGCCCATTGCTCGGCGTACTCGGCGAGCCGCTCCGGCACGGAGCCGGGCATTGCGCCGAGGGAGTTGGACACCATGTAGTTCGTGGTGGCCAAAATAGGGAATTCCGCGCGGAAGCGGAGAAGAGAATCGCTCATGCTCAGACGGGAGGAGCCAGCGTCATGATATGTTTGAAGCAGATGCGTGAGCGTGCGGCCCGAAGTTCGCAGGAAAGGCGGGTGAAAGACTAGACCTCGCGCCTCGACGGCGCTACCATACGCAACGCCTCGATTTCATCTTTCTGCCGTCGAGTCCCCATACCTGGACCAACATGATCGAACGCTCGCGCAACCTCCGTCCGCTAGCCGTCGTGTTCGGCGCGGCCATGCTCCTTGCCGCACCCCTTCGCGCGCAGGAAGCGTCGCTCGCTGCGGCGCCCAGTTCTCCAGTTCCGGCAGCGGTAGAAGCAGCGCCCGCTCCCGCCGGTCCGACCTTCACCGCGGCCAGTGTCGCGGTACGACGCCCCACCGCCGAGGCGAAGGCGGCCCCGGCTGCTCCTGCGCAGAGGCGCGACACTGGTACGGCGCTCATGATCGTGGGTGGCGCGGCGATTCTCACGGGAATCGTGATCGGGAACGGCGCCGGCTACGCGATCTCGGTGGGCGGTGCCGTGATCGGACTCTACGGTCTGTACCAGTATCTTCAGTAGTTGCGCACGACGCCGCACGCCGCATGGCGTGCGGCGCATTCCTGAGCAAAGCGACGGACCTGCACTTCGTGTCGTCCTGAGCGGAGCGAAGGACCCGCACGTTGAACGGCGCACCTGCAAGTGCAGGTCCTTCGGTCGCGCGATGCCTGCCCTCGAGCGCAGCGAAGGGCGCTCTCTCAGGACGACAGCGTCCCACTGCGCGCGCTACTGCGTGCACCTTGCCAACGCACGCGTTCCGTCTCGCAGCCGCGCGCCGTTCGGTGTCCCGTGCGTTACTTTGGGAGCGCGGCGCTCAACTGAAGGCGTCCGAGTCGCCCTTCTCATGGTCTTCGCACCCGGAGCACTTTGTGAGCAGACGTATTGCCCTCGTCCTTGGTGGCGGAGGCCTGAAAGGCTTCGCGCATATCGGCGTGCTTCGCGCGCTCGAGGAGCTTGGTATCGTCCCGGACCTCTACGCGGGCACGAGCATCGGCGCGCTGATCGCTGCGTCGTACCTTGGTGGAACAAAGGTGGAGGAGATGACGACTCGCGCCGTGTCGATGCGCCGCAAGGATATCTTCCGGGTGAATCACTTTGGCATGCTGCTCGAGCGCATGCGCTCGCCCTCCATCTATCTGGAAGCGCCGCTGCGCGACCTGTGCGACAGCGCGATCCCCGAGGGAATTTTCACGTCACTGCCCAAGCGGCTACTCGTGAATACAGTCGATCCCGATCGCGGCGCGCGCGTCGTGTGGGGTCTGCCTGGCCTCGAGAACGTCAGCGTTCGCGACGCGGTGTACGCGTCGTGCGCGCTGCCCGGCTTCTTTCCACCCGGCCATGTGGGTGACCGCACCTGCATCGATGGCGGCGTGGTGGACAATCTTCCCGTGTCCATCACTTCGCACTTTGCCGACATGATCATTGCGGTGGACGTCGGCAGCTCTGACGCATCGCAGGAGGCACGCGCCGACACGCAGGGATTCGCGACGATTTACATGCGCGCCGCCACGATGATGTTCCACGCCCTACAGCAGTTTCCCCTCGAGCGCTGGCATGGTCCGCCGATGGTGCTTATTCGCCCCAAAGTGGACGACGCGAACTGGCTGAGCGTTACCAACACGGCGGCGAACATCGAGGAAGGATATCGCTCGGCCAAGCGCGCCCTCGAGCGGTTCGCTTCGTATTGGGACAACCCGAGTTGTGTCTATCCGCGACGCCGCGTTCAGATCGAGCTGGACGAGGAGAAGTGCACGGGGTGTGGTCTCTGCGTCAGCCTCGCGCCAGCGGTGATGGGAATGCACAGCAGGAACAAGGCGTACGCGCGCACACCCGTCGTGGAGTGGTCGCCGGCGGACGGCGGCTTCGTGCACGAATGTCCCACGATCGCGATTGCCGCGCGCAACGTCGATCGCCGCGCGGTGAGCATGAATGAGGAAGCGCAGCACGATCCCACGCCAAGCGGAGTGGGGACAGGCGGGTAGCGGTGCGTCACGAGCGAACGCTCGCTCGCGACGCATGCTGAGTCAACGCTCTGGGACCACGCGAGTTACGCCGGAGGAGCCTCTTCCGGCGGACGCATCGCTGGCGGGCCTACCCGTCCGCGCTGCGGGGCGCCGCCGCCGCCGACTGGACCGGCCGGCCGCATTCCGTTCGGACCCGTGCGCGGAGCAAAACCCATCCGCTGGCGTTGCATCATTCCACCCATGGCGCGCCGGCGCATCGCGCCGCGAGCCATCGCGCTTCGCGCCGCCATCATCTGCCATGCCTGCGCCTGCTGATCCGGTGTGAGCACTGTGATCGCGTCGCGCAGATCCACGCGAGACTGATCGCGCATCTGCGTGAGGGCATTGGTCAGCTGCGGAGCCATGCGGCGGGGTCCGGCGGAATCCCGGCGCATCATCGGCGCCGCGCGACGCACGGAGTCGATGCTGGAGCGCAGAGCGCGGCGCCGTACGCCTTCGCGACGAGCGATTGCCGCGAGCCGAACGACCTGCTGATCGGTGAGCTGCAATTCCCCCGTGCGTGACAACAGCTTCGACGCGGCTCCCATACCCCCGAACGCGCCCATCATCGGCGGCCTTGCCGGTGGTCCACCTGGTACACCCGATCCGCCCTGCGCCAGCATTGGCGCGGCGAAAAACAGTGAAGCAACAAATACAATACGATTGACGGGCGGTCGCATAACTCCCCTTGGTTGGTACGGCTGGCGGATTAGCCCGCCGC
>DATCGM010000108.1:0-3563 GCA_036508915.1 Gemmatimonadaceae bacterium
TCCGTTCAGATACTCGAGCACGCGCGAACGAGCCCAGTAGAGATCGGTGCCGTCCTCGAAAATGATGTAGACGAACGAGACGCCGAAGAACGAATACCCGCGCACGACACGCGCGCCCGGCACCTTGAGCATCTCGGCGGCGATCGGATACGTGACCTGATCCTCGACGATGCGTGGCGCTTGCTCGCTGTAGTCGGCTTGCACGATGACCTGCACATCGGACAGGTCAGGGAGTGCTTCGAGCGGCGTGCGCCGGATGGCGAACACGCCGCCGGCCACCGCCGCGAGGGTGAAGATGAGGACGATGAGCGTGTTCCCCACCGCCCAGTCGATGATTCGCTTGAGCATGTTCGTTACTCCTTCGACTTCGGCGCCGCCGGCACCGGCTTGGGCGGCGTCGTCATCTCCATGCCCGGCATGTTGCCCATGCCGCCGAGCGCCGTGCCGAGATTCGACTCGGCGTCCACGAGGAACGTGCCCGACGCCACGACCGTCTCTCCCTTAGTCAACCCCCGCAACACCTCGATGCGGTCGGCGCTCGTGGTGCCGAGCGCCACTTCCCGCGGCGTGAGCTGGCCATTGGCCTCGCGGACGAACACGATACTCCGCTCGCCGGTTGAGAGCACGGCGGAGCGAGGGACCGTGAGCACGTTCGCACGCGCGCGTCCCGCAATGCGGAGGGTGGCGTACATCCCCGGCTTGAGCGTGAGGTTGGGATTGGACAGCACGACACGCACCCGCACCGTGCGCGTCTCCGGGTTCAACGTCGGATAGATGTAGGAGATCCGCCCCGTGCGGTGCTCACCGGGCAGCGCCGCAAAATCGGCTTGGACGCTCTCGTCGACGTGGACAGTGGACAGGTCCTGCTCGAACACTTCGCCCTCCACCCACAGCGTGCTCAGGTCGGCCACCTTGTAGAGCGCTTCGCCGGCCATGATCTTCTGCCCCGCAAGGACGCTCTTCTCCAGCACGTAGCCGCCAAAGGGTGCGCGCAGCGTGAGCGTCTTGTGCACCTGACCGCTTCGTTCGATCTCGCTGATCTCGTCGGCCGGAATATCCCAGTAGGCGAGCCGTCGCCGCGCCGACGACAGCAGGTCGTCCGCGCCGCGCCGCGTGTCGCCACTCGCCGCGGAGACGTCGCTCTGGAGACGCTTCGCGAGCAGCATCTCTTCCTGCGCCGTCACCAGCATCGGCGAGTAGATGGTGAGCAGCGGCTGCCCAGCCGCAACCGCCTGGCCTGTTGCGTTCACGATCAGCCGATCGACGAAGCCGTCGATCTTCAGCGTGATCGTCCGCACGCGTGTCTCGTCGAACGTCACCTGGCCAACGGTGCGTACCTCCTTTGCGAGGGTGCCCACCGTGGCGGTGGCGTACGTGACACCAATGCGCCGCGCTTCCGCGGGAGTGAGCATCACTGGGGAGCCGAGCCCAGTCGCAGGACTTGCTGCGCCGCTATTCTTAGCCGCGTCCATCGCGGTCGGTGCATTTTTGCCACGCGTCGCGAGATAGACGACGCCGAGCGCGAGCACGAGCACTCCTCCGTACGCCGCGATCCGTAGTGTCCGTCTCATCGTGCGTCCCCACTGGTCAGATTGTTCGCGTCGAACAGCGCGAGGCCGACGAGCATCTCGAGCTCGGCCCATGCTTTCCCTTGCTCCGCGTCGAGCGCATAGAGCTCCTGGCGGTACTTGTTGACGGTCATGCGGTCATCCAGGAGCGTCATGAAGTCCACGCTCCCCACGCGATACGCCGCGAGCGCGGAAGCCACGGTCGCCTCCGCCTGAGGAAGCACGGTGGTGCGATAGAGCTGCGCGAGGCTGCGCGCGCGCGTGAGCGCCGCGTACGCCTCGCCAATCTTGCCGCGCGTTTCGGCGCGCATCGCGGCGACGTCTTCCTGCGCCATCTGCTTCATCGCGTCTGCCTCTACTCGCATCTGGAACTGCCGCGAGCGCGCGAAGATCGGCAGCGATGCGCCGAGCATGAGGCTGCCCATGCGCTCTGTCCCCATCTCGCCGCCGCGCTGGCCGTACTGCACACCCACCTGCAGGTCTGGGAAGATCTCCTTCCGCGCGAGTTGCACGGACGCGTCCGCCGCCCGCACGACGTCGAGTCCGGCGCGGATCATCGGGCGCGTGTCGCGCGCAACCGAGTCCAGCCACGCGAGCGTGGGAATCGAGTCGGGGAATGCCGGCAGCGCGGGCGCACCGATCTCGGCGGACGGGTCGCGGTCGAGCAGTGCGTCGAGCCGCGCCGACATCGCCTGCCGCATCGCCTGCATACGCAGTGTGTCTTGCGCCATGCGCGCGATCTCCACCCGCGCGCGAAGGACGTCGGTCTGCCGTCCATCACCCACGCGGTACATCGCCTCGGCCGTCGCGGCGATGTCCTGTAACAACCGCAGGGTCTCGCGGGCCACGTCGAGCGCGCGGTCGGTGGCGTAGAGATCGTAGAACGCCATCGCCGTCTGGTTCCGGAGTTCCCACGACACGTCCTCGGCGCGGAACCCGGTCGCCGCTGCCTGCGCGCTCGCCGCGCGGCCCGCAAGTGCGAGCTTGCCGCCGAGGGGAAGCATCTGCATGAGCTGGAGCTGCCTCATGCCGAGCGTCGGCATCGGCGCCAAGCTGGGGAGTGAGTAATTCATGAACCCGAGCTGAAACTGCGGATCGGGAGGGCGCGATGCGCCGGGCACGCGCGCCTGGGCGGCCCGGGTGAGCGAGCGCGCAGCCGAAACGCGCGGGTTGTTGCGCTGCACCTGGCCGTAAAGATCGCCCAGCAGGAGGGGTGCGCGCGGCGGCTGCGTCGACTGGGCCACGACGAGCGACGGCCACGCGAGCTGGAGCGGCAACATCCCAATGAAGAGCAGGCGCCCGGTTATCCGAATACCGGGAGCACGGCACTCATGGCGCCGTTCAATGTCACACATTTTCGTAAGTCTCCAAGGGGGCGTCCGGACGTGAGGCCGGAGCGCGTCTCATCCACTCGACTCACCGCGTCCGCGGCGAGGAGCCACTTCAAGTCGGAGACTAAGCGCGCGGAGGGGGAATCTCAGGCGCGAACGAGGGGCCGATCGGCGCGGAGAGCGGCTCGGGGACCAGGCGCGCAGGCGCGCTGGAGAGCACGTCCATGAAGACCTGCGCGCGGGCAGACACCGCGACAGTGCAGCAGGTCATCGAGGTACAGGACCCAGGCGACCACGGATTCCCGCACGACGAGGTCGCGTCGCATGCGTCACAGTCCTCGGTCGGAGCCGACGTGACCGTCGGCATCTGGGAGGCTGCGGACATCGAGGCCTTCGCGGCCGCAGGCTGCATACCGTCGTGCATGGACTCCGTCAGCACCGCGGCGCCCATAGCCTGTGCGCCGCGCATCCCGCACAGCGTCCCGCCCCCGAGCAGCGTGAGCTGCAGGAGGAACGCGCTCGAGAGCGCGGCAAGGAAACGGCGGGAGAGAGAGCGTGGACGCATAGGGAATCCCGGACGAACCGGGCTCGCATTCAGTCTAACACCACGGACCGGGCGCACACAGTGGGGAGATCGCCCGATGCTGTGTCGGGGAATGCCGCC
>DATCGM010000109.1:0-3768 GCA_036508915.1 Gemmatimonadaceae bacterium
CCGAGCGCGACATAGCTGGTAAAAATGTCACCGCCGGCAGGGGTCGTGGGGCCGAGCACGATGCTCTTGCTCTCGCAGGCGGCGAGACCCACGAGGGCACCGAACGCCGCCACGCGGGTGAGATGATTCAGTCGATTCATCCTGATTTCTCCGGGCGTGGGTTAGAAGGAGTACTTGAGGCTGAACGACCAGATATTCGCGCTCAGAGCGTACCAACCGCTGTTCAGCGCGAGGGCCTGCACCGATGTGGAGTTAGCCGCGCGCTCGTCGATGCGGCCGCGCGAGCCCGGCCCGAAGACGTGTGAGTAGGCCGCGTCGATGCCGAGACCACCCGTGAGCGGGAGATAGCCACCGATCATCCCAAGCTGGCGATCCATTTCCGGGAGCAGGGGGGTCACGGTCTCCGGCGGAGCCGCCGACGTTGACGCCGAATACCCCGCCCGCAGCGCCGCACCGCCCGAGTACCGATGCTCGGCCCCCAGGCGGATGGAGGACGTATTGTTGTAATCCTCCTGGAGGACTTTGCTTGGCGCCGGCCCCTGAAAGTTCACCGGGAGCTGGTTGAAGGACTTCCACCCCACGTACGCGTAGTCCATGCTGAGGGTCGTGTGCTCGAAGCCCGTGTAGCCGAAGCCGAGCTGGATCTGCGCGGGATTGCGGATCTGCGTGTTCACCTTCTGGGCGGTGAGCGCTCCGGTACCGGTGAACTGCGAGGCGAGGAGCGCGTCGACCGGATAGCCGGCGGGAGCGCCGAGCGGGTTACCCGCGGCGAGGGTCAGTCCGGTGGGCGTCTGTACAAAGGTCGCGGATGCGTCGTTGTAGTCGAATGAGAGCTGCGAGAGGAAGCGAACTCCCATCTCCCAGGTCGGCGTGATCTTGCCGTGGAGGCCCAGGTTGAACCCGTAAGCCATCGCCGAGCCCTTCAGTGTGGCCCGGCCGAACTCGGTATACTTGGCAATGCCGAGGTTGCCGAACGTCACACCGGCCTGCGCGAATTGGCTGGACAGATCGAGTGCCTGGATCAGCTCCACGGTCGAGTGGCCGATAACTGGTCCGCCACCAACTGACCAGTTGTCCGTGAGCTGGTAGGAGATGTTCGGCTGCACATAAATCGTCTGAAGCGCCGCCTTCTTGGCCGAGAAACGGCCGGGGAAGTCATCGCCCCATTGCGACGTGAGGCCGTATGGCACGTACATGCCGATACCGTACGCGGCCTTGCCGGAGCGGTAGTTCAGGAAGACGTGTGGCGCGACTGCGGTCGGCGCGGTCGCCGGATAGCTACGGAACGAGGTGTCGCGGGTGAACGATCCATCGATCTTGATGATCGCGGCGCCGCCGAGGAAGGTGAACCCGTCCTTTTTGGGCATGGCGCCGGGATTCCAGTAGATCGTCGACGGGTCGTCGCAAACGGCCCCCGTGACGGCGAGTCCACGGGCGATCGCGCACGAGCCAATCTCATTCAGGCCGAAGGCCTGTGCGTCGGCCACTGCCGGAATTCCGAGCAGTGTGAAAGCGATGGTGTACCGTAAGGCACGGTGAAGCGTCATCTGTGTCCTCCTGAAGGGCGCGCGGACTGCTATGGGGCGAGCTTGTTCTCTGGTCGCTAATATAGAACCGCAGACACCAGTTTGTCGCTACCCAATATGCAGCGCCGGCGGTTTGCCGGGGGTACATTTCGGCCATGAGGCGCCCGAGCCGCTCGGTCTGTAACCGGAAGCAATGACCCGCCACGTATTGCTGCTCGGCCTCGGCGCGCAGGGCAAAGCGGCGCTGCACGATCTGGTGAGCGGCGACGATACGACGCATGTCGTCGTGGCGGACAGCGATCCCCGGCTCGAGGCGTACCTCCAGCGCTATCCGCGCGAGTGCGTTTCGGCACACCCGCTCGATGCCATGGACGAAACGGCCGTTGCCGCGTTGATGCGCGGCGCGAGCGTCGTCGTGGAAGCGCTCCCGGGACCATTTGCGCTCCCCATGGGTCGGCTGGCGGCGCGGTGCGGAGTGAGTCTCGTGAGCAGCATGTACTACCGTGACCCGCAAGAGCAGGACGCACAGACGATCGCCGCGACCGAGCGAGAGATTCGCGAGGTGGATCGCCTGGCGAAGGCGAAGGGGCTGGTGATTCTCACCGAGTTCGGACTCGACCCCGGACTCGATCTCATCCTCGGCGCCACCGCGCTGGACCAAGTGGACGAGGTGCACGAGTTCCACGCGTACGGCGCCGGAATTCCCGGACCCAACGCGCGGAACAACCCGCTCAAGTACAAATTCTCATGGTCGCCGATGGGCGTGATGCGCTCCTACCGGCGGCCGGCGCGGATCATCTCCGGCGGCGAGGCCGTGGACATCGATCCGACGACGCTGTTCGAGCCGGGCCGCCATCACCTGCTCGACGTCGAGGCGATCGGCGCTCCGCTGGAATGCTACCCGAACGGCGACGCCGTGCACTACGCGGAGTTGTTCGGGCTCCGCGGCAAGGTTCGAGAGATGGCGCGCTACACCGGCCGCCTGCCGGGTCATTGCGCATTCTGGAATGTGATGGTGAAGAGCGGCTTCCTCGATCGCGCTCCCGTACCGGTGGGCGACGTTCACGTATCGCCCATGAGCTTCACGGCGTCGGTCCTCGCCTCACAGCCGCAGTTCCAGTACGCCGATGACGAGCAGGACATGACGTTCATCCGCGTGGACGTGCGCGGGACGCGGGCGGACAAAGGCGGGGGCGTGCAGGTGATCTACGACTTGGTGGACACGCGGGACTTCGCCACCGGATTCACGTCCATGCAGCGAACCGTGGGGTTCACACTCGCGCGCGGCGCGCGGCTGATCCTCGGCGGCGAGTTGGGCAAGCACGGGCTCCTCACACCGCTCGACGTCTCGTACGCGAGCGTGTTCCCGGCCCTCGAGCGGCATGGAATTCATGTCGTGCGGCGCGAACTGGCCTGGTCGCCGCCGCGAGCGTAAGCGCGGAGGGCCAAATCCAGCGCTTCCACGAGCCCTCCCTCGTCGACGTCGGCCACCTGGTAGCGCGCGATCGCCCGCACCTCGGGCGCGGCGTTCCCCATGGCGACCGACAGCCCGACCGCTTCCATCGCGCCGATGTCGTTCTGCCCGTCGCCAACGAACATCACCCGGTCCAGGGATACGCCGTACGCCGCCGCCACGGTCTTCACTGACACGGCTTTGTTCACGCCGGCGGCGGTGGTGTTGATGAATACCGTGTCCGGCATGGCCGGCGACGATGCCGGCCCGAGCTCGAGTCCGGGATGCTCCTCGCGAAGAGTCTCCTCGGCGTCGCTCTGATCACAGAGCCACAGCGCGCGGACGACGGGACCGGTGAGCGATTCGAATGCGCGCGCAACGAAGGGGACGCCGAGCAGCGCCGCATGTTGTCGCGCACGTTCGCTGCTGCTCTCGACGGCGTACTCCGTATCGGTGTACAGCTCGAGCACGCGGCCGGTGCTCCGCGCACGCTGGATCATTCGCGCCACCGCTTCCGGCGCGACGCTCGCCGAGCGCGACGCGAAGCTCGGAAGCTGCACGACGCTGGCGCCGTTCTGGAAGATGTGCCACCCGGTGGCATCGAGACGCTCGGCGAAGGTGCGCGTGACGCCGAACGCCGGCCGACCGGAGCAGACGGCGAGTCGGATGCCCGCGGCCAGAGCGCGGTCGGTGGCGGCCCAGACGTTCGATGGCACATTGCCGGAGGCACCGACGAGCGTCCCGTCGACGTCGATGCAGACTAGGCCGACCATTACTCCTTGGTCTTGA
>DATCGM010000110.1:0-3120 GCA_036508915.1 Gemmatimonadaceae bacterium
CCGCATCGCCAGCTCCGAGCAAAACAGCTTGGCCATCGCGGCTTCCTTGCTGAATGGCTTCTTGTGCTGTGCGAGCCAGGCGGCGTGAAACATCAGATGCTTGCCGGCTTCGATCTCGGTCGCCATGTCGGCGAGCTGGAACGAGATTCCCTGGAACTCGGCGATCGGCTTCCCGAACTGCTTGCGGACGCTGGCGTACTTCACCGCTTCCTCGTAGGCGCCTTCGGCGATGCCAAGCGAGAGTGCGGCGATGCCGATGCGGCCGGAGTCGAGCGTCTTCATGAAGTTGACGAACCCCTGCCCTTCCTGGCCGACGAGATTCTCCACCGGAACTTCGACGTCCTCGAAGATCAGCTCCGCGGTATCCGACGCACGCCAGCCGAGCTTGTCCTCCTTCTTGCCGGCGCGGAAGCCCTTCATCGCCGGCAGCGAGCTGTCGTGGCCGATGCCAAGGTCGCGCACTTTGTCGAGGTCCGACGTCTCCTTGGTCAGGATGAGGGAGCTGATGCCTTTCGTTCCCTTCGAGGGATCGGTGACGGCGGTAACGATGAAGATCTCGCCGACGCTGCCATGCGTGATGAAACGCTTGGTGCCGTTGACGACATAGTGATCGCCGCGCTTCACGGCCGTCGTGCGCGTGCCGCCCGCGTCGGAACCTGCGTCGGGCTCGGTGAGACCGAAGCCACCGAGCACCTTGCCGCTCGCGAGGAGTGGCACGTAGCGCGCCTTCTGCTCTGCGCTGCCGAAATGCACGATGGGCGAGGTGCCGAGTGTCGTATGCGCGGAGACCGTCAGCCCCGTGGACGCATCGACCTTCGCCAGCTCCTCGATCGTGATCATGTAGCTGAGCAGATCGAATCCCGCTCCGCCCATCTCTTCCGGCCACGGCACGCCGAGCAGGCCAAGCTCGCCCATGCGCTTCACGTTTTCCCAGGGGAAGATCGAGTCGGCGTCGAACTTTGCGGCGACCGGTGCGACCTCGTCGCGGGCGAACTGGCGAACCATCTCGCGGACCGCGAGGTGCTGCTCGGAGAAATACAGCGCGTCGTCCATTCTATTTGCAGTCAGTTAGGCGGCTTCGGTTTCGTCGGCGGCGCGCAGGAGCGCGAGAAATCGCTCGCCGTACTTCTCGATCTTCATCGGGCCAACGCCGCGGATCTCTCCGAGCGCGTATGGCGACTTCGGGCGGCGAACCGCCATCTCCAACAGCGTGCGATCGGCAAAGACGACGTAGGCCGGCACCTTCTGCTCGCGAGCGATGCTGCTCCGCAATGCCCGCAACCGCTCGAGCAGCGCGGCATCGGCTGCACTCGCGGTCAGCTCCGATGGCTCCGCGGACACCATGCTCCGCGTCGCTCCACGAGCTTTCTTCTTCTCGCCCGGCTTCGGAACACCGATCGACGTACGCTGACGACGAGAGGCATCGTGTGTGCCGAGGCAGTTGTCGCAGCCGCCGCAGGCCTTGCCGGCGGCTGGATCGCCGAAATATCGAAGGACGAACCCGCGCCGACAACCGGTGGCGTATGCGTACCGCTGCATGGCGTCGAGCTTGGAGAGCTCGGCTTCGCGACGACGGTCGAGCGCCGCCCAGTCGAGGGGATAGGCCGACAGCGGCCGGCGCATGTCTGTCACGCGGTCGCCGCCGCCGAGCCGTTGCCACTCGAGGAACTGCCTGCGCTCGAGCTGCTCGAGAACACGCATTGCACCGACGGCACCACCGAATCCCGGCGGCAGCCCATCGAGATCGATCGCCGCGCCGTCGTATATGGAGTCACCCGCCACGCGCCAGAGCGCGCGAAGGAGCCCGAGCTCGAGTGCCTCCGCGTCGCCGAGCTCGCGCTTGATGCGATCGGCCGTCGCGAGAAGACGGACCTGGACGCGTCCTCCTGCCTCGGGGTCTGACTGTAGCGCGCCCGCCTGACTGAGTATACGCAGCGCGGACTCGACTTCGCGGTCGCTCACCTTGCCGGGCAGCGCGGCAGCCAGCGACGCCGGCTCGAAGTGCACGGCGCCGTTGCGGTCGGCGAGCGTGCGCACGCGCTCGTATACCTTCTCGATCACGATGCGATCCGGGTGCGCGCCCTTGATGAAGAACTCGTGCGTGAACCGGTCGGGAAAGGCGTGCAGCAGATACACTTCCGACTGCTTTCCATCGCGCCCGGCACGTCCCGCCTCCTGATAGTACGCCTCGAGCGTTCCCGGCATCGCATGGTGCACGACGACCCGCACGTTCGCCTTGTCGATCCCCATCCCGAAGGCATTCGTCGCGACGATGGCGCGAACGTCGCCATTCATGAACGCGTTCTGCACGTCGTGGCGATGCGCGTCATCGAGACCGGCGTGATACGCCAGTGCGGAAATGCGCGCCTGCTCGAGGGTGCGCGTCACCTTCTCGACGTTCCTGCGGGTGGACGCGTACACGATCGCGACGCCCTCGTGCTCGCGCAGCACGCTGATGAGCGCCGCGTCCTTGTCCGCATCCGTCTTGGTGGGAATCACGTGGTACCGCAGGTTCGTCCGGTCGAACCCGGTGATGATCGTCTCGGCATTCTGGAACCTGAGCTGTCGAGCGATGTCCGTGCGCACGTGCTGGGTCGCCGTCGCGGTGAGCGCCACGACAGGCGGCCAGCCGAGTCGCTCGCGCACCTGCGCGACGCGCAGGTAGCTCGGACGGAAGTCGTGACCCCACTCGCTGATGCAATGCGCCTCGTCGATCGCCAACAGCGACACGCCCACCTCCTTCAGTCGCTCGGCGGCGCTGCCGACGTCGAACCGCTCGGGCGCGACGTACAGCATCTTCACGTCGCCGCGCGCGACGCGCGCCATGCGCTCCGAGACTTCCCCGGAAGAGAGGGTGCTGTTGACGAAGGTCGCCGGAATACCGCGCGCGGTGAGCGCGTCGACCTGATCCTTCATGAGCGAGATGAGCGGGCTCACGACGACGGTGATGCCTGGCAGCAACAGCGCCGGAATCTGATAGCACACCGACTTTCCGCCGCCAGTTGGCAGGACGACGAGGGTATCGCGCCCCGCAAGAACGGAGGTGACGGCACGCTCCTGTCCCGGGCGAAAATCGGGGAAGCCAAACCGGGCCCGCAGCACCTCGCGTGCGGCGTCCAG
>DATCGM010000111.1:0-6646 GCA_036508915.1 Gemmatimonadaceae bacterium
GATCGGAGATGTCGGCCGGCGTGATCTTGTTCATCACCTCGGCGGCCGTGTAGCCCAGCATCCGCTCGGCGCCGACGTTGAAGATCTGAATGACGCCCTTCGCGTCCGTGGCGATGCTCGAGAAGTTGGCGCTGTTGAAGATCGCGTTCTGCAGGGCCCCCGCCTTGAGCAGCGCCTCTTCCGCCTGCTTGCGCGCGGTGTTGTCGGTGCCGATCAACAGGTAGCCGATGATGGCGTCCTGCGCGTCGCGCAGTGCCGTGACCGATACCACCGCCGGGAAGCGGCTGCCATCCTTGCGGATATAGGTCAGCTCGTAGATGTCCTCGATGCCGCGCGAGGCCTTGAACACCAAGGCCTCGAAGCCGGGCGTAATCGGGGTGCCGAGTTCGACGCTCAGCGCTTTGGCGCGCGCGATCACTTCCTGCGGATCGGAAATGTCGGCCGGCGTGATCTTGTTCATCACTTCGGCGGCCGTGTAGCCCAGCATCCGCTCGGCGCCGACGTTGAAGATCTGAATGACGCCCTTCGCGTCCGTGGCGATGCTCGAGAAGTTGGCGCTGTTGAAGATCGCACTCTGCAAGGCGCCCGTTTTCAGCAGAGCTTCCGTGTGTCGGACGTCTACGTTGCCATCAGCCGCTTCAGCAGTGCTTTTGTGGGCAGCAAGCATGTGTCCCCCGGTTCCGGCATATCCTGACCCTTAGGCTCCAACACGTGCCGTCAGCGGAGAGTCAGCTGAAGATGACAAGTCGCTCGAAAGCGCCATCAACGACGTGGCGGCCACAACCATTGGCTACCCCGTCTGCAATTTCGTATCCATGTCTTGATTGCTATTCTCAGCGCAGGATGCGTTTCGTCTCGATTCAGATATCCAGATTCGACGCAAACTTCGCATTCACCTCGATGAACACCCGGCGCGGCTCCACCTCATCCCCCATCAGCGTCCGGAAGATATTGTCCGCCATCACCGCGTCGTCCACGTTCACCTTGAGCAGCGTGCGCGTGTTCGGATCCATCGTTGTATCGAAGAGCTGGTCGGCGTTCATCTCGCCGAGCCCCTTGTAGCGCTGGATGTTGAGTCCCGTCTTTCCGTCGGGCACCATACGCTTCGCGATGTCGTCGCGCTCTTTCATATCGTAGGCATAGTACGCCTCCTTGCCCTTCGCGACGCGGAAGAGCGGCGGCTGCGCGATGTAGACGAATCCCGCTTCGATGAGCTCCGGCATCTGCCGATAGAAGAAGGTCAGCAGCAGCGTACGGATGTGCGCACCGTCCACGTCGGCGTCGGTCATGATGATGACCTTGTGGTAGCGCGCCTTCTCGATCGTGAACTCGTCCTTGATGCCCGTGCCGAGCGCGGTGATGATCGTCCGGATTTCCTCGTTCGAGAGCACCTTGTCGATGCGGGCCTTCTCGACGTTGATGATCTTGCCGCGCAACGGGAGGATCGCCTGGAATTCGCGCTTGCGTCCCTGCTTCGCCGAACCACCCGCCGAGTCACCCTCGACGAGGTAGATCTCGCAGAGCGCCGGATCGGTGAGTGAGCAATCGGCGAGCTTGCCCGGCAGGTTGCCGATCTCGAGTGCGCTCTTGCGACGCGTGAGGTCGCGTGCCTTGCGTGCTGCTTCACGCGCGCGCGCAGCCGACATCGCCTTGTCGATCACGATGTTCGCCGTCCGCGGATGCTCCTCGAGGTAGCTCGCGAGCCATTCGTTGACGCACGTCTTCACCGCCGACTCGACCTCGGAATTGCCGAGCTTCGTTTTGGTCTGCCCCTCGAATTGCGGCTCGTGCACCTTCACCGAGAGCACCGCCGTGAGTCCCTCGCGCACGTCGTCGCCGGAGAGGGTGGTCTCCTTGTCCTTCTTGGAGAGTGACGACTTCTGGATGTACGCGTTGATAACGCGCGTCAGCGCGCTCTTGAAGCCGGTGAGATGCGTTCCGCCTTCGTGCGTGTTGATGTTGTTGACGAAGGAGAAGACGCTGTCCTGATAGGCGTCGTTGTACTGCATGGCGAGCTCGATGCCGACGTCGTCCTTCATCGTCTCGAGATAGATGATTTCCTGATGCAGCGGCTTGCGATTCGCATTCAGGTGCTGCACGAACTCGCGCAGTCCGTTCTTCGCGAGGAAGGTCTCGTCCTTCTCCTCGCCAGGCCGCTCGTCCTTCAGCGTGATCGTGACGCCCTTGTTGAGGAACGAGAGCTCGCGGAGACGCGAGGCCAGCGTGGTGTAGTTGTACGTGAGCTCGGTGAAGATCATGTGGTCGGGCCTGAACCACACCTTCGTGCCGGTCGGCTTCTTCGGCACGTCACCGATCACCTTGAGCTTCGTCTGCGTGTCGCCACGCATGAAGTCCATGTAATATTCCTTTCCGTCGCGCTTGATCCACACCTTGAGCAGCTCGGAGAGCGCGTTCACGACGGACACGCCGACGCCGTGCAGTCCGCCGGACACCTTGTACGTGGCCTTGTCGAACTTTCCGCCGGCGTGCAGCACCGTCATCGCCAGCTCGACACCCGGGATCTTCTCGATCGGATGGAGATCGACCGGGATGCCTCGGCCGTTATCCTCGACGGTGATGGAATTGTCGGCGTGAATGATCACGTTGACGCGATCGGCATACCCGACGAGCGCTTCATCGATGGAGTTGTCGACGACTTCATAGACGAGGTGATGCAGCCCTCGCTCGGACGTCGACCCGATGTACATGCCCGGACGTTTGCGAACCGCCTCGAGCCCCTTGAGCACAGTGATCTGGCCTGCACCGTACTCGTTCGTCGCAGGCTTTTCGTTCGACTTGGTCATGCACTCCACTCGCGAAGAGACGAAAAAATAGACCCCGAACAGAAGCCGAAAATCGGGTTCTGTTCCAGACGTAGAAAGATAACCGTTTTCCGCCCCATATGCAATAGCTGATGTAGCGCGTAAAGTGTTGTGCCACAATAGCTTGGAACGCTGGCAAAACTGATGCATGCGGCTCGCGGAAAAACCGCTAAGAAAGAGCGTTGTTCGGGGCCATAGCGGATCTCAAAGCGATCTGCACGAATCCACGCGGATCAAAAAACAAATTCTTCTTGAATGTGCGGGGGCGGACTCTCGTCGAGAACACGAATTCAAAGAAAGAAATCCGCGACGATTCGCGTGGATCCGCCTGATCCGCGCTGCCTCCGATCAACGCCGTCGACAACGCCTTTCAGACCACGCCTTCACCGCTGCTTCAGCAACCACCGAATCTTCTTCACCGCGCTGCGCTCCGGCTTCGCGTTCAGCGCGCGCAACAGCTCGGGCTCCATCAACGAGAGCTCCATCATCCAGGCGTTCGTCGTGACGTGCACGAACAGCGTGCCATCTGCCGTGATCGCCTGCGGCTCGGTCACGCGCGCGATGTTCGCGCCCACGAGCGAACTCCACTCTGGAATGATCCCCGCCTGCTCGACGCGCGCCGCGATGCCGGCCTTCTGGATCACGTTGGCGAGAACGTCGCCGAGTGCGGCTGGCTTCCTCTTCGCCGGCGTCATGCCGCGCCAGCCTGCGCACCAGTCACATCATCAACGCGCACGACGCCGTCCTCGATGCGCCACCGGGAGAGCTGCGTCAACGCAGGCGGGATGTCGCTCTCACGGGGCACGGTCAGCACCGTTTGTCCCATCGCCTGCTCGGCGAGCAGCTCGAGAATGCGACCCGAGCGATGGACGTCGAGCTCGGCGAAGGGATCGTCGAGCAGCAGCATCGGCGCGACGCCGAGCCGCTCGCGAAGCGTTTCGCCCTCGAGCAGACGTAGCGCGATCGCGCCGGTGCGCTGTTGCCCGGCCGATCCGAACGCGCGCAGCTCGCGGCCGCCAAGCGAGAGCGCGAGATCGTCGCGGTGCGGCCCGGAGTGAGTGAGACAGCGGCGCACGTCGAGCGATCGCTTCTGCTCGAGGCCGGCTGCGAGCGCGTTCTGTACATCCAACAAGTCGCGCGACGGCGGCTCGAGCGACGTCGCATAGCGCATCGAGACGGGCGATTGCTCGCCGATTGCCGCGCAGACGGTCGCGAATCGGGGTGCAGCCTGCTCGGCCCACCGCACGCGCTCGAGCCACAACACGGCGCCATGCTGTGCGAGCGGCGCCTCCCACACCGCAATCCGCTGCTCGGCCTTCGCACCCGTTGACCTCAGCGCATCGCGCAGGGCCGCGTTTCTTTGCGCCAGCGCGTGACGATAGCGCTGGAGTGCCGTGAGGTACGGCCGCGACGACAGCGCCAGCAGAATATCCAGATAGCGCCGCCGCGCGCTTGGCGCGCCCGCCACGAGCTCGACGTCGGCGGGAGAGAAGAGCACGCAGGGCAGTGCACCGAGCGCGTCGCTGAGGCGCTGCGGCTCCGCGCCATCGAGCTTCACGCGCTTGCGCCGGCCCTGCCGCTCGAAGCCCGCCGAGAGCTCGTGGTTCGCGCCACCGTCCGTGCGAGCGGAAACGTGAAATCCCAGTGCTCCGAAGCGCACGACGTCCACGTCGCGCGCGCCGCGGACGGACCGCAGCAGATGCAGGTAGTAGATCGCTTCGAGGAGATTCGACTTGCCCTGCCCGTTGTCGCCGATCACGACGACACCGGCAGCGGGAAAGGCGAGGTCGAGCCGCGCCAGGTTGCGGAAGTCGCGCAGCGCGAGTGTGCGCAGCACGACGCGAGCATCGGTCACGTGCCCGAGAACTTCGCCGGTCGCTTCTCGAGGAACGCGCGCATACCCTCGGCCTTGTCCGCCGATGCCGACAGCAGACCGAAGTAGGACGCCTCCAGCGCGATCGCGTCGTCCAGGCCCATGTCGAGTCCGCGGTCCACGGCTTCGATGCACTGCGCAATCGCCAGCGGCCCGTTGCCGAGCATCGTCGTCAGGATCGCGCGCGACGTCTCGAGCAGTGCGTCAGGGCTCACGACGCGATTCACGAGCCCGATGCGAAGCGCCTCGTTTGCGTCGATCATGTCGCCGGTGAGGAGCAGCTCGAGCGCACGACCTTTTCCGACGAGCCGAGGCAGACGCTGCGATCCGCCGTACCCCGGTACGATGCCGAGCTTCACCTCGGGCTGCCCGAACTTCGCCTTCTCGGAGGCGATGCGAAGGTGGCAGGCCATGGCGAGCTCACAGCCGCCGCCGAGCGCGAAGCCGTTGATCGCGGCGAGCGTCGGCTTTGGCGACGTCTCGAACAGGCGAAACGTGCGCTGCCCGCGCTCGGCGCGCGCCTTCCCTTCGGTCGCGCTCTGATCCACCAGTTCGCCGATGTCCGCGCCGGCAACGAATGCTCTGCCGGCTCCGGTGAGCAGCACGGCACCGACGTCGGCGCGGCGTATCGCTTCCGTCATGGCGAATCCAAGCTCGGCCATGAGAGCGTCGTTGAGCGCGTTCAGCTTGTCGGGGCGGTTGACCGTGATCGTGGCGATCCGGCCGGCGACGTCGAAGGTGAGAAGCTCATAGGACATGCCCTAAAGCTACACAGACGGACCGCAACTTGCCCTCCAGCTCGCCATGGCTGAATTGATCCAACGCGCAGGCGGAAAAACCAGCTTTCGCTACGTGCGGAAGGACGGGACGCTCGTGCGCGACGAGCGCACCCTCGAGCGCATTCGCATGCTCGCCATTCCCCCCGCCTGGACGGACGTGCACGTCGCGGCCAGTGCGCGGGCCGTGGTGCAGGCATGGGGGATGGATGCGAAGGGACGAAAGCAGTATCGCTATCACGCCCGTGCGGTGGAGCGCGGACAATTGCGCAAATACTATCGGGTGCGCGAGCTGGCCAAGGACCTCCCGGACATACGCCGTCGCGTACGTACGCACGCGGCATCACGAGCTCCGTCGAAGCGGGCTGCTGCCGCGGCGGTCGTGCGACTGATCAGCGAGAGCTTCTTTCGCATCGGCAGCGAGCGCTATGCGACGGAAAACAAGACCTTCGGTATTGCGACCCTGCGCAAGCGCCACGTGCAGATCGCCGATGGCCGCGCCGTGTTCACGTACGTCGGCAAGCGGTCGATCAGGCAACGGCAGGTCGTCGCCAACCGGGAGCTCGCGGTGCTCGTGAAGCGCCAGCTCGAGACACCTGGGGCGCGGCTCTTTCGCTACAAGGAAGGCGCTCGATGGCGCGACCTCACCGCGCGCGACGTGAACGCCTATCTCCACGACACGCTCGGCGTCGCCTACAGCGCGAAAGACTTTCGCACCTGGGGAGGCACGCTGCGCGCGGCGACCGTGCTCGCCGAACTCGGCGCCGGACGCTCGGCCACCGAAACGAAGCGCAACGTCGCGACCACGATGCGGCTCGTCGCCTCGGAGCTTGGAAACACGCCCGCTATCTGCCGGAAGTCCTACGTGCATCCTCTCGTCGTCGCGCGGTATGTGGACGACGGCGAGACGATCAAGCTCCCGGCACGACATACTCCCAGGGCCGACGTGTACGCGCATTCACCCGAGGAGCGCGCGCTCATTCGCTTCCTCGACACGCACTTTCCCGAGCGCCGGCGGCGCGCGCGATAGTATCGAGACGCGATGATGGCGGCTACCTTCACCGCCCGTGACAACGCCCTCCGAAACGCCCGCAATGTCGCGGCGAACTCACCTGCTCGGCGCACTCGCCCTGCTCGTTCTCGCGATCGCGCCGCTGCTGCCCACGCTTCGCGCG
>DATCGM010000112.1:0-9505 GCA_036508915.1 Gemmatimonadaceae bacterium
GGTCGCGATAGGCGGGCGCCGTCATGACCGCGAGGACCGAGCGCCGCTCGACGGGTGTGAGCGTGTTGGCGGGCTGATGATGCGGGCCGTGGCGGGCATCGTCCGCGTTCGGCGCTGCGCGCCATCGTTCGACGCTGCGCACGCTGAGCCCCACGACCCGACAGGCCGGACCCCAGCGTGCGCCCGCCTCGACGGCGGCCTCGATGAGCGCGACGATCATCGCGCGCGTCTCGGGTCCGTGGTATCGTCCGCGTCCCCCCAGATCGCCTGGACTTTTTTTTTCAGCACCAGCAGCGCGGCCGTCTCGGCCAAGGCCGCTTCCTTCCGGCGCAGCTCCCGCTCGAGCTCGTGAATGCGATGGGCGTCCGCGGACTGTGGCGCGCGACGGCCGGTGTCATTCAGGGCCGCTTCTGCGGCCGCTTGCCACGCGGTCAGCTCCACCTCATGCACGCCTTCACGCCGGAGCAGTACGCCGAGTTCGCTCTCGCTCAGCCCACGCGCCGTGATGACGACCCGGAGCTTCTCCGCCCCGGTCCATTTCTTTTTCTTCGAAGAGGCCATGCCCTCGACGTTACGCGATTCGCGCAGCCATCGCGAGAGGACCGTCTGGCCCACCCCGACTTCCTGCGCGAGGGCATTGGCACTCATCGCTGACGGCCCGATCAACCGACGTAGCATTCGGGTCTTGAATGCTGGACTGTACTGCGGCATGCAACTACCCACCTTGTGACCCCCAGGGATGATGCTGGTTTGACCGCTCAAGCTACTGCGGTCGTGCGACATCTATCCTGACACCGGGGGGGATATACCATTGGCTGCATTCAGGCGCACACGCACCTCCGTCAGCTCGATACCGAAATCCGCGAGTCCCGCATAGGCCTTCGCCGCCGCGGGCGAAAAGCTCGGCGACATCCTCAAATGTCCGGGCGATAGCGTTGTCGCTCACGTCTCCTTGGGGCTCGTCGGAGCGTCCGTGCACGTGATGGCCACAACTGCGAGAGCAAGAAAACCGGCGGCGCGCAGGCGGAGACGCATTGTGATTCGACGCGGAGAAAAGGCGGGACCAGCGAGTCGCTGGCGGCAACGGGGCGCAGAGCAAAACGTCGCCGCGACCGCGTCGGCGACTATCAAGCCCTATTTGAGAAAGAGCATCGGACAAACCGCACACGGCGTCAATAACGCAAGTCACAATGGACTGCCTCGCTGACGCGAATCTCCTGGCAGCGAACGTTACATAAACATGTGAAGCATTGCAGCCCGCGTTGGAGGTGCGAGCACCGACCTACAGCCGGCCGCCAGCTAGTAGCTCGTGATCTCGGCGATCGCCTGCTTGAAGCTCTCCACTTGCGGAAGAATTGCGTCCTCGAGTTGCGGCGCGTATCCGACGAAGGTGTCGCTGCTTGCGACGCGTTTCACCGGCGCATCGAGCCAGGCGAAGCAATCGTCGGCGATGCGGGCGGCGATCTCGGACCCGTAACCCCACGAAATCGAATCTTCGTATCCGATGATGACGCGATTCGTCTTCTTCACGCTCTCATAGACACGCTCTTTGTCCCATGGGGACAAGGAGCGCAGGTCGATCACCTCGGCGCTGATACCGTGCTCTTCCTGCATCTGGTTCGCCGCGGCGAAGGCGCGCTGCACCGTAGCGCCGTACGTCACGATCGTCACGTCGGTCCCTTCGCGCACCGTGCGCGCCTTGCCGAATGGGATCATGAAGTTCGGGCCCGGATACGCGGCCTTGTTGTACGTCTGGCGGTAGAGATGCTTGTGCTCGAGGAAGATGACCGGATCTTCGCAGCGAATGGCCGTGCGGAGCAGGCCGTTCGCGTCGAGAGCGTTGGACGGGCAGATCACCCTCAAGCCCGGGCAGTGCGTGAACAGCGACGCGCCAGTCTGCGAATGGTAGATCGCGCCGCGGATGTAGCCACCGTACGTCACGCGCACGACGACCGGCGACGCGAACGCATTGTTCGACCGCCAGCGCATCGTCGCGAGCTCGTCGCGGATCTGCATGTAGGCCGGCCAGATGTAGTCGAAGAACTGAATCTCGACAACAGGCTTGAAGCCCCGCAAGGCCAAGCCGATTGCGCGTCCGACAATTGTCGCTTCGGCCAGGGGCGTGTTGTAGACGCGAGCGCCGCCGAACTCCTTCTGTAGCCCCCACGTCACCTTGAAGACGCCGCCCTTGCCCTTGACCTTGCCGAGGTGCTGCTCGCGCGAGACGTCGGCGACGTCCTGCCCGAAGATGAGCATCTTCGGATTGCGTCGCATCTCGTCCTTCATGCAGGCGTTGAGCAGATCGACCATCGTCGTCTCGTTGCCGGAGAACTGCGGGTCGTCTTCCGTGTCGAACTGCTCGCTCGAGGGATCGACGTCTGGCGAGTAGACGTAATTCTGAACCGTCTCGGGACCGGGCTGCGGCTGCGCGAGCGCATCGTCCGTCGCCGCGAGCACGAGTGCGTCGACCTCCTCGGCGATCTTCGCGAGTTCGGCTTCGGTGGCGTGTCCCTCGGCAACAAGCCATTTGGGAAACTGCGTCACCGGATCGCGGGCTGCGTCGGCTTCGCGCTCGTCGGCGGGGCGGTACATCACCTCGTCGTCGGAGAGCGAGTGCGAGTACGGACGAATGACCTTCGCGTGTACGAGCGCGGGCCCCTTCCGCTGGCGGGCGTAGTCCACGGCCTTCTTCATTGCCTCGTGGCTGGCCAGCAGATCGCAGCCGTCCACTTCCTGGACGTATAGGTCGGGGAACGCCGAGACGAGCTTTGAGATCGATCCGCCTGCGGTATTGACCTCGACCGGGACCGAGATCGCATAGCCGTTGTCCTCGACGAGATAGACGACTGGCAGCTTGAGGTTGGATGCGCTGTTGAGCGACTCCCAGAATTCGCCTTCTGAGGTGGTGCCGTCTCCAGTAGTCACCAGCACGACTTCATCGCCCTGAAACCCGTCGGTAATGTCGAGGAGCTTCGCGCGGAGTGATGCTTCCGCACTGCCGGCCGCCTGGAGGAATTGGGTCCCGGTCGGTGACGACGTCGAGACGATGTTGAAATCCTTGTGTCCCCAGTGGCTCGGCATCTGGCGTCCGCCCGAGCTCGGGTCGATCGCGGCGCCAACCGCCTCGTACAGCATCTCGTTCGCCGTCATGCCGAGCTGCAGGCAGAGCGCGCGATCGCGATAATAGAGATAGAACCAGTCGTAGGCAGGCCTGAGCACCATGCCCGCGGCCGTGAGAATAGCCTCGTGTCCCGCGCCGGAGATCTGGAAGAAGATCTTGTTCTGGCGCTTGAGCTGGATCTCCTTGTCGTCGATGCGGCGCGACAGGAGCATCGTGCGGTACGCGGCGACGAGCTGGTCGCGCGAAAGGCCGGCGGCGCTCTTACGCTCGGCGCGGGTTTGAGTGGCCATACGGGAAAACGGTCTTGGGTGCGGAGAAAGGTGCGACAGCAGAGAAAGATAACTGCACCGCGCGGACCAGAAAGACGCCATGGCGGCCGGCTGGTCTGGAGCATACTCATCTGGCATCCCGTGTGCATTTTCCAGGCGTCGCACTCACCCTGAGAGGATCCATGCCGCCAGCTCCGCAGCCCACCTGCTCGTTCTGTGACCTCATTCATGGCGCGGGCGAGGTCTCGATGTGCTACGAGGACGCCGACGTTGTGGCGTTCATGGACGTGCAGCCGGTGAATGCCGGACATGTGCTGGTCGTACCCCGGAAACATTTCGAAGGGTTCGATGACATTCCCCACGCGCTGGCGATGCACCTGTTCGAGGTCGCGATGGAGATTGTCCCCGTGGTGAAGCAGGTCGCAGGCGCGGACGGCATGAACGTCGTCGTGAACAGTGGCGCCGCCGCGGGGCAGGGCGTGTTTCACTACCACGTGCACGTGATTCCGCGCCGTCCCGATGACGGCTTCGACCTTCCGCTTCCCTTTGCGGGGTCCGAGATGCCGGATCGCACGGTGCTCGACATGCACGCGGCGCGGATCATCGCGGCGTTCCGGGATCCGGTGGCGTCGAAGAAGCGCGGGGAGCGACGCACCGGGGATCGGCGGGCTGGAGTCTGACATTGCTCTTGCGCGATTCTGAACTTCATCGCACTAATACCGCCGCGGAGCTTCGCTCCGCCGCACCCGGAGGCCGATGAGCACTTCGACCCGACATCGGATGATGCAGTGGGCAGTGCGATCGCGCTCGTCGCGACGCATGTGCTGGCCCACCGGTGCAACGCCGACCACGACATACGACACCCCGCGACAGGAAGCTCCTTCCTGCGCGGGGTGTTGTCTTTTCCAGCGAGGTGCAATGCCCGCTCGACACGGTCACCGCGTTCCTCTTTCACGTGCCCCCCGCGGCGTCATGCGCCGCGTGCGGCGCCTACTTCCCGCCCAGCAAAAGCGAGCGATCAAGCTCGCCGCGATGCGCGACTGCGGGCGACGCTGCGTGTACTGCGCCGCGCCGCTCGACTACGAGCACGCCACGCTCGACCACGTGCATCCGCTCGCGAAGGGCGGAGCGCACGCGCCGGGTAACGTCGTCGCGGCATGCCCGCCGTGCAATCGCCTCAAGGCGGACATGCTGCCGGTCGAGTTCTTCATGCGCTATCCCTGGGCCGGGCGCAACTTCATTCATCATGCTCGTGCCGTGCATCGTGCGCTCAAGCGCCAGGCTCGGCGCGCGGTAAGTCTTGCGTTCGCCGGAGGGCAGGCCGCGGCCTGACCGCTTCGAAGCGGTGACTGGGAGTCGGTGAGGCGTCAGGGCGGCTCGCCGGCTCGCATCTCCGACCCTCTCACATCGCCATGCGCCAGAACATTTCGTCAGGTACCAGGTTCGAGCCCATCGTCGGCTACTCGCGCGCGGTTCGCGTTGGAGGCGTCGTGCATGTCTCGGGAACGACGGCGACCGACGCATCGGGAAAGCTCGTCGGCATCGGAGATGCGGCCGCGCAAACACGCCAGACGCTGGAGAACATTCGGCGCGCACTGGAGAAAGCCGGTGCGCGGCTCGAGGATGTCGTTCGCACGAGGATATACGTCACCGACATCAGCCGATGGGAAGCCGTCGGGCGCGTGCACGGCGAATTCTTCGCCGCGATCCTGCCGACCACGTCGATGGTCGAAGTGCGCAGCCTCATCGATCCCGACATGCTGGTGGAGATCGAGGCGGAGGCGATCGTGGCCGACTCTGCGCCGTAAGCTCTGAGTTTCGAGTGGGGGAGTGCTCCAACAGTTCTTGGTCTCAGTTCTCGAGTTAGGCGCTGGTCGTTGTTCCTACTGGAGTAAAGTCATCCCAGCACGGCACACGTTCGATACGAAACGGCGTAACTGAAGACAACCTCAGTTACGCCGTTCGTTTCCCACTGGCCTTATAAGAGTGTGGCTGTACGCCACAGAGGTCTGCGACCAACTCAAGACTGAGTCAACTTCAACTACCAACTGCGAGAAAACTCCCCCACCGTCAACAGTTCAACTCGTTATGGATTGATCGGAAACGGCGCATTTCGGATGACCTGCCCCGGCGTGCGCCATCCACCGCGCGGCTCACGCTGCGTCGACGGACGCGGCGCCTCCGGCCGACCGGCAGCAGCCGGAACCGGCTCGGGCGCGCGCTCCACCTGCGGTACCTCAGCGGGCGCGACTTGCTCCGCGCGTGTCGCCGGCTGCGCCGGAGCAGGCGTGTCGTGCTTCACGCTCTTGACTGGCGCGTGTGTTCCGTGGAACGCGCTCGGAGCGCGGGAGACGGCCGGTGCCTTGGGCGTCGGCGTCGGGCTTTGTGTGCGCTCCCCCGCGGACACGACGTCGAGCCGTGGCGAGGAGGCCCCGGCGAGCTGTACGTCACCGCCGTCAACCTTGGCGAGATCCTGTTTCAGATCATCGGACAACGCAGGCTGTTCCGACGAGCGCGAGCACGCAGCCAAAGTGACAAGAGCGAGCGTGCTGATCGAGAGCCGCAGGATGTTTCGCATGGAGTGTATACCCCGAAGATGCAGAAGGAGTGCCGGCGAACGCGGCCAGGAGCGGCAAATTCCCTCTGACAAGGGTCGCGCATCCGGCCGCACATTGATACCCCGGGTCTGGCTGCTTGTTTCGGTCGAAGCCGTAGGGTCCACAGACGCGGTCGCTGGCTGCTCTGCTCGCTGAGGCTCATTGCTGGCTCGCGACCGACGTCGTCACCTCGGCGACGATATCGCGCGAGGGATCGGCGTATTCGTCGGCGTGCTTGATGAGTAGCCACTGTGGACGTCCCGGGCGGTTCATGCGCACGAGCACCCATGAGCCCTGAAGCCGCTTGCCGCGTAGCGTGATCTTCAGGTCGCCGTCGCGATATCCCTCGCGCAGCGACTCCACCCCACCACCATCCTCGGCCTCATACGTTCCGCGATCCCAGAGCATGACCGTCCCGCCGCCATACTCGCCCTGGGGAATCGTCCCCTCGAAGGTGTTGTACGAGATGGGATGATCCTCCACCTCCATCGCGAGCCGCTTCACGGACGGATCGAGGCTCGGCCCCTTCGGCACCGCCCACGACTTCATGACTCCGTCGAGCTCGAGGCGGAAGTCGAAGTGCAGGTGACTGGCCGCGTGCTTCTGAACGACGAAGTGAAGTGCTTTCCCCTTGGCGCGTGGGACCTTTGTTTTCGCCGCGCTCTTCTTCGCTCCCGCACGCTTGGTCGTCTTCTTGGCAGGCATACCGGCGGCAACGTGCGAAGACCATGCCCATAAAGTCCTGTCCGACTGTCTGACCGTCCGACCGTCCGACGGGTCTAATAGTCCACTGGCCTCAGATAGCTCTCCCCGATTGTAGACGAGCTCATCATCGCGACTGTCGGGAGTCGCCGCTTCCAGTGCGTGCTCGCCAGCCGCTTCCTGACGAGCGCGACCTCCGCCGCATCGAAGCCGCGCGCGATGAGATCTGACTCGCTGTATCCGCTCAGCATCCAGTTGAGCAGCTCGTCCGCTTTCGCATAGCTGATCCCGAAGTCGCCCTCATCCGTCTGACCGACGACGAGATCCGCCGAGGGCGCCTTGCCGACGATGACGTCTGGCACACCGAGATGCTTCGCCAACGCCCAGACCTGCGTCTTGAAGAGATCGCCGAGCGGATTGATCGGTGGCGAATCGTCGGCGTGCCAGGTGAAGTAGCCGAACAGCCGCTCCGTCTTGTTGGCTGTGCCGAGCGGAATGGCGTGATGCTTCGCCGAGAGATCGAACAGGGCGATCATGCGCGTCCGCGCCATCACGTTGCCGCGTCGTGCCGCGTCGGCTTCCGGCTCGCTCGAGAGATACCCATCGACCGCTGCGCTGATGTCGAGCGTTCGCGACTCGATGCCCAGGGCGTCGATCACGAGCTGTGCATGCGCGAGACTCTCCGGACTCGAAGTGCGGTAGGGCAGACGAACACCGATCACTTGCTCCGCACCGAGGGCGCGCGCGGCAAGGTAGGCGGTGACGGCCGAGTCCACGCCGCCCGAGACGCCGACGACCGCGCGCTCGAAGCCGCGGTGCTGCATCTCATCGCGCAGAAAGCGAACGAGCCAGCTCTCGGCGAGCGCCGCATCGATCTCGAGCGTTGGAGGGCCGCCCGACGACTCATCGCGTACCACCGTGATCGCCGGCGCGGGAGTTTTCGAGCCGGTGCCGCGACGCTGACGAGATGACGACGCCGCGTCGCTGGACGTCGCGGCGATCTCCGCCATGCCGTCGTAGCTGAGGAGGTAGGGCAATCCGGCATCGACCTTGGCCATCGCGTCGCGCAGATGCGGCACCATCGTCTCCAGGTCCGCGATGAGTGGCATGTCGGCGCGCGCGCGCGTCACGTCGTCGAGATCGACGCGAGCCACGACGAGCGCTTCCTCCCAGAGCGGACCGCGTGTGCGCACCTCGCCTTTCGGGCCGGCCAACATCGCACTGCCGGGAAAGAGCTTTCCTCCCTCGCTTCCCACGAGATGAATCAATGCCACGTAGAGGCCGTGCTCGTCGGCCATGTCACGAGCGAGACGCTCCCACCGCGACACGCTCGCCGGTCCGGGCACGTCGTCCGGCTTCGGCCACGCGCCCCTTGCCGGTGGCGCGGTGGGCACGATGATGAGCTGCGCACCGTCGAGCGCGGCAATCGTTCCCGTCATGGAGTGCCAGACGTCCTCACACACCAGCATCGCGGCGCGACCCCAGGGCGTGTCGAAGGCGCGGATCTCTCGCCCGCGCTCGACGAAACGTTCCTCGTCGAACAATCCGTAGGTGGGGAGGAACACCTTGCGGTGCACATGCCGCACGAGCGGGATCGTCTCGCCGAGCGAGACGTACATCGCGCTGTTGTACAGCTTGTTGCGCCACACCTCGTAGAAGCCGACGCAGACGTCGATCGCCGGACCGTTGCCGTACGTGCGATGCAGATCGGCCGCGAGCTGCCCGGCTGTAACCGCATGCTCGCGCACGCCGCCCTCGAGGAAATACCCGCTCAGCGCGGTTTCGGGAAAGCAGACGAGCTGCGGTCGCGGATCGAGCGCCGATGCCTGCGCGAGAAACTCACCGATGCGGGAGAGATTCCCCGCGTAGTCGCCCTTCCGCGGCTGGAACTGTGCGAGGGCAAGCGTGACGAAGTTGGCCATTGCGTGGATAATCGCGCCGGGGAGGAATCGCGGCAACGGCAAGCGTGCTTTGCTCGCGCAACCTGGCCGTTCGGAGAGTGTATCTTTTCCCCATGTACCGTCTCTTGCTTGCCTTCGTTTTCCTCGCTGGGTCGCTCGGCGCGCAGACACCATCGCAGACGCCCTCGACCGGGCTTGTCTGGCAGATCGTCCCGCAGCTGCAGTCGTCGCTCGTCTTCGCCCGCGACGGCGCGTACATCGGAGAGATTGGCAAGGAGTCGCGCACCAGCGTGCAAATTCGGACGCTGCCGAAGTACGTCGGCCAGGCGTTCGTCGCAGTCGAAGACCAGCGCTTCTACCAGCACGACGGCGTCGATCTCATCGGTGTCGTCGGCGCGATCAAGGGCAAGCTGTTCGAGAAGATCACCGGCGACCATCGCGGCGGCGCGAGCACGATCACGCAGCAGCTCGTGGGAAATATGCACGCGGATCAGATAGACCGTCGCGACCTGAGCATCGGGCGCAAGTTTCACGAGCAGCAGGCGGCGCGCGAGATGGAGCGGCACTACTCGAAGGAGCAGATCCTCGAGGCCTACATCAATCAGATCAACTTCGGGCACGGGTGGTACGGCGTGGAGTCGGCCGCACGCCACTACTTTGGCAAGAGCGCTGCTCGCCTCTCGTTGGCCGAAGCCGCGACGCTCGCTACGCTGCCGAAGTCGCCGGTGGGCTACGATCCGGCGCGCTTCCCGGACAAGGCGAAGGCGCGTCGCGATCTCATCCTCGGGCTGATGGCGGGGCAGGGGCTCATCACGGCAGCCGACGCCGATCGCGCACGCCGGGAGCCAGTGGTGACCGCGCCGAATTCGGGAGCGGCGGCGCCCTCCCAGTATTTCGTCGACGCCGCGCGGCAGG
>DATCGM010000113.1:0-10489 GCA_036508915.1 Gemmatimonadaceae bacterium
CCATGCTCGAGAACGAGTGCATCGATGAGCTGTTCGCAGGCCGTGACGTCGGTGAGATCAGCGCGCACGAGCGCCGCCGAGCCTCCCGCGTCCTCGATGAGATTCGCCGTGTCGCGCGCGCCATCGGCCGACTCGTTGTAGTGCACCGCGACGCGCATGCCCTGGGCGCCGAGCGCGACCGCGATGGCGCGTCCGACACGCTTGCCGGCACCCGTCACCAGCGCCACGCGACCGGCCAACTTCGTCACGTCACGCCGCCGGTGCGCGCCCGAGGGCGGCGAAGCGCGCATCCTGGAGCACAAGCCATTGCCAAGGCACCTGCATCATCCCGATGGTGCGCGGTCCGTCAGCGGCCCCATGCCAATCTGATCCGCCACTCAACACGAGTCCGAGCTGCGTGGCGAGCGTATTCAGCTTCGCCGTGTCGCTCGGCGAGTGGCCAGGGTGCTTCACTTCAACGCCGTCGAGACCGAGCGCGATGAGGGCGGTCAGGCGCTCGCGCGTGCCGGCGCCCCCAGGATGGGCAAGCACGGCGAGGCCACCCGCGGAGTGAATGATCGCGATCGCGTCGGCCATGCCAAGTTGATCCTTCGCCACGTACGCGGGCTTCCCCGCGCCGAGATAGCGATCGAACGCATCGCGCACATCCGTCGCCCAGCCGTCGGCGATGAGGGCGCGCGCAACGTGTGGTCGCCCCACTGCGCCGCCACCCGCCTGCGCGAGGACGTCATCGAACGTCACGAGCACGCCGATGGCAACCAGCTTCTCGACGATTTGCTGGCCGCGGCGCTCACGCATGTCGCGCAGTGCGCCGAGCTCGCGCTCGATGACGAGCACATCGCGAAGATGCAGGCCGAGCAGATGTGTTTCGGCCTCGCCTTCGACAGCGCTCAGCTCCACGCCATTGACGATGCGAACGCCGAGCGCTGCGCCGGCGATCTGCGCCTCGGCGAGGCCGGCGACGGAGTCGTGGTCAGTGAGTGCGATCGCGGCCAAGCCAGCGGCCTTCGCGGCACGCACGACGTCGGCGGGAGCACGCGAGCCATCGGACGCCGTCGAGTGCATGTGCAAATCGACGAATGCCGCCGGCCCTGCCTGATCGGTCACGGGGCGTAACCGGCCTCGGGTGACATCTCGCTCGGTTGCGACTGAGCGAAGAGGCGCGCGAGATCGGCGTCGCTCATCTCGGCCAGCGCAAGCTCTCGGGAGCGGGTACCCTGGGGCGAGTACCGCGTGACCCGCACTTCGCGGTTGTCGCCGGAGCCGGCGACGAACAGCAGTGCGAATTCGTCGCGATTGTTCTGCGTGATTTTGCCGGACGGCATGACGCGCCAGGCGCGGCCGTCGAGGGTGATGGTGCGGGTGGGCATGTTACGGCAACTCCACTTCGTGGTAGATGCGGGCGGGGTCGAGCACACGCTCGGGCGCCGACGCGTGCGCGCGCGCGAGTGTGTCGGCGTCGGGTGCCTCGCAGAATTCGAGGAATGCGCCTCGCAGCCCCGTCTCCTCGAAGACCCAATAGCGACAACCGGCCGACGCGTAGTAGTCACGTTTCCGCTCGAGTCGCTCGGAAAACTTCACGCGGTCGGGAGGCGTGACGAGCGTGCGCTGAATCGTGAGGCAACGCGGCATGATCAGATCGCGCTATCGGGAAATGACTCGAGACCCTTCTTCACGGCGGCGAGGAACTTGTCCGCATCCGATCCATCCACGATGCGGTGGTCGAACGAGAGCGAGAAATACGCGCAGGTGCGAATCGCGATCGTATCCTCGCCATCCGCTCCCTTCATCACCTTCGGACGCTTCTCGATGACGCCGAGTCCGAGGATGGCCGACGTTCCCAGGGGGATGATCGGCGTGCCCATGAGCGAGCCGAACACGCCAGGGTTCGTGATGGTGAAGGTCGCCTGCTGCACTTCTTCCGGCTTCAGCCGCTTGGTCCGCGCCCGGTCGCCGAGGTCGTTGAGCGACTTGGCAAGGCCGGAAAGCGACAGGTCGTCCGCGTTCTTGATAACGGGAACGATGAGCCCCCAATCGACCGCGACGGCGATTCCGACGTTGTACTGCTTCCGGTAAATGATGTTCGTGCCGGACACGGCGGCGTTCAGGACCGGGTGCTGCTTGAGCGTCTCGACCACCGTCTTGATGATGAACGGCAGGAAGGTGAGCTTCTGCCCGGTGCGCGCCTCGAACGCCGCGCGCTTCTCGTGTCTGATGCGAGCAATCCGCGTCAGATCAATTTCGAAGAACGACGTGACGTGCGCGTGCGTTTGCCGCGACGCGATCATGTGGTCGCTGGTGAGCGAGCGCATCTTCGACATCGCCTCGACCTTGTCGCCGGGCCACGCTTCGGGAGCGGGACCATACTGCACGGCACCCGCCGGTGCGTGCATGGACGTGCGCTGCGCTCGAGCCGGCGCGGCAGCACCTCCGGAGGCGATGTACTGCTCAATGTCGCGCTTGGTAACGCGACCCTGGATCCCACTGCCCTGCATCGCAGCGATCTCCAGCCCATGCTCGGCCGCAATCTTTCGCACCAGCGGCGAGGATTTGGTACGCAGGCGATCCTCGAGGCCATTGCCACCCGGGGCTGCCGGGGCGGGAACGATGCTGGGTGCGGTTGACCGGTGCGAGGGTACGGCAGGCGCGGCGGTAGCTTTCGCAGTGGGGGGGGGCCCCACGGCAGCGCTCGCCGACGACACCGGAGCGCCCGTCGAGGGCGCGATCGACGCACCCTGCTCCGTCTCGATCCGGGCAACGACCGTCAACACCTCCACCGTCTGACCTTCCACGACGATGATCTCGGCGAGCACGCCTGACGTAGGCGCCGGAATTTCGGCGTCCACCTTGTCGGTGCTGATCTCGAACATCGGCTCGTCCCGCTTCACTGTATCGCCGACCTTCTTCAACCACTTCGACAGCGTTCCCTCGGCGATCGATTCGCCCATCTGGGGCATGATGACGTCAACGCGAGCCAATGCGATGTCCTCTCACTCGGAGTTACGAGACGCGCTGCGCACCTTCCGCATACGCCAAATGACAATCGTGGGAACCAGCACCAGCCCAATTCGCGCTCCCCACGTCCAGTACATGCTCCAGTCACACGGCGCGCCGGTCTCCGCATCCACTCGGCAACCGCCAATCCCGCCGACGATCTTCGCGACCAGCACCGCGATCATGCCGCCGCCCGCAAGCCCGGCGACGGCGCTCAGGCAGCCAACTCCAACATAAGGCCAAACCCCCTCGCTCGTCTCCCTCGAGGCGTCCGGGCCCAGGTTATCCGTGTCCCGCATGGTCAGTACGCGGCGAGCCGCCGCGCTGCAAATACGATGTCCGGAACCTGGGGAAGGACAAAATCCTCCAGCGACGGCGCATACGGCAACGGCACATCGTGCGCCGTCACGCGCAGAACCGGCGCGTCCAGCCATTCGAAGCACAATTCATTGATCCGAGCGGTGATCTCGCCGGCAATGCCGCCCGTGCGCGTGTCCTCATGCACGATGAGGACGCGATTCGTCTTCTTCACCGTCGCCACGATCGCGTCGTCGTCGAGCGGCGCGAGCGAACGCAGGTCGATGACCTCCACGTTGAGTCCGTCTTCACGCTCGAGCTGTTCGGCCGCGTCGAGCGCCTTGTGGACGGTGGCCGCGTAGGTGATGATCGAGAGGTCCGTGCCTTCGCGCGCCACTCGCGCCTTGCCGATGGGCACGACATGGTCGCCGGCTGGCATCTCGCCCTTGATGCGACGATACAGATACTTGTGCTCGAAGAAAAGCACGCAGTCGTCGTCGCGAATCGCGGCCTTCATCAGACCTTTCGCGTCGGCCGCCGTGCTTGGATAGACGACCTTGAGGCCCGGCGTGTGAATGAAACCGGCCTCGGGATTCTGCGAATGGAATGGGCCGCCACGCACGTAGCCGCCGCTCGGGCCGCGCACCACCATCGGCGTCGGCAGAAAGGCGCGGTAGCGCGCCGTGGCGACATAGTTCGTGAGCATGTCGTACGCGTTGGCGATGAAGTCGATGAACTGTATCTCGACGACAGGCCGCATGCCCATGTGCGCCGCACCCGCCGCCGCCCCAACGATGCCAATCTCGGAGATCGGGCTATCGATGACGCGAGATTCTCCGTACTTGGCCAACAGGCCGTCGGTGACCTTGAATGCGCCGCCGTATGCACCGATGTCCTCGCCAATCATGAAGACATTCGGGTCGCGCTCCATCTCCTCGAACAGCGCCTCGCGGATTGCCTCGAGATACGTGATCTCGGCCATCAGTCCGATCCCCCCCCTTTTGCCGGCGCGTCGAACGTGCCCCAGCCCGCGGGACGCTCATTCACGTCCACGGCGGCGCGCTTGCCTGCGCGGAACCAGAGCGGCTTCTCCTCGGGCGGATCGGCGTAGATGCCAACGAGCGCGTCGAGCGGCTCAGGCACTCCAGAGGCCTCGGCGATGTCCGTCGCCTCGTCGATCTCCCTCTGCACGCGCGCGTCGATCTCCGCGAGCTCCTCGGCCGACACGCCTTCGCCGATCAGCCGCGCCACATAGCGGTCGATCGGGTCGTTCTCGCGGGCCCAGCGCTCGCCTTCGCCTTCCGGCACATAGGACTGATTGTCGTGCTCCGCATGTCCCTTCCGGCGGTACGTCATCAGCTCGACGATCGACGCGCCCTCGCCACGACGCGCGCGATCGACCGCCCGCTTCGTCGCCTCATACGTCGCGATGACGTCGTTTCCGTCGGCACGTTCGCCGGGAATGCCGTAGCCGACCGCCTTGTCGACGAGCCGAGCCGCCGCGGTCTGCTTCGTCGTCGGCGTCGAATACGCGTAGCCATTGTTTTCGATGATCACCACGAGCGGACACCGCTGGACGGCGGCGAAGTTGATCCCCTCGTGGAAGGCGCCCGTGGACGTCGCGCCGTCCCCGACGTACACGAGTCCCACGCGATCTTCACCGCGCATCTTGAACGTCAACGTCACGCCAGCCATCACCGGCACCATGTCGCCGAGGGGCGAGATCTGTCCAATGAAACCGCGTTCGGGATCGCCGAAGTGGATGTTCAACTCGCGTCCACGCGTCGGCGAGTCACCCCGGGCCATGTACTGCTTGAGGATCTCGACCGGCGTCGCGCCCCGCACGAGCATCGAGCCGAGATTGCGAATGAGCGGCGAAAGAATGTCTCCCTTCCGCAACGCATACGCGCTGCCCACCGCGTCCGCTTCCTGGCCGAGCGAGCGAAAGAGCCCGCCGACGACTTTTGTCTGGCGGTAGAGATTCACGAGCCGCTCCTCGAGCGAGCGCGTGAGACGCATCCAGTAGTAGAGGTCGATCCGCTGCGCGCGGGTGAGCGACGTGCTGCCTTCTCCTCCGTTGGCGATGGCGGAGGACTGCGGTGCTGCTGCGCGTCCCCGGCCCCGCGTCGTTGCCGATCGCGGGGAAGCCACTAGTACGCCGCTTCGAGTGTGTGCGACGGATCGTCGGCGCGGTGCACCTCGACGAAAAACTTCTTCACGTTGCGATCCATCCGGCTCTCCCCCATCTGGTCGGTGACGACCTCGACGAAGGTGTAGTGGCCGCCTTCGGCCCTGACGCTCAACTTCATTGCGCCGAGCGGGCCGGAGAACTGCCGTATGCGCGCCATGGTCGCGACGGGCGAGAGTCCGAGATTCGTGAAGAAGCGATCCGCCACGACGAGCACGTCGGCCGGCGGCATGTGGCTGCGATAGAAGTGGCGCATGGTTTTACGGTTTCCCGCTCCGCTCCGGGAGCACGTCCTGCATCCACTCCGTCTTCTCGAGCGGCTTGGATGCATCGCTGTGGAACTGAATGCCGACGGCCCACTGCTCGGCAGTCACATAACTGAGCTTGGCCGAGTAGGCGCCGACCTGTGGTGCCTTGACGAAACCGTCGTAGGTGCGTGCGCCGTCGCGCGTGTTGGCGAAAATGCGCCCTTCACCGGTCTCGATGGGCTGTCCGGTTTTTCTATCCGTGACCGTGACCGTGTAGATCACGTCTTCGCGCGCGTGCGGCGGAATGGGATTGGAAGTGATGACGAACTTGTAGCTCTCCGTGCCCTGCCGCAGCTCCAGTTGGTGATCGGGGCCGCCACACGACGCCGCGCCGGTGAGCGCGAATGCAAGCGCCGCCGCGGCCAGGCGTCGAGAGGTGGCGGCGTTCATCACGACTGATAGTACTCCAGTCCGAGATGCGTGATCTGCTCTTCGCCCATCAGATGACGCAGCGTGTTCTTGAGCTTCGTCTGCTGAATGAAGAGATCGTGCTCGGCCTGAAGGCCTGGCGCGGTCATCGGGCTCTTGTAGAAGAACGAGAGCCACTCCTGAATGCCCTTGAGGCCGGCGCGCTGCGCGAAATCGCTGAACAGCGCGAGATCGAGCACGAGCGGCGCGGCGAGAATCGAGTCGCGGCAGAGGAAGTTGACCTTGATCTGCATCGGGTAGCCCAGCCACCCGAAGATGTCGATGTTGTCCCAGCCTTCCTTGTTATCGCCGCGCGGCGGGTAGTAGTTGATGCGCACCACGTGCGTGAAGTCCTTGTACAGTTCCGGATACTTCTCGGGCTGCAGGATGGTGTGCAGCACCGACAGCTTCGACTCTTCCTTGGTCTTGAACGACGCCGGATCGTCGAGCACTGCGCCGTCGCGGTTGCCGAGAATGTTCGTGGAATACCAGCCGGCGAGGCCGAGCATGCGCGCCTTGATGCCTGGCGCGATGACCGTCTTCAACCAGGTCTGGCCGGTCTTGAAGTCCTTGCCCGAGATGGGCACGCCCTTGTCATTGGCGAGCTGGACGAGCGCGGGAATGTCGACGGAGAGATTCGGCGCGCCGTTGCAGAAGGGCACGCCCTCCATGACCGCCGCGTAGGCATAGAGCATCGACGGGGCGATCGCCTCGTCGTTGTTCTCCATCGCCTTCTCGAACTGTTCGAGCGTGGCGTGCTGCGGGCCGGGCTTGATGAAGATCTCCGTTGACGCGCACCATACGATGACGAGGCGATCGCAGTTGTTCTTCGCCTTGAAGTCGCGCATGTCCTGGCGGAGCTGCTCAGCGAGATCGCGCTTCGTCTTGCCCTTCTTGACGTTCGGACCATTGAGGCGCGTGACGTAGTGGTTGTCGAAAACAGCCGGCATCGGCTTGATCGCCTTGAGGAAATCGGCGATCGGCTCCAGATGCTTGTCCTCGAGCACTCCCGCCTTCTTCGCCGCGGTGTAGGCGTTATCCGGAATGGGATCCCAGGCGCCGAACACGATGTCGTTCAGATCCGCGAGCGGAACGAAATCCTTGATCAGGGGCGCGCGGTTTTCCGTGCGCTTGCCGAGCCGGATGGTCGCCATCTGCGTGAGCGAGCCGATGGGTCTGCCCGTGCCGCGGCGAATGTTCTCGACGCCGGCCATGAACGTCGTCGCGACGGCGCCGAGACCCGGCGTGAGGATACCGAGCTTGCCGGTGGCGGGGCGCGGCGCGGAGCGCGCGTCAGAAGCGGAACCTTGCACGTATTCTCCTTGTACTTTTAGACGAGGGCGCGGTGTGCGTCGGCGGGCACGGCATCGGGGCTGGCCTCGGTGTCCGTGTGCGCGTGAGCGGCATCGGCTCGCGTGGTGGCGTTATAGACATACGTCACGCGCTGAACCACAGTGATCCAGGCCGTGACGGTCAGAATGATGATGATGATGGCCAGAGGCCATCCGTTGAAGAAGAGTCCGAACAGCGCCTGCGGTGCGGCCATGAGCACCACGCGCTCCGGCCGCTGGAGCAATCCCACCTTGGCGTCGAGGCCGAGTGCCTCGGCGCGTGCCCGCGTGTACGACGTGAGGAGGGCGCCCATGAGGCCGAGCAGCGCCGTGATCATCAACGGGATGCTGTGATGCAATGCACTGGTGGCGTAGAACACCGCCAGTCCGCCGAGCACGAACCCGTCGGCGAGACGGTCGAGCGTTGAATCCAGAAACGCGCCAAAAATCGAACTGCGATTCGAGCGCCGAGCCACGATTCCGTCGAGCACGTCGAACAGCGCCGTGAGCGAGAGGAACCAGCCGCCCGTCTTGATGTGGCCGGTAGCATAGATGATGCCGCCGACCACGGTGCAGACCGTCCCAAACACCGTAATGGTGTTTGGATGTACACGCCGCTCCACCAGCCAGTCCGCCACTGGATCGATGAGCAACAAATAGCCGTTTTTGACCCAGTCGGGCAGAAGTGTCATGCGGCTCCGAGGCGCACAGAGCTCCCGCGGCCAGCCAAGCGCGCAGCGGTGACGAGTGGCGAAAAAGCGAACGGACCGGAGTGTGGGCTCCGGCCCGGAAAGATATTCAGGGTCACCACGTCCAGCAACCAGCGACGCAGCGGCGCGTGCAGTCGCGAAAGATCAGGGAACGCTCCAAACGTAAAGTCCGATGAGGGACACGTCGCGACTCTGGTAGGTCCGCGAACCATCGACCGTCACGGCCTTGAACGTGACCTTCGTCCCGCTCGCGATTCCCTGCACCGGGACTTTCTCCACGGTGTTCGCCGGAACCTGGCGCAGGAAGAGCTCGCTGCTCCCCGTCGCCGTGGCGTAGATGTTCACGGCCTGACTCAAATTGTTGGTGATCTGCACCGACAGGTCGGAGACGGTGACGGGCGCCGTGCGCACCTCGACCGCACGTCCTCCGCAAGCGGTGGCGGCAGCAAGCGCAAGCGCAAGCAATGCGGCTCTCGGCGAAGCTCTCATATGAATAGCTCCTCATGGTGATCGGTCGGTCGTTCTTGTCGAGAGCGCTCCTTGCAAGACATATGCGAGTCCGCGACAACTGGTGCAGGTTACTCGGAGAGACGAACGGGCGCCACTTTCCGCCGCCATCTCGCCCATCGTCATTCCGTGACGCAGCGGCGCGGGATATAATGTGCACGGCCTAGCCGCTGCGCGCGCCGAGTACGTCGAGCGCTCCCACACTTTTCTCGAGATTGACCAGCACAATGTATCGTCTCTCTCCGTTCGTCGGGCTCGTCTCGTGTGCCGTCTCCTTGGCACCGGCACTTTGCACCGCGCAATCCGCCGCACACCCCACAGCGGCTACGCGCGCCGCCTCGACGAAAGCGTTGCGTGACACGCTGCAGTCGATCCTCGATCGCGCGGTCGCCGACAGCGCCTTTCCCGGCGCCATCGCGGTGATCGGAACTCACTCGGGTCCGCTGGTCACCGTGACGGCGGGCCATCTCGACTGGGCGAAATCCCCGCGACCTACCGCCTCCACGCTCTGGGACATGGCGTCGCTCACCAAGGTGATCGGCATGACGTCGGCGATGATGCAGCTCGTCGAGCGTGGCAAGGTCGATCTCGATGCGCCGGTGCAGAAGTACCTGCCCGAATGGACGGGAACCAACAAGGACAAGGTGACGGTGCGTCATCTCATCACGCACCAGAGTGGCCTGCCGGCGTTCAAGCAGTACTACAAAGTGAACGCGCCGCCCGACTCGATTCTCAAGCTCTTCATCGCGACGCCGCTCGACACCCTGCCCGGCGTACGCATGATCTACAGCGACATCGGCGCAATCCTGCTCGGCAAGATCGTCGAGCGCGTGAGCGGCGAGACCCTCGACGGGTATCTCGCGCGACACGTCTTCAAGCCACTCGGCATGAAGGATACGCGGTACAAGCCGCCGGTCTCGCTGCGCCCCCGCATCGCACCCACCGAGAACGATCCCTGGCGAGGCCGCCATCTCGTGGGCGAGGTGCACGACGAGAACGCCTACGCACTTGGCCAGGTGTCCGGCCACGCGGGGCTGTTCAGCACGGCGCACGATCTCAATCGTCTGGCTCGCGCCTATCTCAACGGCGGCGCCCTCGGCCGTGGCCGACTGGCGAAGGCCGCCACCATCACGCAGTTCACCACCGTCGCGGATTCGACATTCTCCAGCCGCGCGCTCGGGTGGGACACGCCGAGCCCGCACAGCTCGGCCGGTCGTTTCATGCGGCGTCCAGCGTTCGGACACACCGGATTCACCGGCACATCCCTCTGGATCGCTCCGCAACACGACCTGTACGTCATGCTCCTCACGAATCGCGTGAATCCCACTCGCGCGAACACCAAGATCGGTCCGGTGCGCGTTGCCGTCGCGGATGCGGCGATGCGCGCGCTGAAGCCGTCGGTTGTCGCGGACATCGAAGCGCGTCCCGCCTCCGCCACCCCCTCTCCCACAGGGCGTCCATGAATCTCTCGGCAATCGATTGGGCGATCGTCATCGGATACTTCGCGCTGTCGATGGGGATCGGCCTCGTCTTCACGAAGAAGGGCGGCGAGAGCATGGAGGAATATTTTCTCTCGGGCCGCAATGTGAGCTGGTGGCTCGCCGGCGCGAGCATGGTCGCGACGACCTTCGCCGCCGATACGCCACTCGTGGTCACGGGGCTCGTCTTCGCCAACGGCGTGGCCGGCAACTGGCTCTGGTGGAACATGCTGATGAGCGGCATGCTCACGGTGTTCTTCTTCGCGCG
>DATCGM010000114.1:0-2277 GCA_036508915.1 Gemmatimonadaceae bacterium
GCTGCTTGTTGGCGACACGGTGCGCTGCCCATGGCATCACGCGTGTTTCAGCCTGCGCACTGGAGAGGCGTTGCGTGCCCCCGCTCTGAAGCCCGTTTCACGGTGGGTGGTCGAGCGGCGCGACGCAAAGTTCTACGTCACGCGTGAGATCGCGGCGGACGAGCTGCTCGTCGAGCGCGCGCCATCCGCCTCGCGCGGCGCCGCAACGCCCGCGTCAGTGGTGATCGTCGGAGCGGGCGCAGCGGGCAACGCCGCAGCGGAGATGCTTCGCCGCGAAGGCTACGAAGGTCCGGTCACGATGATCGGTGGTGAGGACTCGGTGCCCAACGATCGGCCGAACCTCTCGAAGGATTATCTCGCCGGCACCGCGCCCGAAGAGTGGATCCCGCTGCGCTCCCCCGAGTTTTACGATGCACACGCCATTCGGCTCGTGCGAGGCCGACGCGTGACGACGATTGACGTGTCTGGCAAGCGTGTCACACTCGACGACGGCAGCACGCACGACTTCGGCGCACTGCTGCTCGCGACCGGAGCAGATCCAATTCATCTGCCGACGCCGCAGGCAGCTGGCAGTCGCGTGCTCTATCTGCGCACGCTTGCCGACAGCCGCGCCATCATTGCGGCCGCGAAGGATGCTCACACGGTGGTGGTGATCGGCGCGAGCTTCATCGGGCTCGAGGTCGCGGCAGCGCTGCGCGCGCGCAAGATCGACGTGCACGTTGTCGCTCCGGAGCAACGCCCGCTCGAGCGAGTGCTCGGACCGGAGCTCGGCGACTTCGTTCGCGGCGTGCACGAGTCTCACGGAGTCGTCTTCCACCTCGGGCACTCCGCTAAGCAGATCGACGCAGATTCCGTGACCCTCGACAACGGTGACCTGATCTCGGCGGATCTCGTCGTCGTGGGGATCGGCGTACGCCCGCGCCTGGAGCTGGCAGAGCAGTGCGGGCTGGCGATCGACAAGGGCGTTCTCGTCAACGAATTCCTCGAGACCAGTGCGCCCGGGATATTCGCGGCGGGTGACATCGCACGCTATCCGGACGCTTTGTCTGGTGCGCGGATTCGTGTGGAGCATTGGGTCGTGGCCGAACGGCAAGGACAGACCGCAGCGCGCAACATGCTCGGACGGCGCGAGCGCTTCGACGCCGTGCCATTTTTCTGGAGCCGGCACTACGACCAGTCGATCTCGTATGTCGGACACGCGGAGCACTGGGATTCGGTGGAGATTACCGGAGCGCCCGACAAGGGCGAGTGCGTGGTGCGCTACATCGCTAAGGGGCAAGCGATCGCGGTGGCGACGGTAGGACGCGATCGCCAGAGCCTCGAGGCAGAGCGTAAGATGGAGCAGGCGATCGACGCCTTGTCGTCCTTGGCAACGAGGATGCACACGTGACGCACGAAACGCAGAGCGCGCAGCAGAGCGGCAATCACGACGCGCCTGTCTGGTTCATCACGGGCTGTTCGACAGGGTTCGGCCGAGAACTCGCGCGCGCCGTGCTTGCGCACGGCTACCGCGCGGTGGTGACGGCGCGCAATCCCGACAGCGTGCGTGACATCGCGGAAGGACACGGTAACCGCGCGCTGATGCTCGAGCTCGACGTCACCGATGCCGAAGAGGTGCGCGCATCCGTGGACGCCGCGGAGACGGCGTTCGGGCGCATCGACGTGCTCGTCAACAACGCGGGCATCGGCTACTTCGGCGCGATCGAGGAGAGCGACGAGAACGAGGTGCGACGCATGTTCGAGGTCAACGTCTTCGGGCTCGCGCGCATGGTCCAGGCGGTGCTGCCGAACATGCGCCGGCGGCGCAGCGGCCATATCGTGAACGTCTCAGCGATCGGCGGCATTCGTGCATTCCCGGCGGTCGGGTTCTACAGCGCGACGAAGTTCGCGGTCGTGGGACTGTCGGAATCGCTCGCGCTCGAAGTCGAGCCGCTCGGCATCAAGGTCACGATCGTGGAGCCGAGTGGCTTTCGCACCGACTGGGCAGGTCGCTCCGCGAATGAAGCGACGTCGGAGATCGCCGATTACGCCGATACTGCCGGCGCGAACCGCCGAAGCATTCGTGGCAATAGCGGCAGACAGCCGGGCGATCCGGTGCGCGCCGCGGAGGCGATCATCAAGGCAGTCGACGCGAAGGAGCCGCCGCTGCACCTGCTGCTCGGCAAGGCCGCGCTCAAGGGCGCGAACTGGAAGCTCGATCTTCTGCGCCGAAATTTCGACGCATGGCAGGAAACGACTATCGGAGCAGACTTTCCTCATGGGGAATGAATCGCTCTG
>DATCGM010000115.1:0-3963 GCA_036508915.1 Gemmatimonadaceae bacterium
CGGAGTGCGTGTTGAACTCGTACCGCCCCGCGTCGAGAATCGCGCCGGTGAAGGACACGTCGCCACTGGTGGTGTGCATCCGGATCTGTTTGGCGACGACGTCGCGGAGGTCGAGATCACCACTCACCGATTCGATGCTGAGGTTGTCGCGCGCGCCGCTCAGCGTCACACTGCCGCTCACCGTGTTGATCGTCGACTCGCCCCTCACTCCGCTGACCACCACGTCGCCCGACAGGCTCTCGATGTCGAGATGGTCGCCCGCATCGCGGACCTGCACGTCGCCGCTCTGCGAACGGGCTTCGATGTCGCCGTGCACACCCCTCACGCTCACCGATCCGCTCCAGGTCGTCGCGGCGACCTTCGTCCCCACGGGAACGGTCACCTCAAAGTGGCCATCGCTGCAACCACGTCCCGACGCCGGCTCGAGCGAGGCACGCGTGCCATTGCTCGTGAAGCGAATCGCGCCGTTCTCGGTGCGAGCGCGCACCCGAATCTCATTCCTGTCGGCTCCGGTGACGATCACATCGCCACCGGGGCAGCTCACCCTGAGCGTGCCGCGTGCGTCGAAGGTGACGACCGTGTCGAGCGCACCGGCGCGCTGACGAGCTTCCTGCGCGCGTTCCCGCGCGGCTTCGGCGCTCGTCTGCGCCCACACCGGCGCGGGAACCGCGAGAGTGATTGCGGCGATTAATACAATCAGGAGTCTGGCCATATTTCCTCTAGAGGCGCGTCGGCAGCAGCGCCGCTGTCCGCAGCAGCTCGACTTTCTTCTCGAGCGAATGGTTGAGTTGCGTGGCAAGGAAACCGCTCGCCGGGTCATTCACGAGCGCGGCACGGCTCTGCGCGATCGCTGAATCAATGACGGCAATGCTCTGCTCGAGCACGGCCACCGTCTGCGGGTCGAGCTGCGAGCGACGCTCGCGTACGATCTTGCGCAGCTTGCTGATCTCGCCGGCGAACACCGGGTCGGCGGCATCGGTTATCCGCTCCGCGCTCGCGAGCCGCGTAACGGCTGGCGTCGTGCGCGAGGCAGCGCGAGGTGTGGCCGGCAGTTCGGTCAACGTCGAGACGATCGTCGCCGTCGGCTCGGATGCCGCGGCCGCGGCCGGCGCCGACAGAGAAGCACGCGTGAGATAGTGCGTCACGCCGGCGGTGAGGACGACGAGCGCCGCCGCGGCGGCGGCAGGACGCAGCCATGTCCGGCGCGCCGTAACGCCGCGCGCCATCCGCGGCGCCTCCATCGGAATGACGCGCGCATCGATACGCTCGGCGATGTCGCTCCACAGATCGCGCGATGGAGTGAGCTGCGGCAGCGCGGCCGCCTCGACGCGCATGGCGTTCAGGTCGGCGAGGAGCTGCCGACAGGCCGCGCACGAGCTAAGGTGCGCTTCCACGCCTAAGCGAACGCCGTCGGAGGCGTCTCCCTCGAGGTAGTCCGCGAGCGCGTCGGCGAAGCCGTCGCAATCCAGATTCATGATCGGTGTGGTCATCGGGTCAGTGCCTCTCTCAACAACATTCTCGCGCGGTGCAACTGCGCTTTGGTGCCTCCGGTAGTGACGCCGAGCATCTCGGCGATCTCTTCGTGCGTGTATCCTTCGACGTCGTGCAGCGTGAAAACGCGTCGTGCTCCCTTCGGTAGCCTGCTGATCGCCATCTCGAGATCCATTCGGTCGCCGGGCGCATGGGGCCGGCCGGGCAGGTGCTCGATGGCGTCGCCCTCTTCATCGTCCTCGAATCGCGATCGCTGTCGCCCTTCGGTCTTTCGATCGTTCAACACCACGTTCACGGTGAGCCGGTGCAACCAGGTGCCGAATGCGCTCTCGCCGCGAAACAGGTACAGCTTTTCCCACGCTCTGACGAAGACGTCCTGCGTCAGCTCCTCGGCGCGCGTCCGGCCGTTCACCATCCGGGCGCAGAGGGAGAAGACCCGCGTGACGTGCAGACGGTACAGCCGTTCGAAGGCACGACGATCTCCCGCAGCCGCGAGGCCGACGTCTGGATCGGCGGAGTACGCCGGTACAGCCTGAACTGGTTCGGGTAAGGCCACTGACGTCATCGGTCGTTTGGGTCTCCCTTCGTACAGTGAATGGGATACCCAAACCGCTCAGAAGGTTTGAAGTGGATTGCGACTTCTGGTGAAGCGCCCCACGACGCCAGGAAGCTCGGTGATGTCGTGGATCACGACATCGGCGCCAGAGGCCTCCATCTGCTCACGCGTGAAGGCGCCCCAAGTCACGCCGACGGTGTGCACGTGTGCCGCTCGCCCCGACTCCACGTCGTGTGGCGAGTCGCCGACGAAAATGGAATCTGAGGGCGGAACTCCCAGCAGAACGAGGGCGCGCTCAACCGGTTCCGGATGGGGCTTGTGATTGACGCAGGTGTCGCAGCCGACGAGCACGGGAAACAGGTCGTCCACACCCACGAGCTCGAGTGCCCGGCGCGCGAGCAAGTCCGACTTGCTCGTGACAACAGCCATCGGGTGACCGGCCTCCGCGAGGGCGCGAAGCGTGGCGACGACGCCGTCGTACGCGTGGAGGAGCCGGTCGTGATTGGCGAGCTGGTACTCGCGGTAGCGGCCGAAGAGACGCTCCGCTTCGGCGTCATCGTTCTGCGCGAACTCACGCAACACGATCTGGAGCGGACGGCCGATGGTGGCCCGCCACTCGTCGTCGGTGGGTGCCTGGCCGACAAAGCCGACGAAGGCGTGGCGAGCGGAGGTGAGAATGAGCTCGATTGAATCGACGAGCGTGCCGTCGAGGTCGAAGAGAATGGCAGGGCGCATGAGTGAAATGATATGCGATAAGCGGGTTTATGATGCACGAACGGCGTCGACCGAAGGAATCGCTGATCTTCGCGGATCCAAGGAATCCTCGCGGATACTGCTGCACGAAGCGTGGACGGTCGCAAGAGAGAGGTCATGCGGTCATACTAGCGGTTACAGCAGCTCCCGCGTACTAGATAACGTCGTTCCGAACGGATCATTCACTTCGCCTCTTTTCACCCTTGGAGTCATGCGACACGATCAATCTCTGCTGGTTGCCAGCCTGTCTCTCTTCATTGCGAGCGCGACGGCCTGCCACAGCGGTGCGCCGGCGAGCGGCACCGCATCAAACACCACCGCAGACGTTAGCAGCAGCGTCATGCCGCCGAGCTCCGATCCCGCCGTGCAGGCGATGACGATGGAGCAGGCTGGCGAGTATCTCACGATCGTCGGCAGCTGCAACGATTGCCATACGCAGGGCTGGACGGAGTCGAAAGGGAAAGTTGCGCCGGCGGACCGGTTCGCCGGACTCAACGTGGGATTCCGGGGCGAGTGGGGCACGGTGTACGGGAAGAATCTGCGCACCATTACGCAGCGCCAGAACGAAGATCACTGGGTCAAGGTGCTGAGGACCTCCGATGGCGGCGATGGCAAGCCGCCCATGCCGTGGTGGAATACCGCCCTGATGAGCGATCGCGACCTGCGAGCGATGTACCGCTACATCAAATCGCTCGGCCCGAACCTCAAGGGCACGCCGCGCAATCTGACTCCGGGCAAGGAGCCGACCGGCCCGTACATCTGGGTGACGCCGAAGACGGGGCCGTAACGTGCTGGCACCCGCGCCAATCTTGTCGTAGAATCGGGCTCCCCTCTCCCGCAACTCTCTGCTACTCCGCTCTCTCCGCCTCGCCAGCGCTCTCGCCATTCTCGGTGGAGCGCTCTTCGTCGGCGCGCGCCGCATCGGCCCCGCTCCCGCGCTCGGTCCCTTTCTCGAACCGGCGCACGGCGTGTGGTCGCTCGCCCGTTCGGCCGAGCTGCCGCGAACTGCACACGCCAACGTCGTGCACCTGAGCGGGACGGTGAACGTCGTGTACGACGATCGCGCCGTACCGCACATCTTCGCCACGAACGAGGAAGATGCGTATCGCGCGCTCGGCTACGTCGTCGCACGCGACCGGCTCTTCCAGCTTTATCTACAGACG
>DATCGM010000116.1:0-6801 GCA_036508915.1 Gemmatimonadaceae bacterium
TTCCAGCTCGCCGACATGGCGACCGAGATCGAAGCCGGCAAGCATCTGATGTTTCACGCCGCCTGGCTCGCACAGCACAAGAAGCCATTCAGCAAGGAAGCCGCGATGGCCAAGCTGTTTTGCTCGGAGCTGGCGATGCGGACGACCACCAAGGCGGTGCAGGTGTTCGGCGGATACGGGTACACCAAGGACTATCCCGTGGAGCGCATGATGCGCGACGCGAAGATCTGCGAGATCGGAGAAGGAACGTCCGAGATCCAGCGCATGGTGATCGCGCGGCACGTCCTCAAGGAGCTTGCCGGGTAGGGCGTCAAGGGCGGCACTACAGGGGCGTTGATCGTCGGGGAATGCGGATCATGCGGATCCACGCCGATTGCTCCATGCGCTAGTGACGCCCCGACGCGCCGTCCCAGGCTTTTCTCTCTTTTTGTTTGCAATTCCGGCACTCGTCATGGCGCGCCGGGCTTTCCCCATCAGTGAAGGATCAGCGAAGATCTGCGCGGATCCGCATGATCCGCGATGCCAACGACCAACGCCCTTCCCGACTGCCCCTAACGCATTGTACCACCAGATGTTGCGTATCGGGCCAGTCAGGGTTAGCTATTCACCAGTGATCTCTACCCTGGTTCTCCCGTATCCGGCGACGCGCGGCGACTCGTGCCTCGGCCGGATCGTCTCGCGTGTGTGCTCGGCCGAGGCAGTCGTCGGCCGTGTCTGCGCGCTCGTCGCTGTCGTTGTGCGGTCCCGGCCTGTACCGGGAGATCGCACGCTCCTCCGGTTACTGGCGTCCTTGCTCGCTCACCTCCTCGCGCCCGCTCGGCGCGCGATGGGTGGAGTGCGTGGCATGGTGCGCCCGGATGGAGCGTGGTCGATCACGCAACGAACCGTGACGTGGATTCGTGTTTCGGCCGTCAGGCGCACACCAATGCGCAACCGGGCCGCCCATCCTCTGCCCTACCGAGCCGCAGCCGCCGAGTCGCCGGCAGCCTTCGCGCGCCCGGTCCAAGATGAAACGAGAGATTCTGATCAACGCGACCACGCGCGAAACCCGGGTCGCCATTCTAGAGGACGACGAGTTCGTTGAACTGTTGGTCGACCGTCCGGATGCGCGGCGGATGGTCGGTGACATCTATCTCGGGAAAGTCGATGCGGTGCTGCCGGGCCTCCAGGCCGCCTTCGTCGACATCGGCACCGAGAAGAGTGCCTTTCTGCACTCGTCCGATCTCGTCTATCCCGACACGGGTGAAGGCGACGACGATGACGAGGACGGCGAGGACAGCTTCCACGAGCCCGGCCGCAACGAGCGCGACATCCCGCAGATTCAGGATGTCCTGAAGCGCGGCCAGGAGCTGCTCGTCCAGGTCAGCAAGGAGCCCATCTCGACGAAGGGACCGCGCGTCACCGCGCAGGTCTCCATGGCTGGGCGCTTCCTCGTTTACATGCCCTTCGCGTCGCGCGTCGGCGTGAGCCGCAAGATCGGCGATCGCGAGGAGCGCAAGCGGCTCCGCGCCCTGGTGGAAGGCATGCTTCCGGAAGACTCGGGCGGCGTCATCGTCCGCACCGTCGGCGAGGACGTCACCCCCGAGACAATCGAACGAGAGTTGCAGACGCTGATGAACGGCTGGAAGCGGATCAAGAAAAAGACCCACTTCGTCCGGCCGCCGTCGCTCGTGCATCGCGAGACCTCGCTCACGCGCGGCCTCATTCGCGACATCTTCAGCGACAAGGTCGAGCGCGTCACCGTGGACTCCAAGCAGGTCTACAACGAGATCGTCGAGTACCTCAAGGGCATCGCGCCCGAGCTGCTCGAGCGCATCGTTCTGTACGAGGATACGACGCCGCTGTTCGACAAGGCGGAAGTCGAGACGGAGATCCGCGACCTCTTCAAGCGCCGCTGCGATCTGCCGTCGGGCGGCTATCTGATCATCGAGCCCACCGAGGCGCTCATCTCGATCGACGTCAACTCCGGCCGCTTCGTCGGCAAGAAGGATCCGGAGAAGACGAGTCTCAAGACGAACATGGAGGCCGCGCGCGAGATCGCTCGGCAGCTTCGGCTGCGCGATGTGGGCGGGATCATCGTCTGCGACTTCATCGACATGGACACCAGGACGAATCGCGACAAGGTGCTCCAGGAGCTGCGCCAACACCTCGGCCGCGACCGCGCACGTACGAAGGCCTTCGCCGTCTCCGATCTCGGCCTCATCGAGATGACGCGCCAGCGCGTGCGCCAGAGTCATCTCCAGAGCATGACCGAAGCCTGTCCAACCTGTCACGGCACGGGCCGAGTCTTCACCGCCGAGACGATCCTGCGCCGCATGGAACGCAGCGTAAAGCGCATCGGTATCGAGGGCAAGCGCGATCCACTGCTCGTCAAGCTGCATCCCGACGTCGCGATGTTCGCGATGGAGAACGAATCCGACATCATGCGCAAGCTCGAGAAGGTCGTTGGCTTTGCACTCGAGCTACGCGATGATCCGCTCCTGCGGCCTGATGAATTCAAGCTCGTCGTAAAGAGCGCCGGTCGCGATGTGACGCTGCAATACGCGGTCGCGTAAGGATCACCGAAGGAACGCTGAATTATCGTCCTGAGCGAAGCGAAGGACCTGCCCCTGCAGTTCGCTACGGAACTACCAGCAGTCCCACACGCCCGCCGAGGTCATCATCCACGGCGGGCGTGTTGGCTGCGGTCCGCCACGCGCCTCCATCGATCCGCACCAGCATCCGGTGCGTTCCGCTGCTGAGCGTCACCGCGCGCTCGAACACCGCGCCATGTGGCGTCAGCGGCCGCGCTTCCCAATCGGTGAAGTCTCCCATCACCTCGACCTGACGCGCGCCAGCGGCAAGCACGCGCAGCACGCGCGCGCCGCTGGAGTCCGAGACCTGAACGACGGGAATGAATCGCGTCGCGCGCGCTGTCACGGGCGCGGCCTGCCCGAATCGCAGCCCGACGCTCACCGCGTCCGCCGCGTCGGCGCCGCGCACCCAATCGGGCAACTGATGCGTCACGTTGAGCACGAGCGCCATCGACTCCTTCGGCCAGTACGCCGCGGTGGCACTCAGGGATGATTCGAAGAGCCGGCCTGCGTCTGGATCGCGACGCGTGCTCGCGGCGACGTCGAGCGATGCGCGATCGCTCTCGGTATGCAGTGCCATCGCACCTTCGGTGTATCGCACCGGAGTCGTGCCGGCAAAGCCTGTGCGAAAGCGTCCCGTGAACAGCTCAGCCCGGGTCCATTCCTGCGTGAGCGTCGCGGTGAGCTGCGCTCGCGCGAAGCTCCACCATGCGCCCGCGTCGAGCCCGCCGCCCTGCAGCGACGAGTGCACGCGCTCGGACGCGTGACCGCTCGCGCGCAGCCAAGTGCCCGCGCTACTCGTGCTCCACATCGCGCGCCCGCCGATGAGCGCGGTGCCCGCGCCGCCACTGCTGCCCGACCCCGCGACGGACGCCAGCTCGCCTGCGAGCTCCGTGCTCCACCCACCTCGCACGGAAGAGCGCACGCCGCCCTCGAGCGTCGCAAAACCGCTCGCTGCCCCGAACGTTCCGAGCGCGCCCCCCTCCGCCGAACCGAACAGATGCCCCTTGGCTGCCGCAATCGACAGCCGAAGGGAAGGCCCGACCACGGACGCGTCGTCATCGGGGAAGTGTGCCGCAGTCAAGCCGACGTCCACCGTGACCGGGCGCTGTGCGCCGAGCGGCCTGCTCATCGTCGCAACGACGAGCAGGCCGCCAAGAATTTGCCAGGTGCGGGCAACCACGCTAGGGTCGCCGCTTCGGAGCGGGTGGTTTGCCGAGCGTGTTCTGCACCCCGGCCGTCGGCGCCGATGCCGTGAAGTCCCCCTTGTCTCTAAACCCGAGCGTGCCTTCGATACCGCGCAGCCGGAACGCCGCCGACTCCTCCGGCAACAGCCCCGAGGCCACGTCTGCTTCCACGAGATTGCCGAGCGCGAGCACCTGCGCCGGTGCTGCATTGCGTCGCAGCAGAGTGATGATCATCTCCAACGCTTTCCGCTGCTCCACACCGCTGGCGAGGAGTTGCGCGAGCGTTCCGATCGGTACGGCAATCGGTCGCGTGCTCGCCGCGCGCAGCGCACGAAGCGACGCGACGTCCGCACCCGCAGCGATCGCATCGGCGCCCGCGATGACTTCGTCGGTCGACGATTCCGCGCCGAGCGCCGCACGCGCGACGTTCAGTCGCTCGGCCAGCTTCTCGACGGCCGTACGAATGCGGCTGGCAGGCGCACGCTTCAGCCGTCCTTCCCGCACCTTCGCGACGAGTGGCTCGACGGGAATGCCGCGCTCGCGCGATCTCGCGATCTCGCGCGCGATCGCGGCCTGCGTCGCGCTATCCAGCTCCGTACCGATACTGGCAGCGTAGGCAACCTGCTGCGCCTGAAGCGGTCGCGCGTGGAGCAGCGCGATGCCGGCGAGAGCGGCTGCCAACGAGAAAACTCGAGACGTACGGCACATCGCGAACAGTCGCTCCATCATGGACGTCCCACCAGCACCACGGAGCCCGGACGTCCAAAGTCGGCATCGGCCACGGCCGGCGCGCGAGGATCGCGCATCCAGAGCGTGTCGTCCACGACGAAGGCGTAGATATGTCGTCCCGGCCGCAGCGAGAGCGTCACGCTCCACAGACCGCTGGCCGCGTCGCGCTTCATCGGTGCCTGATCCTGGTCCCAACCATTGAAGTCTCCCACTACGCGAACGTTCGACGCTGATGGAGCACGAAGCACGAGCTCCACGGACTGCGGCGCGGTCTCCGCGTCGGTCCCTGCGTCACTGCCGGCGAGTCGAACGGCAGGCGCCGGCGTCGGCGATACGGCAGTGCGGACGGGCGCCTCGGTCTGCTGTGTGTTGCGAAGCAGAATCGCGCCGATGAGCGCCGCGGCCGCGACGACACCCGTGCCGCGAATGATCCAGCGACTCATTCGGCGCGGCGCATGTCGGCGCATCGCGCTCTCGCGATCTCGCTCGCGCTCCGCCGCGACGGCGATGAGCAGGCGAGCCTTCGCCGCGTCGTCCACCACCGGCAGCGGGCGAAGCGATTCCACCACCCGGTCGATCACCGCATCGCGTTCATCAATCACGATCCACCTCGGTCAGCCGCGCACGGAGCGCGTCGCACGCGCGCTTGACGCGCATCTTCAGAGCCGACAACCCGACCCCGGTCGCTACGGACATGTCTTCATAGCTCAAATCTTCCACGTGTCGCATGAGAAACGCTTCGCGCTGCTCTTCCGGCAGTGCGGCGAGAGCAATGCCGATCTCTTCGCGCCAGGCGATCGCGTCGTCATGGCCGCTGGAGACAGGTCGCTCCGGCACGTCTCCGTATTCCACGAACTCGGCGCGACGCCGTTCGCGCGCGCCGGCGCTGCGGCAACGATTCGCCAGAATGCGAAAGAGCCACGGCTCGAATGCCTCACGCTCTTCGTATTTTGGCAGCGCCTTGTAGACGCGTACGAAGGTGTCCTGAACCGCCTCCTCCGCGTCGTCCCGGCTGGCGAGCATGTGGAGCGCGAAGCGCAGACTGCGCGCGTAGTACGCGTCCACGAGCGCGGCGAAGGCGCGCACGTCGCCGCCGCGCGCCGCATGCACGAGCACACTTCTCGGCGGCTCTCCCGAAGGCACCGACAGTGGCGCTGCCTCGGCGGGCTCCCGAGCTCCCAGTAGCCGCAACCTGTGAGGGCGGGTCATCAGGCGACGATGAGTGTGAGTGGCAGGCGGACCATGACGCGATTGGAATGTTTCCGAAGTCGGACTATAGGTTCGTCCCGCTCAACCTGCGCTCGGTCTGGTACGTCACATCGTGCCAGCAACACCTCTCTCGACCGCATTCATCGCGCCGTTGACAGCTAACCCCGCGCCGCTTAACTTTTCAGGCTCTACGTCACACGCTCACGAGCCACACCTATGTCCTACGCAATCATTCGCACCGGCGGCAAGCAGTTCCGTGTCGAAGCCGGCAAGAAATATCGCATCCCCACGGTCGTTGGTGAGGCCGGTGGGTCGATCGAGTTCAACGACGTTCTCCTCGGCAGTGATGGTCAGAACGTCAAGACCGGCATCCCGCTCCTCTCCGGCGCCAAGGTGACCGGTGAGATCCTGAAGCACGGCCTGGCCGACAAGATCATCGTCTTCAAGATGAAGCGCCGGAAGAACTACGCGAAGAAGCAGGGACATCGGCAGGGCTTCACCGAAGTCCGGATCAACGACATCACTCTCGGCTGACGCGAGGATACAATGGCTCATAAAAAGGGCGTCGGCTCGTCCCGCAACGGCCGCGACAGCAACCCGAAGTACCGCGGGATCAAGAAGTTCGGCGGCGAAAAGGTCATCGCCGGCAACATCATCCTGCGCCAGTGCGGCACCGTCTGGCACCCGGGCAAGAACGTCGGGCTCGGTAACGACTACACGATCTACTCGCTCATCGACGGTTTCGTGAAGTTCGAGCACAAGAGCAAGACGCGGCAGAAGGTCAGCGTCTATCCGCCCGAAGCGCGGGCCGAGACTTCCGCGGCGTAGCACGCCAGCAGCCGCTTTGGAGCAATCGAGCGCCCTCCCGATGTGGAGGGCGCTTTTGCGTTCGCGCTCCACCGCGTAACCTTTGGAGGCGCGGACGCGTAAGGCAGGTGCATCCTTCGGAGGGGACCATGGCAATCTGGAACACAGTGAAGCGCGAGCTCGACAAGGCGGGCCACGCCGCTCAGGGCGCGCTCGATGAAGGAAAACTGCGGCTCGAGTCGCACCGCGCCAAACAGCGTGCCGAAGCCGCGGCCGCCTCGCTCGGATTCGCGGTG
>DATCGM010000117.1:0-7015 GCA_036508915.1 Gemmatimonadaceae bacterium
ATCGAAACTCCGGGGCAAGGTGAGATCAGGACGATACCGAGTCCACCGGACCTTGTCCACCACGTGCCGCCCGGGTTGCCCCTGACGAGCCTCGTTGGCCACCTCTTCCCTGCGCTCCCCCGATCTCGCTACTCCTCGACCTGGCGGCGCGAAGTGATCAACACGCTGTCGCGCGCTCCGTCACGACACGCACGACGTCGTCCACGACCTGGAGGAAGCCGCCTTCGACGCGGAAGCGCTGCTCGCCCCCCGCGCCGAGCTTCAGCTCACCCTTCCCAAGCAGCGTCATCATCGGCGCATGCCCGGCGAGAATTCCCACCTCGCCGTCGAACGCCGGAGCGACAACCGATTCCGCCGTCCCCTCGAACAACACGGCTTCCGGCGAGATGACCGAGACGGTGAGCATCGGGATCAGCCCTGCATCTTCTTGGCATTCGCGACCACGTCGTCGATGCCACCAGCCATGAAGAACGCCTGCTCCGGCAGGTGATCGAACTCGCCGGCGACGAGACGCTCGAAGCTGCCGATCGTATCCTCGAGCTTCACGTACCTGCCCGGGATGCCGGTGAACTGCTCGGCGACCGAGAAGGGCTGCGACATGAAGCGCTGCAGACGGCGCGCGCGGCCGACGATCTTCTTGTCGTCTTCCGAGAGCTCGTCCATGCCAAGGATGGCGATGATGTCCTGAAGCTCCTTGTAGCGCTGCAGAATTTTCTGCACGTCGGTGGCCACCTTGTAGTGGCGCTCACCGAGGTACATCGGATCGAGGATGCGGCTGCTCGAGGCGAGCGGATCGACGGCGGGATAGATGCCGAGTTCCGTGATCCCGCGCGAGAGCACGACGGTGGCGTCGAGGTGAGCGAACGCGGTAGCCGGCGCCGGATCGGTGATGTCGTCAGCAGGGACGTAAATCGCCTGCACCGAGGTGATCGAGCCGTTTTTCGTCGAGGTGATACGCTCCTGCAGATCGCCCATCTCCGTCGCGAGCGTTGGCTGATAACCCACGGCGCTCGGCATGCGGCCGAGCAACGCCGACACTTCGGAACCCGCCTGCGTGAAGCGGAAGATGTTGTCGATGAAGACGAGCACGTCGGCATTCTCGACATCGCGGAAATACTCGGCGACCGTCAGTCCGGACAGACCGACCCTTAGACGTGCTCCGGGTGGCTCATTCATCTGGCCGTAAATGAGCGCGCACGAATCGATGACGCCGCTCTCCTGCATTTCCAGATAGAGATCGTTTCCTTCGCGCGTGCGCTCGCCCACGCCGCAGAACACGGACTTTCCACCGTGTCCCTTCGCGACGTTCCTGATGAGCTCCATGATGACGACGGTCTTGCCGACGCCGGCGCCCCCGAAGAGCCCGATCTTTCCGCCCTTCACGAAGGGCGCGATGAGATCGACGACCTTGATGCCCGTTTCGAAGACTTCCGTCTTCGGCTCGAGGTCCACGAAGTCGGGGCGCTTGCGATGGATCGGCCAGCGCAGCGCGTCCTTCGGGATGGGAGCGCCGTTGTCCACCGGCTCGCCCAGCACGTTGAGGATGCGGCCGAGCGCCATGTTGCCGACCGGCACCGAGATCGCGCCGCCGGTGTCGGTGACTTCCATGCCGCGGACGACCGCGTCCGTGGAGCTCATCGCGACAGCACGAACCTGGTTGCGGCCGATGTGCTGCTGCACCTCGACGGTCACGCGAATCTTCTGACCGGAGTCGGTCGTCGCGTTGATCTCGAGGGCGTTGTAAAGCTCGGGCAGGTGTCCGGACTCGAACTCGACGTCGAGCACCGGGCCGATGACCTGAACGACCTTGCCGGTGTGTGTGGAAGCGATTGCAGTGGCCATGGCTATCCCTGGAGAGCAGCAGCGCCGCCGACGATTTCGGCGATCTCCTGCGTGATCTGCGCCTGACGGGCGCGGTTATAAGTACGGCGGAGCACGTTCAGAATGTCGCCCGCGTTGTCCGTGGCGTTTTTCATCGCGGTGCGGCGGGCCGATTGCTCGCCCGCCACGGTCTCGACGAGCGCGCGATACACGGCATTGCGCACGTACGAGGGGAGCAACTCGGTGAGAATCGCTTCCGCGTTCGGGAAGAGCAGATAGTCGCGCTGCAACCCGCCTTCCTTCGCCGCCGGCGGCGTGACCGGAAGAATCCGGTCCGTCGTCGGCGGCGTGTTCAGCGCCGAAACGTACTTGGCGTAGGTGACGTACACGCCATCCAGCTCCCCGGTGATGTATTCCGCCATCAAGCCATCGACGATCTCGGAGGCGTTTTCCGCCGTCGGCCGATCGGTGACGTCGATGCGCTGCGAGGCGAGTTCGCAGCCGACGTACTTGAAGTAGCCGATGCCCTTCTTGCCGATGACGTGGACTTCCACCTTCGTGCCTGCCTTCTCGAGCTCGACGATCCTCGCTCGCGCGGCCTTGATCAGATTGGCGTTGAATCCGCCAGCGAGGCCACGATTGCTCGTGAGCACGATGAGGGCGACACGCCGCGGCTGCGCCGGCTGGCGGAGGAGCGGGAAACGCTCGGCGAGATCAGGCGAGTAGAGACTCGAGATGACGTCGGCGAGCGCGAGCGCGTACGGGCGCGCGGCGACGACACGGTCCTGCGCCCGCTTCATCTTCGAGGTCGCGACCATCTCCATCGTGCGCGTGATCTTGCGCGTGTTCTCGACGGACTTGATGCGACCTTTCAGTTCGCGTCCTTTAGCCACGGATCACGCTCGTAAGAGCAGGTCCTTCGCTTCGCTCAGGACGACAACGCATTCTTCTTGTACTCGTCGATCGCGCGCTTGAACTCCGCTTCCGTTTCCTTTGAAAGCGCCTTTTCCGAGCGAATGCGCTCGCCGACCTGCGGAAACTGCGCGGACATGAACGCGTGGAAACCCTTCTCCCACTCGCGGAGCGCGCTGACGTTGACGTCGTCGATGTAGCCGTTGGCCACCGCGTACAGGATCATGACCTGCTGCTCGACGGGCATCGGAGCGTACTGGCCCTGCTTGAGGATCTCGACCGTGCGCGCACCGCGATCGAGCTGCTTCTTCGTCGTCGCATCCAGATCCGAGGCGAACGAGGCGAAGGCTTCGAGCTCGCGGTACTGCGCGAGGTCGAGACGAAGACGGCCGGCCACGCCCTTCATCGCCTTGATCTGCGCCGAGCCACCGACGCGGCTCACGGAGATACCGACGTTGACCGCGGGGCGGACGCCCGCGTAGAACAAGTCGGCTTCGAGGAAGATCTGTCCGTCGGTGATCGAGATGACGTTGGTCGGGATGTAGGCGGAGACGTCACCAGCCTGCGTCTCGATGATCGGAAGGGCGGTGAGTGAGCCGCCCGGCTTCAGAATGTTCACGCCGTCGACGACCTTCGGATCTTCCGACAGCTTCGCCGCGCGCTCGAGGAGACGCGAGTGGAGATAGAAGACGTCGCCGGGAAACGCTTCGCGGCCAGGTGGGCGGCGCAGCACGAGCGACAGCTGACGATACGCCGCAGCCTGCTTGGAGAGATCGTCGTACACGCAGAGCGTCGGCTTCCCTTCGTTGTACATGAAGTACTCCGCCATCGCGCAGCCGGAGTAGGGCGCGATGTATTGCATCGGCGCCGGATCGGAGGCCGTGGCGGCGACGACGATGGTGTACTCCATCGCACCCGCTTCCTTCAGCCGCGCGACAACCGACGCCACGGTCGACGCCTTCTGTCCGATGGCGACGTAGACGCAGACGACGCCCTGGCCCTTCTGATTGATGATCGTGTCGACGGCGATGGCCGTCTTGCCGGTGCCGCGATCGCCGATGATCAGCTCGCGCTGTCCGCGGCCGATCGGGATCATCGCGTCGATGGACTTGATGCCGGTCTGGAGCGGCTCTTTCACGGGCTGGCGCACGATGATGCCCGGCGCCTCGCTCTCGACCTTGCGCGCGTGCGTTGCGGCGATCTCGCCCTGTCCATCGATGGGACGCCCCAGCGCGTCGACGACGCGGCCGATGAGCTCCGGACCGACCGGGACCTCGAGCACGCGGCCGGTGCGGCGCACCTCGTCGCTCTCCTTGAGCTGGAGGTAATCGCCAAGGATGACGGCGCCGATGTTGTCTTCTTCGAGGTTCAGCGCGAGGGCGGTCACAGTGTTCCCCGTCTCGCTCGAATGGACCTCGAGCATCTCGCCCGCCATGGCCTTCTGGAGGCCGTAAATGCGAGCAATTCCATCCTTCACTTCGAGGACGGAGCCAACTTCCTCCACATCGAGCTCGTGGAGGTCAGCGGCTTCGATTTCCCGAAGCAGGATGTCCTTGATCTCGCCGGGGCGGAGCGTGGTATCGGATGCCATGCGGTCGGTCTTAGAGGGCGGATTGGGGTTAGCTTGTGAAAATTATCACAAGCTGGGATGGTAAGCAACCCGGGCGTACCAAGACTCGCGGCGGCGGGGACTCGTGCGCCGAATCTCGGTCGATAGGCGGAGAGTCCACGAATTCGCACCGCAGTGCCGCATTTCGATGTCTCTCCCGACTCCGGCCCCCGTACACTGCGCCCTATGTCATCCGGCGTCCGCGAGCTTCGTGTCTGGCAGGAATCCGTGTCACTTGCTGGCGATGTCATTCGCGCCCTTCGCCAGAGCATCCGCCGCGAGACCAAGAGCGTCAGCGACCAAGTCATGACCACCGCGATCGCGGTAGGGACGCACATCGCGGAGGGCTACGGCCGACACACCGTGCACGAACAGCGAGCTTCGTACATCGCGGCCAAGTGTGCCCTGCTCCGGCTCGAGACGGAGCTCGCGATCGCCCGCCACGCGGAACTGATTCCAGCCGGCTCATTCACCGAGCTCACCTCGCGCTCCAGCCAGGTCGCTCGGCTCCTCGCGGGCTACATCGTCTATCTCGACCGCCAGATCGCGGACCGTGAGACGCCGCCTCGTGCGGCCAAGGGCGCGACGCCGGTCGTCACCCCCGACTCCGCCCGTGTCCCTTCGTGAAGCGCTCCACCAGATCCACGGCTCGCAGGCGGGCGAGCGAGGCCGGCTTCATGCCGACGACGCGCTGCGCCGTGCTCGACAGGTGCGATGAGCTCGCGAAATCGAGGACGGCCGCGACGTCGCGCACGTCGTAGCCGGGGTTCTTCGCCAGCTCTGCCGCCGAGATCAGCCGCACCAGGTCGATCACGCGCTTGAGATTGGGGGCGCCCGCAGCGGCGAACGTGCGGCTGAGATGTTCACGCGTGACACCGATTGCATCGGCGAGGAGCTGCGTTCGCACCGGACGACCCGACCACGCAACGATGCAGTGCCACGCGGCGCGCTGCAGCGGCGTGTCGAGGCCGAGCGCTTCCGGCGGATTTGCGAGCGCGGAGGCGAAGCGGGTCGAGAAGGCGTGGCGCAGCACGAGGTCGCGCACAACGCCGTCGTCGACAGACTCGACGAGCACGTCCGCAAAGTCCAGCGCGGCGCACTGGGCAAGCGCGGGCGACTCGGCGGCGCGCAGGGCCGTGAGGCCGAAAAACGGTACGCTTGAAAATTCCCGCGCGAGCGCCGCGGCGCGCCAAGTCTCCTCCTGCGCGCCCGCGAGATCGACGACGACCGCATCGACGAGCGAGACGCGAAACGCGGCATCGAGCTCCTCGGGGGTGCGGGTCATGACCAGGCGTGCGCGGCGGCGCGGGAAGGCGGCGCGCATCAACGCGCGCGCGCGCTCACGCGTCGCATACAGGAGAACGGTCGGGGGCGGCGCGAGCGCGCGCGTCGTGAGCACCGCCGGTAGGGCGGACGCGGACTCCTTCGAGACGGTCATTGTGCGTCGCTCCCGCCGGAGCCTAAATCGACGGGAGCGCCGGTGATCATCGCCTGCGCGCGACGAAGGACGAGCCGAGCATTCGCGTACGAGATCGCCGACCTGGCCGCATCGTAGCCAACCCACTGGCAGGCGGTGATCCCCTCGGCGCACTGCGGCGACGTCTGCGCGTGCGCTGTCTCCATGAGAAAGAAGTGACACACCTTGTGAATGAGACGGCCACGAAAGCGGAAATACCAATCGATCGTGTCGATCGTGCCGCGCAGCGCGACGTCCTCGATGCCCGTTTCCTCGCGGACCTCGCGCAACGCCGCCGCCTCCGCGCGCTCGCCCGACTCGAGATGTCCCTTCGGAAATCCCCAGTTCTGATAGCTGTCGCGGATGAGGAGAAAGAGCGGATCGCCGCCGTCCAACCGGTAGACGACACCACCCGCGGAGGTTTCCTGTTGCGCTCGGGCACGCGTCATCTGACGAGAGCCTCAGACCGTCGCCGTGAGGGCGCCCGGCACGCCCGGTTCGTCCAGGTTCGGACGGCCCTCGACGAATTGCCGCACGATGGGATCCGTCGTCTTCTGGATCTCGGCGACGGTTCCTACCCAGCGCACGCGTCCCTCGTACAGCATCGCGATGCGCGTGCCGACGGTGTAGGCGCTGCGCATGTCGTGCGTGATGACGATGCCCGTGACGTGGAGCGTCTCGCGCATGCGCACCATCAGCTGATCGATCACCGCGCTGGTGACGGGATCGAGGCCGGTGGTCGGCTCGTCGTACAGGATGTACTTGGGACGAAGGGCGATCGCGCGCGCGATGCCGACGCGCTTGCGCATGCCGCCGGAGAGCTCGGCGGGGAAGTGCCCGCGCACACCGGGGAGGTCCACGAGGTCGAGCGCTTCGTCCACCCGCGCGACGATCTCGCGCTCGTCGAGCTCGCCCTGCTTTCGAAGTCCCATCGCGACGTTCTCGCCAATGGTGAACGAGTCGAACAGCGCGGCGAACTGAAAGACGTAGCCGATGCGCGAGCGCAGCGCATAGAGCTCGCGCCGCGGCAGTTCGGGAACGTTGAGCCCGTCGACCCAGACTTCGCCGGAGTCGGGCTCGAGCAGTCCGACGATATGCTTGATCGCCACCGACTTACCGCTACCCGAATATCCGATGATCGCCATCGTCTCACCCTCGTGAACATCGAGGGTGAAGCCGTCGAGGACGAGCTTGTGACCGAATGACTTGTGGACGTC
>DATCGM010000118.1:0-2003 GCA_036508915.1 Gemmatimonadaceae bacterium
ATCTACGTTCTCGCTGAGATTCGCCTCCGTTCCGGCGCTCGCGACCGCTTCATCACCGAGTTCCGGCTTCTCGAGCCGCTCGTGCGCGCCGAAGCTGGTTGCATCGAATACGCCGGCGCGATCGATACCGCGACGGCGATCCGCGCTCAGGCGCCCGTACGCGACGATGTCGTGATGGTGATCGAGAAATGGGAGAGCGAGGCAGCGCTCGCGCTGCATCTCGACGCGCCGCACATGCTCGCGTATCGGGAGCGCGTGCGCGATCTCGTGGACCGCACCATCATTCACGTGCTCGAGCCGGTCTGACCGGCACTTCCTTGCCGCTGCGCTCGGAACCTCACATGTTCAGCGCCATGACCACTAAACATTTCCTCGCGCTCCTCCTCGCCGTCTCTGCACCCCTCGCTGCGCAGGGCACGCGCCCCGCGCCGGGCGTCGTCGGCGATTACGTGATTCGCGACTTCAAGTTCGCGAGCGGCGAAACACTGCCCGAGTTGAAGCTGCACTACCGCACCTTCGGCCAGCCTCGGCGCGATGCGAGCGGCGTCGTTCGTAACGCCGTGCTCATCATGCATGGCACGACCGGAGCGGGTACGCAGTTCCTCACGCCGATCTTCGCGAACGAGTTGTATGGCGCCGGCCAGCCGCTCGATACCATGCGATACTACGTCGTCCTCCCCGACGGTATCGGCCACGGTCTCTCGAGCAAGCCGAGCGACGGGCTGCACGCGCGGTTTCCACACTACAACTACGATGACATGGTGGACGCCGATCACCGGCTGCTCACCGAGAAGCTCGGCGTGAATCACCTGCGTCTCGTGATGGGCACGTCGATGGGCGGGATGCACAGTTGGGTGTGGGCCGAGCGCTATCCCGACTTCATGGACGCCGCGGTTCCGCTGGCGAGCGTGCCGACGGAGATTGCCGGCCGCAATCGCATGATCCGGAAGATGGCGATGGACGACATCCGCAACGATCCGGCGTTCAAGGGCGGCGAGTACGCGTCGCCGCCGAGCGGGCTGCGCGGCGCGCTGCAGATGCTGTACATCATGAGCAGCGCTCCGCTTGTACAGCATCGCGATGCGCCAACGCGCGACTCGGCCGACGCGATCATCACGCGCTTCCTCGACGCGCGCATGCGCAACACGGACGCGAACGATTTTCTCTACGCCTTCGATGCGTCGCGCGACTACAATCCCGAGCCCCTGCTGTCGCGGATCAGAGTTCCGGTGCTCGCCATCAACTCGGCCGACGATCAAGTCAATCCGCCGGAGCTTGGCATCATGGAGCGGTTGATCAAGCGCGTGCCCACCGGACGCTTCATCATGATTCCGATTGGTCCGACAACGCGCGGCCATGGGACGCATACCGCTGCCGCGGTGTGGAAGGAGCCATTCTCGAAGTTTCTGGACTCGCTGCCGTCGTTGCCCGCGCTGCACTGACGGCGAGCGCGCGCGTGTCTCGCGCGCTGCACCGCAACACATTTCACGACCGGTGAGCTTCGCAGCCGCGTTGCAGGAGCCGTCTATCATGCCGAGCGGACGTGTGCGAGGCGCGGGCGGTGCGGTGCGCTGTTCGGTCGGTACAATTGGCGGCGCGGGAGGATGGGTCGCCGGTGCGCTCGGGTTGGCGAGCGTCGCGCGTGGAGGGGCGCGGCGCTTGCGGGCGGTCGTCGACGTACGCCACGAGCGACGGTCGCGGCGGTCCGATCAGAAGGCACTTCTCGGTGCAGTGATCGGCAAGGGCGGAACGGATGAGGTGCAGGACCTCGCGAGTCGCTCCCGAGACTGTGTTGGTGTGCGTGAGCAAACCGGCCCTTTCAGATCTCTTGTAAATTGTGATGCACAGTACGAAACAGGGCGCCGAAATAGTCGCGATGGTTCAATGCGAGGCGCGACATGATGGATATGCGGCGAATGTACGATTTTGCTTCTCCGATTGGCATGCGTGGACACCGTCTTGCCTCGCGCTTCCATGCGTTCGCTGTCGTCAAGCGGACGATT
>DATCGM010000119.1:0-20518 GCA_036508915.1 Gemmatimonadaceae bacterium
GCCGCACTACGTGCTCAATCTCGAGAGCGCCTTCGGGCGCGACGTGGTGCAGGACTTCGTCGCGGAGTACGCGCGCGGCCGCACGCCCATTCCCTGCGTGCGCTGCAATACCTTCACGAAGTTCCGCGATCTGCTGAAGAAAGCCGACGTGATCGACGCGCGATGGATCGCGACGGGGCACTACGCGCAGATGCGCGACGGCGTGCTGCATCGTGGCCTGGATCCGGCGAAGGACCAATCGTACTTCCTCTGGGGCATCGAGCGCCGCGTGGTGTCGCGCATGCTCCTGCCGGTTGGCGCGCAGACGAAGGCGGAGACGCGCGCCGTTGCGCACGAACTCGGGCTGGAGCTGATCGCCGAGAAGGCCGAGAGTCAGGACATCTGCTTCGTGCCCGATGGCGATCACATGAAGATCATCGCGCGCGAGCTTGGCGCCGACGCACCGTCGCTGCGTCCGGGCCCATTCGTGCGCCGCGACGGCACAGTGCTGGGCGAGCACGACGGCTTCGCACGGTACACGGTCGGCCAACGGCGCGGACTGCCGGGCGGCTTTCGCGAGCCGATGTTCGTGGTCGAGATCAGGCCATCGTCACGAGAAGTGGTGATCGGGCCGCGCGACGAGCTGCTCGGGCGCGGCGTGGTGGCGCGCGAGGTGAACTGGCTCGTCTCGCCGCCGTCGGTTGGAGACGAGGTCGAGGTGCAGATTCGGCATCATGCCGCTCCGGCGCGAGGAGTGCTGGTGCGCTCCGAGCCGGACGAGGTGGAGATCGCGCTGGACGAGCCGGTCTCGGCGATCTCGCCGGGGCAGTCGCTGGTGCTGTACGCCGGGTCGATTGTGCTCGGTGGGGGAGTGATCGAGCGGGCGCGGAGGGGGTTGCCGATACTGGCCGCGAGAGAACGACAGTACGGAACTCCAGAACTTCAGTGATGCGTACCTGATTGGTTTGGTACGGGTATCACGGCGCTGGCAAACCGGTTTGTCAGCCGAAGACGTCGCGACGTGATGTTGTGCGTCAATTGTCGAGTGTATACAATTACGCATCCTCAACCGGAGACCGTCCCTCGTGAATTCACGCTTCCTGCTCGCCGCGAGTGCGTTCTGTCTGCTTGCGACGACGTTTGTGCAGTCCGCCGAGGCACAGCAGAGGGATTCCGCGAAAGTTCCTGTCACTCGCGGCGCACGCTTCGTCGGACAGATCAACAGCATCACGACGACGAGGCCGGTGACGACCGCCGACGTGCGGCTGATGTGGGTGGACAGCGCGCATACCGAAAAGGACGCGTCCGGCAAGGAGTCGAGCGAGTTCTTTATCGACACCACGAGATCGCGCGTCGGGATCACCAATGACTCAGGCGCATTTGCGATCAACAATGTCCCTGCCGGTCACTACCTCATCAACGTGCGTCGCATTGGTTTCGAGCCCATCCAGGCGCTGCTGACGATGGGCGCGTCGATGATCGAGATGGAACTTGCGATGACGCAGGTCCTCCCGATGCTTCCCGAGGTCAGGATCACCGACTCCGCCGTCAATGTCGTCACGGAGCGCCTGAACCGCGTCGGGTTCGTGTCGCGCTCGAGAATGGGGACCTCAGGTCGCTTCATCGGCCGCGCCGAGATTCTGCGCCGCCGGCCGATCCAAATCACCGACATTCTCAGCGGATACGGCGTCAGCCGGAACTCGATATTCTCGCTCGATCGCATGGAAACGGATTGGGATAACCTGAGTACCTATCCCGCCGAGCTCGTGATTGGCGTGGAGATCTACCGGCGACGTGGTTCGCTTCCGACCGAGTTCGATCACACACGCGGCGGTGTCCTCGCGCTTGGCCCCGGTGGATCGGGCGGTATTGCTCCCACGACCGTCCTCATCTGGACCTACATCCCTTAGCGGAGGCGTTGCCGATCTTGACCGCGCAGGTGCGAGGAGATACGTGAGACGTACCGTGGTACCATCGACCCTCGAGCTTCTTCGTTTGTTTTCGGGCGCGAGTGCGTTGGTTCGATGATACGTCGCCGTGTATCGAGGGTCGAGGGTCGAGGGTACAGAGGTACCAGAGTACTGCCGGGAATCCTACTCGAACGCGAAACGCGTGGAGTCGCGCCGGCGACACGTTACGTCTTCATCGCCTCCGCGAACTTCCGCATCGCCTCCTCCTGCTCGGGCGTCAACTTCTCCGGCACCGTGACCTCCACCTCGACAATCAAGTCGCCCTTCGCCCCGTCCTTCTCGATCCCGTGTCCACGCACCCGGAAGCGTTTTCCGTTCTGCGTGCCCGGCGGGATCTTGATCGAGACCTTGGTGCCGTCGAGCGTCTTGACGTTGATCTTCTTGCCGAGCGTCGCGTCGGCGATGCTGATCTTCACCGGCGCGATGAGATCCAGCCCTTCGCGCTTGTAGAAGCGGTCGGACTTCACGTTGAAGGTGATCAGCAGATCACCCGGCGGGCCGCCCTTCGCGCCTCGGGCACCCTGCCCCTTGAGGCGAATCTTCGTGCCCGTATCGACGCCGGGCGGAACGGTGATCTGTACGGTTTTTCGCGTGCGCACTTCGCCCGCGCCGGCGCAGGCAGGGCAGCGCTCCGTCGGCACCTGCCCGCGGCCAAGACAGACGGGACAGGGGCGCTGCACGGCAAAGCCGCCCTGACCAAAGCTGATCGTCCCGCGACCGTTACATTCGGTACAGGTCACGAGCTTTGCGCCCGGCGCGGCGCCGCTGCCGCGACAGGTCGCGCACTCCTCGTTCAGGTCGAGCTCGACGGAGACCTTGCCGCCCATCGCAGCGGTTCGAAACGGGACTTCCAGCGATGCTTCGACGTCGTTGCCGCGCTGCGGTCCACGGTTGCGCGCGTTCTGCGCGCCGCCGCGCGCGCCGCCGCCGAACATCGAACTGAACAGGTCGCCGAGTCCGCCGAGTCCGACGTCGCCGAAGTCTTCCATGTTGATGGTGCCGCCGGCGCCTGGCCGCCCACCGCCGCCGTACGATCCGCCAGGACGTCCGCCGCGCGATGCGCCCCCACCGCCGAAGCCGCCGAACGCACCGAGCCGGCGCAGCTCATCGTACTGCTTCCGCTTCCCGGCGTCGCCCAGCGTCGTATACGCCTCCGAGATCGCCTTGAACGTGTCGGCGGCCTTGGGATCGTTCGGGTTCTTGTCCGGGTGGTGCTTCGACGCGAGACTGCGGTACTTCTTCTTGATCTCGGCCTGCGTAGCGGACGCCGGTACGCCGAGGACGGCGTAGTAGTCTTGCTGGGGAGTCATGGCAGACCTTACGCGGTCAGCCGTTCCATTGCTTCACGACCACGCGCGCCGGACGCAGCAGCTGTCCGTTGAACACGTAGCCCACCTGGAACGTTCGCGCGACCAGGTGATCTTCTTCCGGCGTCGTCGCGGGCTCGGTCATCACCGCTTCGTGCAGCGCCGGGTCGAACGGATGGCCCGCCGGGTTGATGACCTCGAGCCCATGACCGGCCAGCGTCTTCGCCAGTTTCTTCTCCACCATCGCGACGCCGTCGACGAGCGTCTGCGCGTCGGTCGCCGCGGGGTCCACGTGCGCGAAGCGGCCGATGTCGTCGAGGGGTTCGATCAACCCCTTGAGCATGTCGGCCTGGCCGTGCCGGTGCGCATCCTGGCGCTCCTTCGTCGTGCGTCTGCGGTAGTTGTCGTACTCCGCGGCGAGGCGCAGATACTTCTCGTGCTGCTCTTCGAGCTGTTGCTGCACGCCTTCGCTCTCGCCGCCGAGTATCTCGGCGTCGGACGGGTCGGCTGGCTGTTCGGGAAGGACGGAGTCGGGCGGAAGTTGATCGGCGTCTGACATTCGCGTTGGTCCAGGGTACGGCTGAAATCTACCTTGGCCGCGTGCGCCGCGGGCAAGCCGGGAGAACTGCAAGAGCGGTACTAGGGCCGTGGTAGCTTGTGCAAACGCGTGTTGGATGATCCAGCGTGGTGCGACTGATCCCACCGACTCAAGCGCGACTAGAATCATACGAATCTAGAAGCATTGAATCGACCCACGGTCTGGCACGGTGCACCAGATCCCAACCCTCACGGAGCAATTCGTTCAATTCACCGAATTCAAGTGAGCAGACGCCGTCGCAGCATCTCGAGCGCCGCCTGCGCGGAGCGGTGCCGCACCTCGGCGCGATCACCCACCATGACGTAGCGCCGCGACTGCACCTCGCCGCAAAAATCCAGCGCGATCCACACCGTGCCTACCGGCTTCTCCTCCGTGCCGCCGCCTGGTCCGGCGACGCCGGTGATCGCAAGCGCGGCATCGACGCCGATGGCGGTCTTCACTCCGGCTGCCATGGCGCGCGCGACAGGATCGCTGACTGCGCCATGTTCGCGCAGCATCGCCTCGGGTACACCGAGCAGCGACCGCTTCACCGCGTCGTCGTACGCGATGACGCCGCCTCGTACGACGTCGCTGCTCCCGGGTATCGCCGTGAGTCGCGCGCCGAGCATGCCGCCCGTGCAGCTCTCGGCGACACCGATGCTCAGTCCGAGCGAGCGAGAGAGCTCGAGCACCACCTCGGCGAGATCGGCGGCGTCCTCTCCGTACACCGCGTCCGCGACGACCGTGCGCAGACGAGCCGCAGCATTCGCGAGCCGCGCATCGGCATCGTCTGATGTCGCGTCGCGCACGGTGAGACGAAGATCGGTGCCGTCGGCATTCGGCAGATAGGCGAGCCCGACGTCGCCGACACCACCATCAATCGTCGCGACGAGGTCGGCGATGTGCGACTCGCCAATTCCAGTCGTGCGCAAGGTACGCGACCGCACGACACGGCCCCCGTCGCCGAGCCGTTCACGGACGAGCGGCAACAGCGTGTCCGCGAGCATGCCACGCATCTCTCGCGGTACACCCGGCAGCATCGCGACCCAGCGCCCGCGATCGTCCTCCAGCCAGATGCCCGGCGCCGAACCGTGATTGTTCGCGAGCTTGCGTGCGCCGGATGGTAGCATGGCCTGCTGCCGGTTCGACTCCGGCATCGGCCGCTGAAAGCGCGTGCGCCACCGTTCCTGCATCCAGGCGAGATGCTCCTCGTCGAGCACCATCTCGCGACCGAAAAGCGCCGCGATGGACGGCTTGGTGAGGTCGTCGCTCGTGGGTCCGAGCCCGCCGGTCGTGATCACCGCGCCGGTGCGGTCCAATGCCTCGCGCACCGCTGTCGCGATCGACTCGGCAGTGTCGCCGCAGGTCGTTCGCCGCTCGATCGCGACACCCTCGGCAGCGAGAGTCCGCGCGAGATGTGCGGCGTTGGTGTCGATCGTGTAGCCGAGGAGGAGCTCGTCACCGATGGTGACGACTTCGATCTTCATCGAGGCTCGAAAGTGATGGATTAGTGTCTGACAGGCGGACAGTCTGACCCGCTCGCCACTTCGCGGCTGCTCGTCTGACAGCGGGTCGAACTGCTGGTCCGACGGTCAGACCCGAGTCGGCGCGCCGATGAACACGCGCCGATAGCTCCGCAAATAGAGGCCGAGCGAGTAGAGCGTGAGCGCCACGGAGCCCGTCATGGCCGCAACGCCGGCGAGACCGTTGAAGTTAGCGAACACATTCCAGAGTGCATTGTCCCAGCCATGCGTCGCGGCAAGTGTGGCGGTCCAGAACCAGCAATACGCGCAGCCGATCCAGACCAACTGAAGGGCCGTCTTCCACTTCGCCGGTCCGATGGCGGCGATGACGACTCCTCTCCGCGCGGCGATCTGGCGGAAGAGAGTCATGAACAGCTCGCGGCCGAGCACGACGGCGAGCACCCACCAGGTGAGCGGGACGTCGCCGAACGGCGTTCGGAACGGAAGCTCGTTGTTGAGCGCCTTCGCTGGCCAGCTGTCGGTCGCGTGCGCGACAGGACGCATGAGCACGAACATCGGGATGCAGGTCGCGAGGAGCAGAAGCTTGTCGGCGAGCGGATCCAGCAGGCGTCCGAGATCCGTCTCCTGCTTGCGCGAGCGCGCGAGCTGTCCGTCCACGTAGTCCGTGACGGCGGCGATCGTGAAGAGGATGAACGCCGTGAGCCGCAACGTCGACGACGGCACGAGCGGCAACCACGCGATGAGCGGCGTGATGGCGATGCGGCCTGCAGTGACGGCGTTGGGAAGGTTCACGCTCTTGCGCGTCGGGGTTATGCGAGTGACTTGAGCACGAGCTTGCTGACGCCGCGCAGCGTCTCGAACACGCCGTCGCCGGTCATGGCGACCGCCTCGAAGTACGGTGCGCGCTCGATCCACTCGCCGGTGGGAAGCTGTTCGATGAGAAATTCGCCGGCGTGGAAGGGATCGGGCGTGACACGCTGCCTGGACGGCTCGGTGATCTCCCAGCCTGGGTTGAGCGCAGCCTGCAGCTCCTTGATCGGCGCGGCGTTTGGCAGATCCCGTTTGTTGTACTGAATGATGAACGGCATCTTCGTCAGATCATAGCCGTACTCCGCCATGTTGTCGTACAGGTTCTGCATCGCCTCCTGATTCGCTTCCATGCGCTCGACCTGCGAGTCCGCCACGAAGACGAGTCCGTCCACCCCCTTGAGGATGAGCTTGCGACTCGCGTTGTAGTAGACCTGGCCCGGCACCGTGTAGAGATGGAAGCGGGTCTTGAATCCGCGAATCGTCCCGAGGTCCACCGGAAGGAAGTCGAAAAACAGCGTGCGCTCGGTTTCGGTCGCGAGCGAGATGAGCTTGCCGCGAGTATCGGGCTGCACCTTGCCGTACACGTGCTCGAGATTCGTCGTCTTGCCGCCGAGTCCCGAGCCGTAGTACACGATTTTGCAGTTGATCTCGCGTGACGCGTAGTTGATCATCGACATGGCTGTCTTCTCCTCTACTGGAACAGCTTGTCGATTTCATCGTCGGCGCCGGCGAGAAAGCCGGGAGCGCCGCCCTGCGCCGACGTCGGACGCGCGAACACCTGCTGGAACAGTCTGGTCAACTCGTCAACGGTCAGCTTCATCTTCAGTCGCACGAGCCCCAGGGTCGTCCGGTTGTCGAACAGCACGACGAGGATCACGCGGCGCGCGACGTCGGCCAGATACATCGATTCCTTCTCGCCCTGATGGAACAGCGAGTTGAAGTCTGATTCACCAATCAATTTCGCCAACTGATCGTTGGCGCTGAAGTCCGCCGCCGTGAGCGTGGCGAATGCCGTCGGGTCGAACTTCGGCTGCTCGCCCACCGTCGCCACGAGCTGACCACTGCGATCCACGAGCATCGTGCAGCGCGCGCTGCTCTCGTAGAGGAAGCGGTTGAGCGACTCGGTGATGGCGGCGAAGTCGTCTTCGGTGAACGACCAGCTCGCGGCGCCTACGGGCATGAGGATCTCGGCCTAGTCGAGGTAAGCTTCCATGCGGCGCAGCAGGTGCTGGCCGCGCTTGCGTAGCGCGGGACGCGCTTCCCACTTCACATAGTCCTGCAGCAACCGCGCAGTTTCCACCCCCGGCTGTCCGCCAAGGTATCCGAGGGCGGCGAGACGATGCACCGGCGACCGGCTGAAAAGATCACGACGACTTCGCTGAAGCTGCGCCGCCCACAGCACGAGACCAGCCGCGAAACCACCGAGAAAGCCGATGCCGGCAAGCCGCGTCCGTTCCGTCGCGCTCACATTGCCCTCCGCGCCGACAATGCCTGCGCGATGGTCACGCCATCCGCGTACTCCAGATCGCCGCCCACGGGAAGCCCCCGGGCGATTCGCGTGATGCTGAGCGGAAAGGTCGTGAGCTGCCGTTGCACGTACAAGGCGGTTGCCTCGCCCTCCAAACTTGGGTTCGTCGCCAGGATCACCTCGCGTATCCCGCCGCTCTCGATTCGCCGGACGAGTTGCGAGATCGTCAGATCGTCCGGCGTCACGCCGTCGAGCGGAGAAAGCCGCCCGCCCAACACATGATACTGTCCGCGATACTCACCCGCTCGTTCGATCGCGCCGATGTCCGCTGCTTCCTCGACCACACAGATGAGCGCCGCGTCACGCCGAGGATCGCGACAGATGACGCAGAGCTCGTCCTCCGTGAGATTGAAGCACAGCGAACAGGGACGCACCTTGTCCGACAACGTCCGGAGCGCGTCCGCAAGGCGGCGACTCTGCTCCGGTGGCTGTTTGAGCAGATGATACGTGAGCCGGAGCGCCGTCTTGCGCCCGATGCCGGGCAGCCTGGCCAGCTCTCCGGAGAGATCGTCGATCGCTGACATTCAAGCGCCGAACTAGAAGGGAAGCTTGAACGGCAGGTTGAGCCCGCCGGTCAACTTTCCCATCTCGCGCTGCGCGATTTCCTGCGCCTTTTTCTGCGCCTCGGTGACGGCGACGAGGAGGAGATCCTCCAGCATCTCGACATCCGACGCGTTCACCACATTCGGATCGATCTTGATCGACCGGACCGTCCCCTGCCCGTTCGCCTCGACGGTCACCATGCCGCCCCCCGCAGACGCCGTGACGGACTCCTGCTGGAGATCATTCTGCATCGTCTGAAACTTGCCCTGCATCTCCTGCGCTTGCTGCAGGAGCTTCATGAAGTCAGCCATTCTATCTGCTACCGGTCAGAAGACATAAGCTATGCCGCGTCGCTGTGCCGTGGCAAGCGACGACGGCGTGGGTTGCGCTAGTCGGCGAGGTCCAGATCGAGTGCGTCGATCGCCTGGTCGAGCACCGGATCCTTGCGTCGCATCGCGGTGAGCCGCTCGGCGCGCACCATCTCGTCGGTGAGACGAGTGGGAGGAGCGGAGGTCCCGGCGGCGGCTCGAATGATCACGCGATGCACGCCCGGAAACAGGGTGCGAAGCGATCGGGTAACGTCCTTCTCGTCCTTGCCCAGCGCCTGTTCGTAGATCGGATTCGCCTCGTCGAGCGCGACCGTCACCTCGCCCTTTCCATTGACAGCCACGGGCGCTGAATGCTCCAGCGCCGTGGCCGCCAGACTGTTGCCTGCCGCCCGCATGACGCCCACGAGCTCGCCCCAGCGCTCGACGAGGTGATTGACGTCGGGAATCCCGGCGTCTGTCCCGCGTGCAGTCGCCTGGCTCGCGGGAGACGGCGGAGACGCAACCGGGCGCGTCGGCGCGGCAGGCGCGGATGGCCGAGGCGACGCGGACGATTGCGATAGGGGCGGGCTGCGATCGGCGTCGCGGACGACAGTTCGCCAATCCGCCGCGGACACATCAGCGGCGCGGGGCGCGTCGGCCCGCTGCTCGGTAGGCCGGGCCGGCGGCGGCGCGGCCCGGCGCGGCGCCGGCTCGTCGACCGGTACTCCGCCGCCTCCGCTTCCGATTCCACGCAACACCGCCTCGAGCGACACCGTGCGGTCCAGCAGGGCGAAGCGCACCAGCAGCGCTTCCAGAAGGAGCTGCTGCTGTCCGCTCTTCCGAAAGCGCGGCTCCAGCTCGGTGAGCGCCGAGAGCATGCGCAGCAGATCGCCCGTTGAGAAGGCTTCTTTCCGGGCGACGACTGCGTCACGCATCCGCTTGCTCGTCTCGGGGGCGGACCCGCCGAGGGTCACGGCGAGCTGCGCCCGCACTACGTCGGCAAAGCCGGTGAGAAACTGCCCGAAGTCGATCCCCGCGTCGGCCAGTCGGCCGACGAATGCGAAGACGTCGCCAGCTCGGCGCTCGGCGAGTAGATCGAGCAGGCCGATGAACTCGTCCTCAGGGACGAGACCGAGTGCGTCGCGCACGCGCTCGGGGGCGATGTCGCCATCGCCCATGGAGAGCACCTGATCGGTGAGCGAGAACGCGTCGCGCATGGAGCCGTCCGCGGCGCGGGCGATCATCGCGAGCGCGTCGGGGTGCGCGCTCACCCCCTCCTCGCCAAGTACCTTTTCGAGCCGGAGCCGGATCTCGGCGGGGCTGATGCGCTTGAAGTCGAAGCGCTGCAGACGGCTGAGGACCGGAGCGGCCGCCTGCGCGATCTTCTGCGGCTCGGTGGTCGCGAAGACGAACACGACGCGCGGGGGCGGCTCCTCGAGAATCTTGAGCAGCGCGTTCCACGCCTCGCGGGTGAGCATGTGCGCTTCGTCGACGATGTAGACCTTGTACTTGTCGTCGCCCGAGGGGGCGTACATGGCCCGTTCGCGAAGCTCGCGCGCGTCGTCCACGCCGCGATTGGAAGCAGCATCGATCTCGACGACGTCGAGCGACGAGGCGCCGCTCCAGATCCGCTGGCAGCTCACGCATTCGCCGCAGGGCTCGCCGCCGAGGCTTTCGTCGGCCCGGCGCTCGCAGTTGAGCGCCATCGCCAACACGCGGGCGAGCGTGGTCTTGCCCACGCCGCGAGGGCCGCACAGCAGGTAGCCGTGCGCGACGCGATTGCGCGCGATGGCGCCTTTGAGAGTCGCGGCGACGTGCGATTGGACAGCGACGTCGGCGAAAGTCTTGGGGCGGTATTTTCGGGCGAGTGCGAGGGCCATGGGAGTCGTAAGTTACTGCGGGGGCTGATCCGGGGTGAGACGTCGGGAAACGTTTTGCACTACGTTGACCGGAGCCATCGCGGATCACGCGGATCCACGCTGATCTGATCTGCGCAAATCGTTGCTCTTCGACGCGAGCCAGGTCTCCTGCAATTCAAGCGTTCGGCTATTTTGTGCTTTGTTGCTCGTCGGCGTATCCGTGGGGATCCGTGAGATCCGCGAAGATCCGCGTTGGCCCCAGACAACGCAGTTCGTCGTTACGTCCAAACGAACGAAAAAGCGCGGGGAGCTCTCGTTGATGAGATGCTCCCCGCGCCGAGTGCCCCAGGCCTGACGAAGCGACGTCAGACACCTCATGCCGCTGCTACCTTCGGGGTCCTGACGGAGTTAGAAGGCTGCCGCCCTTCGGGACCTGGGACACCGGAAATCTAAGCAAGGACAGTCCTGGGAACAACGCGTCAGATCGCGCTCAATGCGCCTTGGGCGGCGCACGCTTCGATCGCCTCGCGTACGACGGCTGCGGCCTGAGCCATCACCGCTGCATCGACGTCGAGATGGGCCACCGCCCTCACCCGGGTGGGAGTCCATTCGCTGATGAGGACTCCGCCTTCCTCCGCGCGGGCGATGACGTCGACGCTCGACACGCCGGGGGGAAGATCAATCATCACGATGTTGGTGTCCGGCGGGACGACCGTTGCGCCGGCCGCACCATCCACCGCGTCGGCGAAGACGCGGGCATTCGCGTGATCCTCCGGCAGCCGCGCGAGGTTCGTGTCCAATGCGTAGAGCGCCGCCGCGGCGAGAATGCCCGACTGGCGCATGCCGCCGCCGAATCGCTTCCGGATGGCGTGGGCACGCCGCATCGTCGGTGCATCGCCAACGAGGATGGCTCCGACTGGACAGCCGAGCCCTTTCGACAGGCTGAGCATGACCGTGTCCGCACAGCTGCCGAAGTCGGCGAGCGACGTTCCCGTGGCCGCGCTCGCGTTCCAGAGCCGCGCCCCATCCATGTGGACGGGGATGCCATGCTCGTCCGCCACTGCGCGAAGTGCGCGCAGGTCCGAAAGTGGAACGACCCTGCCTCCCGACGAGTTGTGCGTGTTCTCGAAGCCGATCACGCTGATTGCCGGATCGTGTTTCGACGGCGGGCGAATGGTGCGGCGCAAATCGTCCGCATTCATGAAGCTCCGACCCGCGCCCACGCGAACGGGACGAATCTGCGCGCCGCAGAGTGCCGCGACACCGGCCATCTCGCCGTAAATGAGGTGCGCCTCCTCGTCGAAGACTGCTTCGGTGCCCGGCGAGGCGTGTACGGCGATCCCCGTCATGTTCGCCATCGAGCCCGACGGAAAGAACAGCGCCGCTTCCTTGCCGAGCATCCTCGCGACGCGTTCTTCGAGACGACGGACCGTCGGGTCGCCCTCCAGCACGTCGTCACCGACCTCTGCGCTGGCCATCGCCTGGCGCATCGCGGCACTGGGTTTGGTGACGGTGTCGGAGCGTATGTCGATAGGCACGGGGAAGACCGGAAGAGAGGAAGACAGGAAGACAGGAAGAGAGGAAGCACGAAGGGCACACCTAATTTATCTCGGTGCGCCCTTCAGCGCCGTCCTCTCTTTCTTCCTTTCTTCCCGTCAGCTAGCAGGTCAGGGCTTCTTCGTCACCTTGACCGTGGGAACCGTGACTTCAGTCTTCTTGGTTCCAACAACGGGCTTCTGAATGATGACGGTGTCCGGCTTCGTGCCAATGACCGGCGTGTTGATCGTGTCCTTCTTGGTCCCGACGTCAACGCTGGGCGTGGTCACGGTGTGCGTGTCCAGTCCGACGGTGGGCGTTTTGACCTGGTACGTGTCGTCGCCGGTCTTCTTGCACGCTGCGAGTGGCAATGTGAGCATCGCGGCGCCGAGTAACATCTTGCGCATGGGTGGCCTCCCTGGGTGGCGCGTTCGACGCGCTCTAGGGCAACCTTCGCGCCAAAGGCTCGGTTCGGCAGGGTTTCCTGGCGGACGCGGCGCTAGTCGAGAAAGACTTCCCGCTGCCGCTTTCGGGTGCGGCGGAGCTCGTAGACCTGCCCCACCTCGCCGCCGAGGATGAAAACCAGCGCTGCGTAGTACACCCAGACCACGATGACGAAGATGGCCGCGACCGAGCCGGTATAGAGCGAGCCGGGATAGAGCGAGCCGACGTACACGGTGAAGACGACCTTCGCGACCTCGAACATGATCGTCGTGAAGATAGCCGCGACCCACGCGGTCTTCGTCCGCACCCGGCGCACCGGCAAATACTTGTAGAGCGCGAAGAACATTGTGGCGAGAAGCACCGACGCGACGAGATGGCTTCCCCATGCCGTTGCCTGGCCCATCACGTCTTTGCGAATGCCGAGGTCTTCGAGAATCTGCACGCTGTTGTGCGTCGCGAGGAGGACGTACGTGGTGATCAGCGTGTTCGCGGTGATCAGCACCGTCGAGAGAATCGTCATCTCGATGTCGAAGATCTTTCCAACGATGATGCTCCGCTCGTTCTCGATGTCGAACACGCTCGCCAGCACGGTGCGCAACGATCCGAAGAGACGCGTCGAGAACCAGACGAAGCCGATCGAGCTCCAGATCGGCAGCTTCGTGTGGGCCGACAGGATCTCGCCCAGCAGCGTGTGGTACTCCTGCTGCGCCGGAAGCAGACGGTCGAGGTAGTGCGTCACCACCTCGTTCGCACTGGCTGACGATTTGTTCAGCAGGTACGTGAGGAACCAGACGAGCAGCAGTACGAACGGGACGGCCGCGAGCAGGATATTGAACGCGATCCCGCCGGCGAGGAAAAGAACGTTATCCTCGCCGGAGTTGTCCCAGATGCGCTTGGCGTAGTCGCGTAGCGTCCAGCCAATACTGATGAATGGCGAGCGCTTCTTGACTCGTGCCTGCCGCCCCGATACGGTGATGGATCGCGCCCTCAGCGCCTCAAACCGTCGCGTCGTCGCGCATCGTCACCGGCGGGACGGGCTTGCGCGCATTTCGCGCCACGTCGGCGCCGGCATTGTAGGCCGCCTTCGTTTCGGCCAGCCGGCGCTCGAGATCCTCGCGGGCCTGCTGCGCCGCTTCGCGTCCGGCCTCCATGGCGCGTGATACCTGTCGCTTCTTCGACTCGATGGCCGAGCGCGCTGAATCGATCTGCTCCTCGACGCGTGCCTTCGCGCCCTCGAAGGTGTCGACGACCTGTCCCGTCACCTCCTCCGCGACTCCCTTCACGGCGTCGCCCGCCTGGCGCGCCTTCCGGCGAATCTCGCGCCGCGTTTCCTGGCCGGAGCGCGGCGCGAAGAGCAGCGCGACGCCCGCGCCGATCAGGACGCCGAGCAGGAGATTGCCGACGTCGCCGCTGTGCTTTTCGATGACGATGTACGGTTCGTCGTCGTGGTCGTGATGCCGCATGTGCACTCCTCGAGGACCGGGGCTCAGCGCCCCTTCCTGGCCGTGGGTTTCTTTGCCGGCGACCGTTGTGGTGGCGCCGGCACCTTCTTTTTCACTGGCTTCGCCGCGGGCGCCGACGGCTGCGACATCGTCTCGACCTTTACCTCGGCCGCTCCCTCGTTCTGCGTCGGCGTGGTGCCGTTGACCAGCATCATCAGCTCCCCTCGCACTTCGCGTTCCGAAAGCCCGAGAACCTTGCCGGTGCGCGCCGTATCACCGGAGGTGGAGGCAAAGGTCCGCAGCACGAGTTGCTGCCGCGCTTCGGCCGCGGTCGCGCCCACCGGAATCGTGAGCGCGGCGGGCATGCCGCCGCCATTGCGCAGGTGCCGGGGCATGATGTCCGACGGTCCGATCGTCGTGCCGCGCGACATGATCACCGCGCGCTCGACGGCGTTCTTCAACTCGCGCACGTTGCCGGGCCAGTGGTAGCTCATGATCCACTCCCACGCCGCATCCTCGAACCCGGTGATCACCTTGCCATTCTTCTGCGCAAAGCGGCCAAGGAATTCGTTCGCCAGAAGCTGCATGTCGTCGGCGCGTTCGCGCAGGGGCGGCAGATCGATCTCGACGACCGCGAGGCGGTAGTAGAGATCCTCGCGCAACTCGCCGTCGGCGAGCGCCTTCTGAAGGTTCTTGTTGGTGGCCGCGAGAATGCGAATGTCGACGGTGATCTCCTTCTTTCCGCCCAGGCGCCGGATCTGCTTCGTCTCGATCGCACGAAGCAGCTTGACCTGAATATCGGGCGGCATCTCCGCCATCTCGTCGAGAAAGATCGTTCCGCCACTCGACATCTCGAATGCGCCCTGCTTCTCGCTGATCGAGCCGGTGAAGGCTCCTTTCTCGTGGCCGAACAGCTCGTTCTCGAGAATCTCCTTCGGCAGCGCAGCGCAGTTGAGGGCGAAGAAAGGACCCTTCGCGCGGTCGCTCTTGCTGTGCAGCGCGCGCGCGACGAGTTCCTTGCCCGTGCCGCTCTCACCGAGGATCAGCACGCTCGCCGTGCTGGGGGCAACTGCCTCGATCACCTGATAGACGGAGCGCATCGACTCGCTCTGGCCGGTGAGCTCGGCGTAGTGCGTGAGGCCCTCGAGCTTGGAGGCGAGCTCGCGGTTCGTCTGCTGCACCTGATATTTGTCGAGCGCCTTCGGAATCAGCGCCTTGAGACGGTTGAGCTTCTCGGCGTTGAGGGGCTTCTCGATGTAGTCGTACGCGCCCTGCTGCATCGCCTGCACGGCCGAGTCAACCGTCGCCTGGCCGGTGATGATGATGCACTCGGTCGGGATCGACCGCTGCTGCAATTCGCGGAGCAGAGCGAGCCCATCGACCTTGGGCATTTTCAGGTCTGCCAATACGACGCCATACCGTTCCGCCGACAACATCTCGAGCGCCTTCTGGCCGTCGCCAACCACGTCCACTCTGTAGCCAGCGTCCTCGAGAATGGCGCTGAGTCCAGTCGTAATCGCGACTTCGTCATCCGCGACGAGAATCTTTGCCCGCTTCATCGTGCCTCGTGCAGTAGCTGCCCCGCTCGCTTGACGACTCATGCGCGCGGAAAGGCCAGTGATAGATCTTGTCCTTCCGTCCAGCGAACGCCAGCGCCGCGCAGAATATGGGCGACGCCATCGGGTATCGTCGCGCGACGTCCCTCTGCGGCGATCACCACCTGCACCGCGTCGTCGTTGCCGGCGAGCGTACAGGTCACTTCGGACAAACGTCGTGCGCGGTCGGTGCCGGTGACCATGTCGAGCAGCGGCGCCATCAAAGCCAACCGTACGACATCACCGTGCACGCGCGTCTGCGCCGAACCCATCACACCGCCATCCACCAACTGGACCGCCGCGTCGGTCGACGACGCCGATGCTCCGCAGATCGCGACGACTCGGCGCAGCGTGGCCCCTACGTCGGCTGGCGTCCGATCGGCGCGACCGAGCGCGAGCACAGCTTCGATCAAGGTAGTCAAACGTTCGAGCTGCTGCCCGGCGGCATCGCCGAACTGCGCGACAGCCGACGCGGGGACATCCGGCCGCGCGGCGCGCGACCGAATGACCTCCAGGTTGACCGATATGCCATTCAGTGCATCCTTCACATCATGCGACGCGCGCCCGATGGCCCGCTGCAGCGTGAGCAGCCAGAGGGCTCCAACATCCTCGGGCGCTGAGATCGGCGTCATTCAGTCGGAGAGATCCGCGTCGTCGGGCGCGGCGGCGTGCGCCGACGTCGCATCTGCGGGCATCGGCCGATGCCGCTCGGGCGGAACGACGAATCGGTTTACCATCTCCGCAGTGTCGCCAATCGCGAGCTGCTCGAAGAGAAAGCGGAACTTCTCGTCGTAGGTCGACGCAAGCGTCGACTTGACGTTGGACGGCAGATCCCAGAGGCGACGCTTGAACGGGCCGAGCGCCTTCTTGCGCGTCTTGTAGAAGAACTGCTCGTCGGAATCCGTCGGCTTGCGCTCATCCTTCGCGTTCGCGGCGAGCCAGGCGTAGATCTCCGCGCGCAACCCGTCCGGGAGATGCTCGTACAGCATGTTCTGGAAGTTCGTCGCGAGATGAATCTCTGCCGTCTCGCGCTTCGGGAAATTGTTGAACGCCGTATCCGGGAGTGTCGAGGCGCCGTGCTGCACCGCTCCGGCGAGCCCGTAATCGTCGCGCGCCACCTTGCCGAGCGTCTCCAGCGTATCGAGGTCGAGCTTCACGTCCGCGATCGACCCGTCGGCGAGCACAGTGCCCCCGTGCGACGTGCCGCTCTGCACGCTGACCTTCGACAGCCCTTCCATGCCCTTGGGCCGCGCGGCCTTGAAGCCGTCCATGTACGCGCGGAGCTCTTCGACGGTGGAGTTCTGCGTCCCCACCTCGCCGATCTCGCCGCCAACGGAGATCGTGACGTCGTCCGGCTCCGCGGTGCGCACTGCCTTGAGGATATCGATGCCGACCTCGTAGTTCAGCCGCTGTTGTTCAACGAGCGAGCCCTTGCTCAGGTCGACAAGGGTGGAGGTGTCGATGTCGATGTTGTAAAACCCTGCCCCCACCGCTTCGCGGACCAATGCCTTCACCGCATCTACTTCCGGAGCCGGATTGGTCGCGTATTTCTTGTGGTTGACCTGGAAGTGGTCGCCCTGAATGAACAGCGGTCCGCGGAACCCTTCGCGTAGCGCGGCCGCGAGCATCACCGACACATACTCGGCGGGCCGCTGATCCGTGTACGCAATCTCCGATCGGGCGATCTCGAGAATGAAGGCGCCCGCCTTCATCGCAATGGCGGTGCGGAAGATGGCGCGCGCCGTGTCGTACGATGCGCCGCGCACGTTGATCGCCGGCACGGTGAAGCCGTGTACCTCGCCTCTGCCGCGCGCCAGGTAGAGATCGTGAATTGACGCGGGCCGCACGCCGACCGCCTGTCCGAGCTCCCAGATCATCCAGCGCGCGTACTCCTTGGCCGAGCCGTCGCCAAAGACGGCGGCGCGCACCAGATCGTCCATGGCGGGAGCCGCGAGGGCACCCGGTCGCGCAACGGTCACTCCATGGGCGGCGATCGTCACGGCGTCGCCGAAAAGTGCATTCAGAACGTCGATATCGTGCATGAAATCCTCTCTCTCACAGTGCAAACCAGTGCCGCGAACCACGATGAAGGTCGTCGGCCGCGGAATGTGTCGCAAGGCCGCGGATCGGCAGTCGCTGCTTGCTAGATCAGGTACGTTGGGTCGCCCTTCGGTAGCAGGTTCCATTCCTGACGAGCCTGCGCCGCATCCGCGCGTCCGAGCATCGCATAGGTGAACTGCTTCCCGAGCTCGACGCCGGGCTGATCGAACGCATTCACGCCGTACAGGTGACCGGCATACGCCGTGGCGAGCTCGAGGAACATGAACAGGGCGCCCAGGTGCCAGGCGTCCACGCGCTCGAGCGTGAGCGTCATGTTCGGCCGCCCGCGCCGCGCAAGCGCCCCGGCGGTGGCGCGGCGCTCGATGTCGAGCAGCTCGCTCAGGCGGTGGCCGCCGAGATACGCGAGCTCGGGGATGTCCGCGTGGAGGGTCGGGATCTCGACGTCGGCGCCTCCTTCCTCCACCGCGAGGAATGTGACCGTCTTGTCTCCCGGTCCTTCCATGAAGAGCTGCACCTTGCTGTGCTGGTCGGTGGCGCCGAGCGCACCGACCGGCGTCGGCCCCACTCCGGCATCGCCCGGCGTGCGATGCTTTCCGAGACTCTCGGCCCAGAGCTGCACGAACCAGTCGGCCATGTCGCGCAGCGCGTCGCTGTACGGCATGAAGACGTGCACGTGCCGGCCATGGCGCTGGTCCGCGAGGAACTGCAGCGCTGCGTACGTGCCGGCGATGTTCTTGGCCAGCACACCCGACGCGCAGCGCGTGCGCATGTTTGCGGCGCCGACGAGCATCTCCGCCGTGTCGATGCCGACGAGCGCGGCGGGGAGCATCCCGACCGGGGTCAGCACGCTGAAGCGACCGCCGACGTTCGCGGGTATGTCGAGCGCGGTGACGCGCTCGCTGCGAGCGATGGCGCGCAACGCCCCCTTCTCTGGATCGGTAACGAAGACGAGCCGTTCCTTCGCCCCCTCGTCGCCGAGCGCAGCGGCCAGCCTTTCGCGGATGATGAGATACTGCGCCATGGTCTCGGCGGTACCGCCGGACTTCGACGTGACCACGAAGAGACTGTGCCGAAGATCGAGGCGCGCCAGCAGCGCGGAGATGTTCGCGGGGTCCACGTTGTCGAGCACGTGAAGACGAGGATTGCCGTCGCGCGCCGCGTCGTCGAGCAGGTTCCATTGCGGCTTGCGAAGCGCGGTGCGTAGCGCGATTGGGCCCAACGCCGATCCACCGATCCCGAGCACCACGACGTCCGTCGGGTAGTCTCCGCGCTCGCGGAGACGATGCACGTAGCTTCGTGTCTGCTCGTGCAGTGCACGATTGTCGGGGAGATCCAGAAAGCCGAGGGTGCCGGCGGCGTGCAGATCGACGACGGCCTGGTGCGCGGCGGTGAAGGACGCGCCCGCACCACTCCACTCGCTGGTGGTGATCCCGCCGTCGATCGGCGGCGCCATCATATTGGTATAGTCGAGTCGGATCGTCATGCCGGAAGCTGGTGTCGTCGGGTTGCACACAATACTACCGTCGATTCGAGCCGGTGCGATTGCCGGTGATCGAGAAGGCCCGTGCCGAGCACCGAGCTCAACAGTTGTTGTAGCCTAACAGGGGGTGTGTCAGACGGTCACAGCCAGCCCATCGAATGCGGGCGACACTCCCGACGGAAGCTCGGCTTCCAGATCGCCGTGGAAATTTTCGTGCGTCAGGTGCGTGAGGTATGTGCGATCCGCTCCAACCGACGCCGCGACGTCGAGTGCCTCGGAAAGGCTGAGGTGCGACGGATGCGGCTGGCGAAAGAGCGCGTTGACGACAAGCACTCGAGCGCCGCGCAGCAGTTGAAGGGCATCGTCCGGCACCGACTTCGCGTCGGTGACGTACGCGAGGGGGCCGATGCGATACGCAAAGACCGTGGCCACGGGGCCGTGCGGTACCGGCACTGCGGTAACGTCCACGCCGGCGATGCGAACGGTTTCGCGCGGCGCGACGACAATTGTCCTGCCCTTCGGCTTCGAGGTACCGGGAAGGGGCTTGATGTTGTCGTCGAAGATGTACCTGAATTTCTGTTCGATGGAGCGGAGCGTCTCCACCGATCCATACATCGGCAGGTGCACATCGCGGCGCGCCGTGATGGCCCGCAGATCATCAATGCCGTGCGTGTGATCTGCGTGGTCATGCGTGAAGAGGACGGCGTCCACCCGATCGATCTCGGCCTGCACGAGCTGCAGACGCAGCTCCGGCGGCGTGTCGATGAGGATGACCTTGCCCTCGTCCGTCTCGACGGTCGCACCGACCCGCGTGCGCCGGTCGCGAGGGTCGCGCGAATGGCAGACCGCGCAGCCGCAGCCAAGTTGCGGAACGCCGAAGCTCGTCCCGGTTCCGAGGAATGTGAGCTTCACGCGACGCTCATACCGTTTCAACCTTCATCAAGTTCGTCGTACCAGGCACATCGAACGGCACACCAGCCGTGACGACGACGCGGTCGCCTTCGCGCGCGAGCCCGTGCAGACGCACTTCCGCGAGCGCGAGCTTGACCATGTCCCAGTACGTGTCGCAGTGCGGCACCAGGCACGGGATCACGCCCCACACGAGCGCGAGCTGGCGATACGTGCGCTCCTGATCTGTGAGCACGAGGATCGGAACGTTCGGGCGGTGTGATGCGACGACGCGCGCCGAAAAGCCGCTCTTCGTGAGGACGATGAGTGCCGGTGCGCCGAGGCTGCGCACCGCGCTCGTGGCCGCGGCCGCGATGGCCTGCTCGGTGGACACCACGGCGTCTGTCGTGGAGTGGCGCTCGTCGGTGCGCACGACGCGCAGATGCTTCTCGATTTCCATGATGATGCGCGTCATCGCTTCGACGGCGAGGCGCGGATACTGGCCGGCGGCCGTCTCCGCCGAAAGCATGACGGCGTCGGTACCGTCGAAGATGGCGTTGGCGACATCGCTCGCCTCGGCGCGCGTGGGACGCGGATGCGTGATCATCGACTCGAGCATCTGCGTCGCCGTAATGACGGGCCGGCCGAGCTTGTTGCAGAGCGCGATGATCTTCTTCTGCGCGATCGGCACTTTCTCGAAGGGCAGC
>DATCGM010000120.1:0-8339 GCA_036508915.1 Gemmatimonadaceae bacterium
CGGCCCGTGCGTCATGCGACGCTACAGGGCGATCTCCTCGATCGCGCCGTAGCGGCGTGGGCGAAGGTAAAGACCGCGCGCGGGACCTTCGAGCAGACGATCACGAATCCGCTCACCGGGCGCACGATGACCGCGACGGGCGAGTATCAGCAGGAGCGGCCGGGCAAATTCGCGGTGACCTTCGCCGAGCCGGCGAACGATCGCATCATCGCCGACGGGAAGTTCGTGTGGCTCTATCTGCCGAGCAGTGCGCCCGATCAGGTGATCAGGACGCCACTCGGCGCCGGCGGCACCGGCACCATGGATTTGACCGCACAGTTTCTCACGGCACCACGATCGAAGTACACGATCAATCCCGTCGGTACGCTGGTCGTGAGCGGCCGTCCGACGCACGGCTACAATCTCATTCCGAAGGCCGCTGAAGACGCGCCGTTCAAGGCGGCCTCGGTGTGGATCGACGATGCGGACGCAACGATCCGGCAGTTCGAGGTGTCGGAGCCGAATGGCGTCCAGCGCCGCATACGTCTGACGTCGTTCAAGACCAATGTGCCAGTGGATGCGCATGCGTTCGTGTTCACGCCGCCGGCAGGCGTGCGCGTCGTGGCGCGCTAGGTTTGATCCTTGGGGCCGGTATCCTCTACGGCGCCACCCACCGCGAGGTCCTTCGCGAACACGCCTTTGTAGCGGCTCACTTCGCTGCGCTCGCGATCGAGCTCGGGAATGTGACGCGCCTGGAACCCGAATCGGTTGAAGAACGCCTCATCGTTGCTCACGGCGAAGAGCGTCGCGCAACCGCGCCGCTTCGCCAGCTCCTCCGTGGCGAGCACGAGTGCCCGGCCCACCCCTCTGCCTTTCGCCGCAGCATCGACGGCGAGCGAGCGCAGCTCGGACAGGCTCGGCGCGTACTCATCGAGATGCACGCAGCCGATCAAACGACCTTTCTCCTCGGCGACGAGGAAATGATCCGCGTGCATGGCGATGAACGACTCCGAGCGCGGCAGCAGCGTCCCGTCGCCGACGTACTGCTCGACGAGCTTACGAATCGCGATCGCATCGTTTGGCTTCGCTCCACGAATGCGCATGACTCTCTTGCTCCTACCTGGTGCTGGGTGGGACGCGTCCCAGGAGTTCCTTTGGCGTACGTACGCCATGGAGCAACGCGATGGCGCGCGTCATCGCGGGATCTTCGTGCAACCCGCGTGCGAACTCGGCCTGCGGTCCGAACACATAGCGCGAGAGCTGCGAGCTCAACGCGCGACTGACGAGCGGACCGGCGGAGTCATACACGGCGCGGCTCACCGCGACGCCACGCGCCTGCATCCGGCGATACAGCTCGTCCCGCATGGGGGGCGTGATCGTGAAGTTCGGATCGCTGACCGCGTGTGATGCCTTGAGCGACAGCGCGTACTCCACGATCGCGTCGCGGAAGCGCGGCAACTTCGCGCCCAGTGCGCGCTGAAAAGTCTTGTCGGCGGCGGTGACGACGCGATTCGCGACTTCCACGTCCGGCACGATGCCGCCTCCGCCGAGCACGGTGCGGCCCGCGTCGGTCTTGAACTTCGGCCGCGGAGTCGCGGAGTCGCTCCTGGGCGGAGTATTCTGGCTGTCGTCCGTGACGGGCACGCGCGGCCGGTTGATGCTGCGCCCGCTCGGTGTGTACCAGAGCGCCGTGGTCACCTTGAGTCCACCGTTGTCGACACGGAAGACGCGTTGCGCGCTTCCCTTGCCGTACGTCGCCGTGCCGACGATGAGCGCGCGATCGTGATCCTGCAGCGCGCCGGCAACGATCTCGCTCGCCGATGCCGATGAGCTGTCGGTGAGCACGACCATCGGCATGTCGGCCCACCGTTGCGGCGACTGGTCGGCAAAGGCGTGCGTCTCCTCCGCACTGCGACCTCGCGTGGCAACGATGGGTTGGTTCGTGTCGAGAAAGAGGTCGGCGACGTCGATGCCCTGGCGAAGCAGGCCTCCCGGATCTCCACGCAGATCCAGCACGAGCGACCGCGCGCCCGCACCCCGAAGTGAATCGATGGCGTGCGTCAGGTCGGCCGCGGCCGCGGCGCTGAAGATCGTGAGGTTCACGTAGCCCACCCCGTCCCGCACGATGAGCGCGTGCTGCACCGGGTTCACCTCGATCGTGCGTCGCACGAGGGTGAACGACATGCGCTCCGTGATGCCGGGCCGCTCGACGAGGACGTGCACCGACGTGCCCACCGCGCCACGGAGCGTCTTGAGCGCTTCGTTGGCGGTGAGTCCGTGTGTCGGATTTCCTTCGATCGCCACGATGCGATCGCCGGTCGTCAATCCGGCCTGCTCGGCGGGCGAACCCGGAAGCGTGGCGATGACCGTTACGCCGTTGTCGCGCACGTCCATCTGTATGCCGACGCCGGCGTAGTGCCCGTTCGTGCTCTCGTCGAGGCGGGTGAGCCGGCGCGGGTCGAGAAAGACGGTGTGCGGATCGTGCAGCTCGCGCAGCGCGCCGTCGATCGCGTGACGGTACAGCGTGGAATCGGGCAGCGCGTCCACATAGTCGCGCCGAATGTGCTGCAGCACTTCGTTGAACAGATGCACGCGCGACGCGAAGTCGCGAGCGGGGCTCCTGGCGCCACGCTCCATGAGCCAGCCACCTGTGACGAGGGCGCTGGAAAGCACTGCTGCAGCGGCGATGCTTCTATTCCTCATAGGCCCATGGAAATGGACGACACAACCAATCTCAGGTTCCAGGCCAGCGCTGTCTCACCACAGCCAGCACGCGGTCCGCCACCTCGTCCTCCGTTCCCCCGGCATCCACCGCCGCGATCGGCCCGCACTCGGGATGCGCCGCTTGCCACGCCGGCTCCGCGAAGGTGCCGAGCGCCGTGGCGACTCGGTCGTGAAAGGACTCGCCCATCGCCTCCATGCGGTCGTGCGCCGAGGCGCGGACTGCCGCACGATCCAGACCTTCGAGCGCGGGGAAGCGGAGGAGAATGGTGAGATCGGGCACCAGGCCGTCCGTTGCGAAACGGTTCGCGTTGCGAACATCCTCTTCGTGAAGGCGGTGCCCCGCAATCTGATATGCGTACGTGGACAGGAAGAATCGATCGAGGAGCACGACGTCGCCACGCGCGACGGCGGGACGGATCTCGCGCTGCACGAGCTGCGCGCGCGACGCCATGAAGAGCAGCGCCTCCGCGCGCGGCTCGATGTCTGATGCGCGATCGAGCAGGATGCGTCGAACCTCGGTGCCGAGCGGGGTACCACCAGGCTCGCGAAGGCAGACGTGCGCGACGCCTCGTTCCGTGAGCACGGCGGAGAGACGACGAAGCTGCGTGGACTTGCCCGCACCCTCGCCGCCCTCGAAGACGATCACATGGCCCTGCTCCGTCCCGCGCGTCACACCATCACCCCAGCGTGATGATGGAACTCTGCGCGCCCTTCTCGATGCCGTCCACGATCCAGTCGTTCACCTTCGACATCGTCTTGTCGAAATTCTCCTGCGCCGAGACGAGGCGCTGATAGACGGACTGGCCCTGCACCTGGCCGAGCAGCCCGTCCAGCTCCTTCTCCATCTCCTCGGTGGGACGCTCGCCGCGCTGGATCATCGACTGCGCGTTGAGGCGAAGTTGCTCCATCGTCTTGAGCAGCGCAACGGCCGCCTTGTCCTCGCCGAGCGCGTCGTTGGCGCGCTTGACCGCCTTGTACTCCGCGCTCTGCCCGATGAGCCGGCCCAGCTCCTTCGCCTTGCCTTCGATCATCCTACTCCTCCCGTCGTCGTGCGACCACGAATCGTTCGCGGCCGGTGAGGTCCAGCAATACGCGTACGTCGACGTACGAGCCGTGCGACGCCGCGAGCTCCGCAACCGTCGCGGCTCGCCGAATGTCCACTTCCAGCGCGAGCACCCCCGACGGAGCGAGCGACGCCGCGGCGTCGCGCACGAGTCGGACCGTCGCCGCCATGCCATCCTGACCGGAGAACAGTGCCACCGCGGGCTCCCAGTCCCGAACAGACGTGGGGAGCGCCGCCGCTTCCTCGAAGGCAATGTATGGCGGATTGGAGACGATCGCGCGTAGGCCCTTCTCCGGCACCGGTCCGAGCAGCGAGCCATGCCGCAGCTCGAGCGCCGCGCACCAACGGCCCGCGAATCGCTCGGCGTTCGCGCGCGCCACGGCGAGGGCATCGAGCGACACGTCGGTGCCGATGACGCGGGCGAATCTTCCCTCGTTCGCGAGCGCGAGCGCGATCGCACCCGAACCGGTGCCGACATCGACCGCCACGCCGCCGCGTTCGTGTCGCGTGAGATCGAGCACGATCTCGACGAGCTGCTCCGTTTCGGGACGCGGAATGAGCACGCGCTCATCGACGTCCAGCGTGAGGTGGCGAAAGGCCGCGCGACCGGCGGCGTACTGGAGCGGTGCGCCAGCCGCGCGTTTCGCGGCGGCACGACGGGCCGCGTCGCATTGCGCGGCGTCGAGCTCCTGATCGCGCGAGAGCGTCGGCCAGTGCCGAGGCATGTCGTGAAGCAACGCGAGCAGCTCGCGCGCTTCAGCGACAGCGTCGTCGCCCAAGGCGGGTTGAAGCACCGCCGCCATGTCTGCGATCACGCTGCCGACAGAATGCTCCTCACTCACCAAGCTGCTCCTCCACATCTGCCATCTTCAGCGCTTCGATGATCGGCCAGAGGTTGCCGTCCATCACGCCCGACAGATCGTGCGTCGTGAAGCCGATGCGGTGATCGGTTACGCGGCTCTGCGGATAGTTGTATGTGCGGATCTTGTCTGAGCGGTCGCCCGTGCCAACCTGCGACTTCCGCATTTTGGAACGTGCGTCCTCCGCTTCCTTGACACGCAGGGCGAGCAGACGTGCACGCAACACTTCCATGCCCTTGAGCTTGTTCTGGAGCTGCGACTTCTGATCCTGTTGGGAGACCACCAGCCCGGTGGGGATATGCGTGATGCGCACGGCACTGTCCGTCGTGTTCACACTCTGTCCGCCTGGCCCGCTGGAACGGAAGACATCGATGCGCAGATCCTTGTCCTCGATCTTCACGTCCACTTCCTCCGCCTCAGGGAGGACCGCCACGGTGGCGGCAGACGTATGAATGCGGCCCTGCGTCTCGGTAGCGGGCACGCGCTGCACGCGATGCCCGCCACTCTCCAGGCGCATCGCGCCGAAGACGCCGGCGCCGGAGACCTTGAACACCGCTTCCTTCACGCCGCCGAGGGTGCCTTCGGAATGCGACATCGTTTCGCGCGTCCAGCCGGCGCGTTCGATGAAGCGTGTGTACATGCGGAAGAGGTCCGCGGCAAAGAGCGCGGCTTCGTCGCCGCCCGCGCCCGACCTGATCTCGATGATCGCGTTGCGGTCGTCGAGCGGGTCGTGTGGGAGGAGGGCTGGCTTGAGCTTGACCTCGAGGTCGGCGATGCGCGCCTCGAGGCTCGTGACCTCGCGGGCTGCTTCCTCGGCCATTTCGGGGTCGTCAACAGCGGAAACGAGCTCGCGGGCTTCAGCGAGCTCGATCTCGGATTTTTCGAGCTGAGCCGCCAGCTCGACAACCGGCTGGAGGCGGCGGTGCTCCCGGCCCAGCTCGGCGACCTTGTTCGAGTCGCCGAAGGTATCCGGATTGGAGAGCAGCCGCTCGACCTCCGCCGCCCGGGCGAGTGCGTCGCCCAGCAGGTCGCGGAGGCTCAGAGGGTCAGCTCTCCTTCGTCTCGACCGCGGGTGCGGCCTTCGTCTCGACCGCGGGTGCGGCCTTCGCCTGATACTTCTGGCGGAAGCGCTCAACGCGGCCAGCGGTATCGAGCAGGCGCTGCTTCCCGGTGTAGAACGGGTGGCACTCGGCGCAGACGTCGGTATGGATCTCCGCGATCGTGGAGCGCGTCTCGAAGGTGTTGCCGCACGCGCACTTGACGGTGGTGGTCGCGTACTCGGGATGGATATCGGTCTTCATGGGAGCCCTGTCTGGCAATAAGTACAGATTCTGGAACAGCTTATAAATCTAGCCGGGATGAGGGGTCGAATACAAGCGGGCGCCCGTTGGGAAAGTGTGTCAGTTTCACTGTAATTTACCGCCGCGCGTCCAAATGAACCGGAACTACTCGTCGAACGTCCACCCAACTCACATCGCCTCTCATGAATCGTCGTCGCGGAACCGGCCTCGCACTGATCATCGTTGGCTCAATCTTCCTGGCGAGTGCGAGCCGGAGAGCAGTACCGAGCACGATCGGGGTGATCGCCGGAGTCCTGCTCATCCTGGCAGGACTCCTTCGTACGTTCCGTTCGCCGAGCGTGTAGTGCGCTGGCTGCGCCGAATGTTTGACAGGCCCAACGGCGAACGATACGTTTTTAGACCACCCAGTCACTGGTTTCCCAGCGGGTCCGCCGTGTGATCGCTCAGACCGCCGATTTTCTCGCCAGCGTCCCGCTCTTTCGCGGGCTCGACCGCGACGAGCTCGCCAAATTCGGTGAGCTCATGCGGGAACGATCGTATCCGAAAGGAAGTGTCATTCTCTTTCAGGACGATCCCGGCGATTCGCTTTACCTGCTCCGCACGGGTCGGGTCAAAGTCGTGCTCATCGGCGACGATGGTCGCGAGGTGATCCTCGGTGTGCTCGAACCCGGCGCGCATTTCGGTGAGCTCGCGCTGATCGACGACCAGCCGCGGTCGGCGCATGTGATCGCCATGGAGGACGCACAGCTCCTCATTCTCCGCCGCGAAGACTTTCGCCGGCGCGTGGACGCGAATCCGAGTGTCGCATGGGCGCTTCTATGCGAGCTCTCTCGCCGCCTCCGCCGCGCCGACGAGAAGATCGGTGGCCTCGTGCTGCTCGACGTCCCCGGTCGCATTGCGCGGCTGCTGCTCGATCTCTCGGTGGAGAGCGGCGGCTCTGCGATCGAGAAGGTGCTCACGCACCAGACGATCGCACAGATGATCGGCGCGAGCCGGGAGACGGTGACGCGCTCGATGAAGGAATTTCAGGAATCGGGGCTGATTCGCGTCGAGCGGCGGCGTATTACCGTCGCGAACCGAGAGGCGTTGGAAAAACGGGCTCAGGTACGGGTGTGACGACGATCACGACAGTCACGTGACCCGTCACTTTGCGCGAAGCGCCCGAATGAACGCACACTATCACGTGAACGACGGGTCATTGGGCTAATGCCGCTTACGGTACGATTCTGGGGGACGCGAGGCTCGATCCCGAGTCCGGGGCCGGACACGGTGCGCTATGGGGGCAATACCCCCTGTGTCGAATTGCGCACCGAGGAAGGGAGGCTGGTGATACTCGACGCGGGAACGGGCATTCGGGAGCTGGGCCGCTCGCTGCTGGAGCGGGCGAACGGAGCGGCAATTGAAGGCGACATTTTTCTGACGCACGCGCATTGGGATCACATTCAGGGGATTCCGTTCTTCGCGCCGCTGTTTCGCAAGGGGAATCATTTCACCATTTGGGGCTCGAAGTCGCTCCAGATGAGCATCGACCGGGTGGTGCGGGACCAGATGTCGCCGGAGGTTTTTCCGGTGAGCTTCGAGGAATTGCAGGCTCGAATCGATTTTCAGGAGCTGGCCGAAGAGCAGCGAGCTGGAAACGGATACGAAGTAGCAGCAATAGCGGTGCGGCACCCTGGTGGGGCGTTGGGGTACCGATTCTGGGATGGAGACGTTGGGCCGCGGTCGCTCGTCTATGTATCGGACAACGAGTTGAGCGCGCGCGCCAGGTACGACGATCAACCGAACTGGCGCGAGCGACTCGTCGAGTTTGCGCGCGGCGCAGCGGTGCTGGTGCACGACACGATGTTCACGGCACAGGAGTATGACGCGTTCGTCGGGTGGGGACACTCGACATATGAGGAAGCGGTGGAGCTGGCGATCGACGCGGAGGTGGAGAAGCTGGTGCTCTTCCATCATCGCCCTGAACGAACAGATGATGAGGTCGATCAATGTGTGGCGAGCTGCCGCGCGCTGATTGCCTCGAAGAGAGCGCGGCTCGAGGTGGTTGCCGCTGCTGAAGGGATGAGTCTGAAGGTTTGATGGGGAGCTGTTCAGGGCGCGGATGCGCCAGTCACGATTCGATCGAATTCTGTACGAGTCTCGGAGGAGACCATGACCCGCACCGCGCGTTTCGTCTCGCTGGCCGCTGCCGTCGCCGGCCTCGTCGCTCCCCTTGCCGTGGCGCAGGCGCAGAAGGAGGGGATGCCGACGGTGGCCATCATGCAGTTCACCAATGGCTCGTTCGGCAAGGACGCGAGGGACTACGATGGTCTCAGCAAGGGCATTCCCGCGATGCTCATCACGGACATGTCGGTGAATCCGAGCATTCGCGTGATCGAGCGAGAGCAGGTGCAGGCACTCGTCGACGAGATG
>DATCGM010000121.1:0-2770 GCA_036508915.1 Gemmatimonadaceae bacterium
TCGCTCGCCTCGGCGCGCGTGGGACGCGGATGCGTGATCATCGACTCGAGCATCTGCGTCGCCGTAATGACGGGCCGGCCGAGCTTGTTGCAGAGCGCGATGATCTTCTTCTGCGCGATCGGCACTTTCTCGAAGGGCAGCTCGACGCCGAGATCTCCGCGCGCAACCATGACTGCATCGGATGCGCGCACGATGCTTTCGATGTTCTCGAGCGCCGAGTCCTTCTCGATCTTCGCGACGACGAGCATGTCCTTGGGAATCTTCTCCCGCAGCTCGGCGATGTCCTGCGCGCGCCGCACGAAGCTGAGCGCGAGGTACTCCAGCCTGTGCTCGACGGCGAAAGCGACGTCGGCCCAGTCCTTGTCGGTGATCGACGGCGCGCTCACCGCCACACCGGGAAGGTTCATTCCCTTGTGGCTCTTGATCATGCCGCCGTGCAGCACGCGCGCCGTGACCGTATGCTCGCCCACGTCGAGCGCGACGAGCTCGATGAGACCGTCGTCCACGAGGATCCGGTCGCCAACCTTCAGGTCGTCGCAGAGATGCTCGTATGTCGTGGGAAACTGGCCGGGTGCTGCATCTTCCCCGGCAACGAGAACGACGACTTCACCGTCGCTTACCTGCCTCGGCGCGGCGAGATCGCCGATGCGGATGCGTGGGCCCTGCAGATCCCCGAGAATCGCAACCGGCCTTCCGAGATCCGCCGCCGTGGAGCGCACGAGCGCCACCGTGACGGCGTGCTGCTCATGCGTGCCATGCGAGAAGTTCAGCCGCGCGACGCTGAGGCCGGCCTCCATGAGGCTGCGCAGCGTGTCGCGATTGCCGGACGCGGGGCCGAGGGTGCAGACGATCTTGGTGCGAGGGAAAGTCACTGGTGTTCCAGCAGCTTCACTTTCTTCTCGAGTCCGGTCGTCAACGAGTCGAAGCTCTTCTGGAAGCTCGCGAGCCCTTCGGAGAGCAGCTTGTTCGTGACGGCGGTCATGCCGACACCTACGGCGGCGAGGTCGCTCATCGTGCGTTCGGCGCCGGGGAAGTCGGCGTCGACGGCGCGCTGCACGTCACCATGATCGCGGAAGGCCTCGATGGTCGCCGGCGGCATGGTGTTCACGGTGTTCGGTCCAATCAACTGCTCGACGTACAGCACATCGCGATACGCTGGATTCTTGGAACTCGTGCTCGCCCAGAGCGGGCGCTGCAAGCGTGCACCAGCCGCCTGGAGCGGCGCCCAGCGCGGCGCGGAGAACTCCGCGAGAAAGAGCTGGTACGCGAGCTGCGCGTTGGCCACCGCGGCCTTCCCGCGCAACGCGAGGATCCGATCGCGCGCGGCACCGTCCGCCTTCGCGGCGAGCGCATCGAGGCGCTTGTCGATCTCGGTGTCCACGCGGCTCACGAAGAACGACGCCACCGATGCGATGCGGTCAACGGGCTTCCCTGCGGACCGGCGATCCTCGAGCCCCTTGATGTAGGCGTCGATCACGCTGCGGTGCGCTTCAATGGCAAAGAGCAGCGTGATGTTGACGTTCAGGCCCGCGCTGATGAGCGTGCGAACCGCGATCGCGCCCTCGGCAGTGCCCGGCACCTTGATCATCACGTTGGGCCGGTCGACCATCGCCCAGAGCCGCTGCGCCTCGGCGACGGTCTCCTTCGCGTTGTTCGCCGAGCCGGGAGAGACTTCGATGGAGACGTAGCCATCGCCACCCTTCGTCGCCTCGTAGACCGGCATGAATAGATCGCAGGCATCGCGAACGTCGGAGGTCTCCACCAGCTCGAACAGCTCCATCGGCGAGCGTCCCGCAGGCGCACCGCGGAGCTGGTCGTCGTACGCTGTACCTTCGGCGAGCGCCTTCTCGAAGATGGTCGGATTCGACGTCATCCCCGTGAGCGCGTCTTCACGAATGCGGCGCGTCAGATCGCCGTTGCGCAGGATCGTGCGATCGATGAAGTCGAGCCAGATCGACTGGCCAGTTTCGTGAAGAAGTTGAAGGCGGTTCGGCATGGCGAGCAGGGAGAGAGGTCGATGCAAGATACTCACATCCGCAAGCTCACTTCGCCCTAGTGTACATGATCCTCCAGATCCGTTCCCCCGCGTCATCCGCCACGTACAGCGACCCGTCCGGTTCCACGGCGAGTCCGGTCGGCCGGTGCAGTCCGCGGCCCGCGACCGGAACGTCGGGACGGAAGCCATCGGCAAAGATCTCGTAGTTGCCCGTCGCCTTGCCGTTCGCCATTGGACTGAGCACACCGGCCAACAGTCTTTCCGTCTCCCGTCGTATCACGGAGCGCAATGATGCCCGCGCGCATCGATGAGACGAACAGGTCGCCGTTCGGCGTGACGACGAGATGTCGGGGTTGCGCGAGGTTGTCGGCAACGACGCCCGCGCAAAATCCTTTTGGAAGGGTGATCCCTCCGTTGTCGGGCACGCACTCGGGCATCGTGGAACGCACTGGCGGCGCGTGACGCGACATCTCGGCGCGCGCCGTGAGGATCATGAAGACCGCGGCCGCAACGGCGGCGAGGGTCGGACGAGGGTGAGTCTCAGGGCGAGGTCTTTGACCGTCTAACGATTTGTCAAACGTCGATTGACCAGATGGACGCGAATTTCGTATACGTGGGCATGCCACGTCCTCCCGTGCCGTTCCGATTGAAGGCGCACGACGCGAAGGCGTTGGAGCGCCTGTTGCGCGGCGGCGTGCAGCAGGTGCGCGTCGTCCTCCGCGCGCTGGCGCTGGTGCATTTGGGCCGAGGGGCCAGCGCGCCCGCGGTCGCCCA
>DATCGM010000122.1:0-18078 GCA_036508915.1 Gemmatimonadaceae bacterium
GGCGCCGTGGCGCTCACCGTCGTGCTGCGTGGAATGTCGCGCCGCCCTTTGCCAGTGCCCGGCGGCCCGCTCGTGGACCCGCCTGTCGGCGTGAGCGCGACCGATGACGAGATGGCAAAGTTGCAGGCCGCCATCCGGAAGGACGAATAGTGCTCGCGCTCGCGATCGGAACACTGCTCGCCGTGGGCGCGCTCGCCTTCGTGCTCTATCCGCTGTTCGCCGGCGTCGCGCTCACGCCATTTCGCGCGCCGTTGACGACGAAGCAGGCGGCGGGCGTGGTGGAGCGGGAGGCGGTAGTCGCGCTGCGCGAGATCGAGTTCGACCGTGCGACGGGCAAGCTCTCCGACTCGGATTACGGTGAGCTGCATGCGCGCTACACCGAGCGCGCGCTCCAGGCCATGCGTAGCGGAAGCGCGAACGCCGTGGCCGATGATCCGGTGGAGGCGGCAGTGCGTGCCTATCGCGCGCGGCTCAAGCGGTGTGTCACCTGCGGTCCTCGGCCGGAGCCCGATGCGATCTACTGTTCGAATTGCGGGCAGTATCTCCCGGGCGCGTGTGGCTTCTGCGGGAGTGCGGTGAGCGAACCGGCCGCCGCCTTTTGCCGAGCGTGCGGCCGGCAGCTTGCCGCGTAGACTGTACGGATTCTACAGGCCTACCGCTCCACCGCCTCCAGCCGCCGCTGCGCGATCCCGATCGGTACCAGCGTCGCCGCCACGCACACCGCCGCCGCAAGCCCGAATCCCAGCACCATCTCGCCGCGAGACGTCGGCGTGCCGTAGAACTGCGCCGAGAGATAGCTGTACACCGGACGCGCCTCGAGGACGATCACGACCGCGATCAAGGCCACCGACGCGATCATGTACAGCAGCCCGCCGAACGACGTCGGGATCTGCGCGGCGTTCTCCGTTTCGAACTGCGGATAGAGCGTGCCGAAGCCGAGCGCCATCCCGCACAGCGCCAGCGTCATCATCGCGATCGTCATGACAGAGACGGCGAACATGAAGTCGCTCACCTGCAGCAGCACGTTGGTGACGCCGATGATGCCGAGCGCGAGAATCAACAGCGGCAGTGTGCCCACCCAGAACTTCGCCCACAGGAGATCGCGCACGGGCATCGGGCTGGACTTGAGCAGCCATAACGTCCGTCCCTCGAGGCTCACGCTGGGGAAGATGAACCGGGCCGCGATCGACGCGAGCACGAAGCCCGCGAGCAGGACGTTGAAGAACGGAATCACATTTCGCAGAAAGAAGGTGATTCCTTCGCCGCGCAGCGGCAGATACTTGATGTTGAACACGTACACGATGACGAGCACCGCGAGCAGGATGAGCTGTGACCACTGCGTCGTATCGCGGAAGAAGAGCCGCAGCTCCTTGAGCATCAGCTCGCGCCGCAGTATCCCGAGCGGCGCGAGCACCCGGTAGCCGATGCGATGTGTGGCGTGGTTGCGCGCCCAGCGCTGCGCGCTCTCCTGCGCCTTGCTGAATCCGTCCATGTACAGCGCGCGGTGCAGCAGTGCGCCGACCACGAACGCCGCCGCGGCGGTGCTCCATAACAGATACAACGGCAGGTAGTCGGGCCGATTGTTCAGCCAGCCGAGCACCGCGCGCTGCACCCATTCGCTCGGAAGAAATGGCGAGGTCGGCGTGCGAAGGATCGTCACGAACTCGACGAGCGAGCGAAATCCCTCGGGGCGCGCGAGCCGCTCCGGCCGCACGATGCGGAAGAGCAGCACGATGCCGCCCGCCACGAGCACGGCGATGACGCTGAGGATGTCCCGCGTGCGGCGTGCCGGAAACACATTCACGAGAATGAGCGTGATCGCGCTCCCGATCACCGCGGGCACAACGAGAAAGGGCAGGAACGCCGCGACCACGAGCAGTGGGAACACCAACCCGCCATGATACGCGACGCCGAAGGCGGCGAACATCGGTACCGCCATCAGCACCACCATCCAGGTCGACGCGACCGCCGTCTCCAACAGCTTGGCACTGTACAGCGTGAGCCAGTCCACCGGCGCCGCGACGAGCAGATCGAGGTCCTGCGCGAGGAAGAAGCTCGACAGCGCCGTGATGATGTTCGAGAGCAGCAGGATCGAAAAGAAGCCGATCAGAATCAGCCCGAGCAGCTTGCCCGCGAGGAAGGGTCCGAGATCGGGGACAGTGCGGAAGTACACGAGCAGCTTGTACAGCACGGTGAAGATGAAGCCCCAGAACAGCAGGCCGATTCCACCGAGCATGGTGAAGCGCGCGCCGCGGCCACGCGCGTTCGACATCGTGCGCGAACGGGCGGTCAGCCACTTGGGGAGCAGCAGCAGCTCGAGCGACGGATCTGGCCGAGCGCCCGCGTCAGGCATCCAGGACCTCCACCAGCTCGCGTGCCGCGTTGTCTCCCGTGAGTCGCAGGAAGATCTGCTCGAGTCCCTCGGCGCCTCCGGTGCCGGCCGCCGATGCGCGCAGCTCCGGCATCGTGCCGCAGGCGAGAATCTTCCCCTTCGCGATGATCGCCACGCGGTCGCACAGTGTCTCCGCGACCTCCAGCGTGTGCGTGCTCATCATGATCGTGTGGCCGCGCCGCGTGTACTCGCGGAAGAGATCCTTGAGGATCTTCGTCGCCTTCGGATCCAGTCCCACCATGGGCTCGTCGACGACCATCACCTCCGGCCGGTGCACGAATGCGCTCGAGATGATGAGCTTCTGCCGCATGCCGTGACTGTAGCTTTCGACCAGCTCGTCCCGCCACTCCTCGAGATCGAACAGCGCCATCAGCTCGCGCGCGCGATGCTCGACCTCGGCGCCCTCCTGGTCGTAGAGGCCGGCCACGAATCGCAGAAACTCCGCGCCGGTCAGCTTCTCATAGATGAAAGGCCGGTCGGGAATGAAGCCGAGCCGCATCTTCGCGCCGATCGGATCGGCAGCGAGATCCACGCCCGCGATCGAGATCGAGCCACCGCTCGGCTTCAGAATCCCGGCGATCATCCGCAGCGTCGTCGTCTTCCCCGCGCCATTCGGTCCGAGGAAGCCGAACAGCTCACCGCGCGGCACCTCGAGATCGATCTGGTCGACTGCGGTGAAGCTGCCATATCGCTTGGTGAGCTTGCGCAGGCTGATCATAGAGAGCGAAGGAGGGAAGAACGTGCGGCGGCGGTCAGCGCGCCGAGAGAACGTCGATGCGCAGCGTGCCCATGAGACGCAGGAGCTCGGCCTGCTTGCCCAATCCGCCGATCGTGAATCGCAGATGCGATGCGTCGGCGGGGAACTGGCCAAACGTCGGATCGACAGCGACCCAACGCTCGAGCCAGATCTCCGGCCAGGCATGGTAATAGAATTTCCCGTCGAGAAAGGCGAGACCTGCGGCCACGCGCGCCGGAATGCCCGCGGCCCGCGCGAGCGCGACGTACAACTGCGTGTGCTCGTTGCAGTCGCCACGGCGCGAGCGCAGCGTCCCAAGCGCGCTCGGCATGCCGACGGTGATCTTCTTCTCCAGCGAATCATAGAGCCACTTGTTGATCCGCGCGGCGACGATGCGCGGATCGGTGTCCTTGCCACGCAGTCGCACGGCAAACGTCTTTATCGCCGGGCTGTCAACCTCGAGCAACGGTTCGGCGTCCATGAAGACGCTCATCACGGTGGCCTTCGCGCCATCCGGCAGCGTGTACGCCGCTTTCAGCGCTTCGGGTGCTTCACGGGTGATCGTCAGTGTGTCGCCGCGCAGACGCTGCCGGTATCCCTTCACGTCGAAGCCGTCGAGATCCACGCCGGTGAGCCGCAACTTCAGCTCCGAGAGATTCTGGCGCAGCGCCTTGTTCGCGCTGATCGCCGTCGTCTCGTAGATGTCGCGATCGGCCGCGACCTGCGTGCTTCGCTTCGCCGCGTCCATCTTCCAGTTCTCGAATGCGACCTCGTACGGTCTGCGCTCGAGCGTCAGTCCGAGCAGTTGCGTCGCGAGCACGACGCGTCCCTGCTCGTCCACCCATCCCGCGAACCCGCCCGTCGAGCCGCCCTCCGACGCAAGCCGCCAGGCGCGTACCGTATCGGGCAGCGCGCCGTGCCACCGCCCGGACGCAGGGTCGATCACGCTGCTGTCCTGCAGCACGAACACGCTCTCCGCCTGGACAGCAATCCGTACATCCATGGCCGCCATCGACGCGGGATCGAAAACTGGCAGTGTGTAGCTCTTCCCGACCTTTGGTCGCTCCCCAAGCGCGACCGCCAGAGGTACGAGCGTGGGCAGGAGAATCGGTCCGCTGAGGCGAATTCGCTGCGTATCCGTCGGCTGACCCGCGATGCCTTTCAACGTCAGAAGCAGCAGCGAGTCACCGACCACGCGCCCCTGCGCCTTGATTGGCGTGAGATCCGCGTCGACGTCGATCGAAAAGCTGCTCACGCGAAGCGCACGTGAGAGACGCACGGTCGTGCGCGCACTGGCGCGATGCAGCTTGCCCGCGATCGGCAGGTCGGCGACGAGATAGTCGGCGACCGTGATGCCGCCGTCAGCCGTGTCGATCGTCGTCGACGCAAACCCGATCTGTTCGCCCTTCTGCAGCACGGCGAAATAGGTCGCACTCGGCGTGACGCGAAGCCCGGCCTCGGCGAGCTGCTCGGTGTGCGGTCGGAACAGCTCGCGCTGCGTGAGCAGCCCGAGTCCTCCAATCCAGAGAGCGAGAATACCGGCCGCCAGCAGGCCGCGCTTGCCGAACCGGCGGCCCACGCGGCTACCGCTTCTGCGACTCGCGCGCTCGGCGGTACGCCGCCGCCGCTTCCGCGGGACGGCCGAGCCGGTCAAGCACGATGCCGATTCCCTGCAACGCGCGCATGTTCCCCGGCTGCAGCGTGGACGCCGCCTCGTACGCCGCGAGCGCCGCGGGCAGATCGTCGATGTGGTTGTACGCTTCGCCAAGGTAGTAGTGCGTGTCGTCCCGCGTGGGGTCCGCGGCGACGGCTGCCAGCAGCGGCTCGATCGCTTCACGCCAGCGCGCGCGCTTCGAGAAGAGCATGCCGAGCTGCACCTGCACTTCGGCGCTCCGGTCATTCACCTTGGCGGCACGCCGCAGGTCGACCTCCGCCAGATCGTATCGTGCGCGCGACGCGAGCATCGCGGCGCGTGCACAGAGGATCGTGACGTCATCCGGCGTGGTCTCCAGCGCGCGACCCAGTTCGCCGAGTGCACTCTCCACGTCGCCGCGCTTCTCGAGCAGGCCGGCCAGCGCGGCGCGGGCGCGCGCGTTCGCCGACTCGCGCGCGATGAGCGCGCGCAGCATCGTCAGTGCGGCGCTCATCTCGCCGCGCGCGGCAAGATCGGTCGCCTGCTCCACCGGATCCGGGCCAAGAGCAGTTGGACGCTCGTCGGTCGCGGGGAGGGGAAGCTCCTGCTCCGCCGGGTCGAGGAAGGCCTGCGGAGCTGCGGCGGGATCTGAGGCCGCGGCGGGGTGCTCGGACTTCGGATGCGACATGCTGCGATTCATCTCCGGCGTGTGCGGATCACGTGAGCGCGAGGGTCGTCTCGGCATTGATCCATTCCAGGTATTTCGCGTTACCAGCGGTGACGGATAGCGCGAGCAGCTCCGGCACTTTGTATGGATGCAGCTCGTCGAAGGCGATCTGGAGCATCTCGAGCCGGGCCGAGCGTGTCTTGAGCAACACCACGACCTCCTGCTCGTCGGAAATCTTTCCCTGCCATCTGTACATCGAGCGGCCGCCCGGCAGCACGGTGCCGCAGGCAATCAGCCGTCGCTCGAGCAGTGCGCGCACGAGCTTCACCGCTTCGTCAGCGGAGGTGAGCGTCGTCATCACAACGATGGCGTCAGTGTGCGGCATGATCTCGTTGAAGGCTTGGGCGACAGCGCGGTCAATTGAGTCTCTAACGCGTCGCGTGGAATCTTGCGACGCATCGCCGGGTAATCTAATCAGGGTCTCGCTGCAGGTCTCGGCGCGCGACCCCATCGCCTTGTCTCTCCCCGGTCCTGAAGCGAGCTTTCCCTGGTTATGGCAGAAGACGCACTGATCGTCCGCGGCGCGCGCGAGCACAACCTGCGCAATGTGGACGTAACTATTCCTCGCGACCGCCTGACGGTCATCACGGGGCTGTCAGGCTCGGGGAAATCCTCGCTGGCCTTCGACACAATTTACGCGGAAGGCCAACGGCGCTACGTCGAGTCGCTCTCCGCGTACGCGCGCCAGTTTCTCGGCCTCATGGAGAAGCCCGACGTCGACGCGATCGAAGGCCTCTCGCCCGCGATCTCCATCGGGCAGAAGACGGCTGGGCACAATCCCCGTTCGACGGTCGGGACCGTCACGGAGATCTACGATTATCTCCGGCTCCTTTATGCTCGCGCCGGAACGCCGCATTGCCCGAACTGCGGCCGCCTCGTGCAACGGCAGAGCCCGGCGCAGATTTCCGAGGTCGTGCTCGATTGGCCCGATGGAACGAAGATCGAAGTGCGCGCGCCGCTGGTGCAGGGACGCAAGGGAGAGTTTCGCGAGCTGTTCGAGTCCGTGCGCAAGCAGGGCTTCATTCGCGCCTATGTCGATGGTGCGCTGATCGAGGTTGCCGACCCGCCGAAGCTCAATCGCCGGCAGAACCACACCGTCTCCGTCGTCGTCGACCGGCTGGTCGTGCGTGCTGACGATCGCGGACGCCTCACGGACTCGATCGAGACGGCGCTCAAGCTCGCCGAAGGACTCGTCGAGGTCGTGAACGCGGATACGAATGCGGTCGAGACCTTTTCCGAGAAGTATGGCTGTCCGGCGTGCGGCATCTCGATGCCTGAGCTGGAGCCACGTCACTTCTCATTCAACTCGCCCTTCGGCGCGTGCACGAAATGCGGCGGACTCGGCATACGGCGGCGCGTGAGCGAGGAGCTCGTGCTCGGCGATCCGCGCATTTCGATTCTCGAGGGCGTCGTGCTCCCGTGGGGCGAGCCGACCGGCTATCTGCGCAAGGTCGTGCTGCCCACGCTCGCTCGGCAGTTCAAGTTCGATCTCAACACCGCATGGGGCGAGCTCACGCAGCCGGTGCGCGATTGCCTGCTGCATGGCGACGGATCGAACGGCAAAAGGAAAAAGGGCGACACCAGTTGGGAGGGCATCATCGCCAACGTCGAGCGTCGCTACGAGGAGAGCGATTCCGACATGGTGCGCATGGAACTCGAAGCGTACATGCTCGCCGTGCCATGTTCGGCGTGCAACGGTCATCGCCTCAAGCCCGAGTCCCTCGCCGTCATGATCGATGGCCGCAACATCGGCGAGGTCACCGACTTCGCGATCACCGAAGCGCTCTCGTTCTTCGACGGCATTCCGATCAAGGACGAGGAGCGCGTCAACGGCCTCGACGCCGAGATCGCCGGCCCGATCCTCAAGGAAGTGCGCGAGCGTCTGCGATTCCTCGTCGACGTCGGGCTCGATTATCTCACGCTCGGCCGTTCCGCCGAGTCGCTCTCCGGTGGTGAAGCGCAGCGCATCCGTCTGGCGACGCAGATCGGCTCGCGCCTCGTCGGGGTGCTCTACATCCTCGACGAGCCGTCGATCGGTCTGCATCAGCGCGACAATGCCCGTCTGCTCTCCACGCTCGAGCAGCTGCGCGATCTCGGCAACACTGTCATCGTCGTCGAGCACGACGAAGAGACGATGCGCGCCGCCGATCATGTGATCGATATGGGGCCCGGCGCCGGCAAGCATGGCGGCGAGGTGATCGCCTCGGGCACGGTCGAGCAGATCATCCGGAATCCGCGCTCGATCACCGGCAAGTATCTCAGCGGCGAGGCGAAGATCGCGGTGCCGGCCGAACGCCGAAAGCCCGACGCCAGGAAAGTCATTCGCATCCAGAATGCGCGCGAGCACAATCTCCGCAACGTGAATGCGGAGATTCCATTAGGCCTCTTCGTCGCCGTCACGGGCGTGTCAGGGTCGGGCAAGAGCACGCTGATCGAAGACATCCTGCATCACTCGCTCGCTCGGCACTTCTATCGCGCGCGAGTGATTCCCGGACTGCATGATCGCATCACTGGCCTCGAGCACATCGACAAGGTCATCGACATCGACCAGAGTCCCATTGGTCGTACGCCGCGCTCCAATCCCGCGACGTACACGGGACTCTTCACGCCGATTCGCGAGCTCTTCGCCGAGCTGCCCGAAGCGAAGATCCGCGGATACGGGCCGGGCCGCTTCTCGTTCAATGTGAAGGGTGGCCGGTGCGAAGCCTGTCAGGGCGACGGACTCGTGAAGATCGAGATGCACTTCCTGCCCGACGTCTACGTGCCGTGCGAGGTGTGCAAGGGCAAGCGATACAATCGCGAGACTCTCGAAGTTCGCTTCCGCGGTCTCAGCATCGCGGACGTGCTCGAACAGACCGTCGAAGACGCCGCCGCCTTCTTCGAGAATCAGCCGCGCGTGCGCCAGAAGCTCGAGATGATGAACGACGTCGGACTCGGCTACATCCATCTGGGCCAGAGCGCGACGACGCTCTCTGGTGGTGAGGCGCAGCGCATCAAGCTCGCGACCGAGTTGTCGAAGCGGGACACCGGCCGCACGCTCTACATCCTCGACGAGCCGACGACCGGTCTCCACTTCGAGGACGTGCGCGTGCTGCTCACTGTCCTGCATCGATTGGTCGACCGTGGGAATACAGTTCTCGTCATCGAGCACAATCTCGACGTCATCAAGACGGCGGACTGGGTCATCGACCTCGGCCCGGAAGGCGGCACTCGCGGAGGAACGATCGTTGCCGCTGGAACGCCGGAGGACGTCGCAAGCGTCGAAGCATCACACACCGGCCACTACTTGAGCCCGATGTTGAAGAAGCATCTGCGCCAACGCAAGGCGGGATAGCTGGTAGTCCTGTCCTCTTGTCCGACTGTCATCCTGTCATCCCGCTCCATTGGTTTCCCTTCTTGACATCATCGGCCCCGTCATGGTCGGCCCGTCGTCCTCGCACACCGCGGGTGCGTGTCGCCTCGGACTGCTCGCGCGCGGGCTTGTCGGCGGCACGCCGGAGCGTGCGCGCGTCGAGTTGCAGGGGTCGTTCGCGCGCACCGGCGAGGGACACGGAACGGACAAGGCGATCGTCGGCGGCCTGATGGGTTTTCGTCCCGACGATGAACGATTGCGCACCGCGCTGGAGATCGCCGAGAAAGAGGGACTCGACTACAGGTTCGAAAAGACGACGCTCGACGAAGGCTCACATCCGAACACCGTGCGCATCACCCTCGATCGCGGCGACCGGCAAGCCAGCATGACCGGGTCCTCGCTTGGTGCCGGGCGCGTTCTCGTCACCGACATCGACGGATTTCCCGTAGAGTTCACGGGCAATCACTACACGATCGTGCTTGTTGCTGAAGACGTCCGCGGATCCATCGCGCGAATCGCCGCCCTCATCGCCGACGAGGGACTCAACATCGCGACGCTCAAGCTCACTCGTAAGCAGCGCGGCGGCGACGCCTTCATGGTGAGCGAGATCGATGAAGAACCCGGCGAGCAAGTACGCGATGCGATTCGCGCCTTGCCCTGGGTGCGCTGGGTGTTCCGCCTCGACAAGGTGAGTGCCTGATGTACAAGTCACTCGCCGACGCCATTCGCGATGCGGAAGCGCAGCAGATCTCTCTCGCCAAACTCGCGCTCGAGACGGAAGCCAAGGATCAGGGTCGCACCGTCGAAGACATCCGTGCCGCGCTGCTTCGTGCGCTCAACGTGATGCGCGGCGCGGTGGCGCGGGGCATGACCGGCGACCTGTACTCCGCGTCCGGGCTGGTTGGAGGAGACGCGGCCAAGCTGCGCACCGGCCCCGCCGGCCCGCTGGCCGGTACGCCGTTCCGCGACATCCTCGCGCGTGCCCTCGCCGTGCAGGAGGTCAACGCTGCCATGGGTGTGATCGTCGCTGCGCCGACCGCTGGCGGCGCGGGTGTACTTCCCGCCGTGCTCACCGGACTGGCGGCCGCACGCAACATCGGCGACGAAGCGCTCGTGAGCGCACTCGCCGTCGCCGGCCTCATCGGCGCCGTGATCGCCGAACGCGCCTGCCTCTCCGGAGCGGAGGGAGGCTGTCAGGCCGAGACCGGCGCCGCCGCGGCGATGGCCGCCGGCGCCGCGACGGAGATGCTCGGCGGTACGCCCGCCCAGGTCGGCCACGCGATTGCACTCGCCATGCAAGGCATGCTCGGTCTCGTTTGTGACCCGCTCGGAGGGCTCGTCGAGTTGCCCTGCGTCTTCCGCAATGCGACCGGCTCCGCCATCGCGCTCACCGGCATCGAGCTCGCGATGGCCGGCGTCGAGTTCAAGATCCCCGTGGACGAAGTGATCGACGTGATGGGCGAGATCGGCCGTTCGATGGACGTGCGATATCGCGAGACGGCAGGTGGCGGTCTCGCTGCCACGCCGACGGGGCGGCGCCTGGCGAGGGAGCGGCTCGTACAGATCAAGACGAAGTAACACGCGCACCGTTGTCTTTCCGAGGGGCGTGCATATTCATAAGTTGCGTGCATTCGCAACGGCCGGATGAAACCTGGCGGCGTAGCGATCCCGTAGTGGCAGGCAACCAGTGCACTCAGGTGTGTCAATGCTCACGAAAGACGACATCGAGAGTTTTCTCATTCGCCTCAGCGCCACCGGCGCGACCTACTCCGAGGTCGAGCCGGGCTTCTGGATCGTACGCCCGAGCCCTGAGAGCGATCTCTCCCTCGCCGTTAATTTTTCGCCGCCCGTCGTCCTCCTCCGCATCGACGTCATGACGTTGCCCGAAGATGCGACCCAGACGGCCACACTCACCCGCCGGCTCCTCGAGCTCAACGCGTCGGATCTCCTGCACGGCGCGTACGGCATCCAGGACGAGCACATCGTCCTCACCGAAGCGCTCGAGCTCTCGGCCCTCGACTTCGAAGAATTTCTCGCGAGCTATGAGAGCATGACGCTCGCGCTCGCGTCGCATCTGCGCGAGTTCGGCTCGTACCGCGAGGCACGCTGACCCATGGGCATTTTCGATCGTATCTCGCAGCTCCTCAAGAGCAACATGAACGACCTGATCTCCAAGGCGGAAGATCCGGAAAAGATGTTGACGCAGATTCTCGATGACATGCGTGGCCAGCTCGTCAAGGCCAAGCAGCAGGTCGCCGTGGCGATCGCCGACGAGAAGCGTCTCCGCGACCAGGCCGACGGCGAGTACAAGCAGGCGCAGGATTGGGAACGCCGCGCCATGCTCGCCGTGCAGGAGGGGCGCGACGATCTCGCCAAGCAGGCGCTCGTGCGCCATGCCGAGCATCTCGCGCACGGCCAGCAGTACGAGCAGACTTGGGAGTCGCAGCGCTCGGAGTCCGAGAAGCTCAAGAACTCGCTGCGCGATCTGAACGACAAGATCGAAGAGGCGAAGCGCAAGAAGAATCTGCTCGTCGCCCGCCAGCGCCGGGCGCAGGCGCAGCAGCGCATCGCCGAGACGATGTCGTCGTTGTCGGAGAAGAGCGCGTTCGAGGCGTTCGCGCGCATGGAAGAGCGCATCGAGACCAACGAGCGGCAGATCAAGGCGGCCTCGGAGATTGAGGAAGAGTTCACCGGTGATACGCTCCAGCGCGACTTCAAGCAGCTCGAGCGCGGCGCCGGCGCAGTCTCGGTCGACTCGCAGCTCCTCGCGTTGAAGCAGAAGATGGGCATGCTCCCCTCCGGTTCGGCGGCGCCGAGCAAGGCGCTCGGCGCCGGCCAGCGCGATGAGGAAGAGATAGCCGCGGAGATCGAGCGGCCGGGTGAGCGGAAGTCGCCGTGAAGGAGAACGCGAGCCGGGTCGTCAAGTTCAAGTTCGGCCCAATCCTCGCGGCAACCGTTTTCACCGTAGTCGCGATCAGGCTGTCCGTGCGCGTCGCGGACGTCTTTCTTCTTCTCTTTCTCGGCATTCTGATCTCGCTGTACCTCGGGGCGCTCGCCGGCGTGCTGCATCGCCGCGCGCGGCTCCCCGAGCGCATTGCCTTTCTCGTCGCGATTCTGCTTTCGGTCGGCGGACTGGTCGTGTTGTTCTACGTCCTCGTCCCGCCGCTCATCGCGCAGACGCAGGAGCTGGTGAAGGCCGTTCCCAATTATATCAGCGGATGGGAGGCGGCCCTCGACCGGCTGGCGGCCAGAGTGCCGGCGCTGCAGTCGGTGTACAAGCCTGGCGAGCATAAGATCCTCACCGCTGTCTACGATCAGGTGTCGGAACAGTTCGGGAGCGTCGTGCCCAGGGTGCTGGGACTCGTCGAGGTGCTCGTCAGCATCTTCTCGGTCATCGTGATGGGGCTTTATCTGTCGCTCCATCCGGCGCTCTATCGCGAGTGGCTCATCGCGCTCTTTCCGCCCATCCATCGTGACCTCGTGCGCGACGTGCTCTCGGACTGCGCGAGTTCGCTCCGTGCCTACATCGTTGGGCTGCTGCTCACGATGACCTTCCTCGGCACGCTGACGGCGACGGGGCTGTATTTCCTTCACGTGCCGTACGCCCTCACCTTCGGCGTGTTCACCGGGCTTGCGACCATCGTCCCCTTCTTCGGGACGCTGCTCGCGACCACGCTGCCGGTGCTGTTCGTCCTCACAGGGCCCGAAAGCGGCTCGCGCGCGCTCTGGGTGATCGGGCTCGGCTTGCTGGTGCACCTGCTCGAGGGAAACCTCGTGTCGCCGTACATCATGCAGAAGCAGGTCGATCTCCCGCCGGTGTTGACGATCGTCTTCGTCCTCATCGTCGGAAAGCTGCTCGGACCGCTCGGCCTGCTCGTCGCCGTGCCGGGACTGGCGGTGATCATGGTGATCGTCAAGCGCATTCTGCTCTCGCGCATCTACGAGGGGCAGGGGTTCCGCCGCACGACGCGCGAACGGCCGCTCATCCTCCGGCTCCCCGCCTCCGAGGTCGGCGTGATCATCCCGCTCACACCGGTCGACATCGTCGGGATGCTCGAGCGTCGCACGGCGCCGGTCTCCGCTTAGATTTGCTGTCGTCCTGAGCGAAGCGAAGGGCCTGCACTTCTCAGTTTCCAAACCACACTCACGCCCTCTGCGCACCGCGTGTCTCGCGACCTGCGTTATCTCATTCTGGCCGACGGTCTCTTCGGCCCCGAAAAATCCAAGACCGCGAACGCCTGCATCCGGTACACGCCTGAACGCGTCGTCGGCATCATCGACGCGAGCAAGGCGGGCCAAACCGCGCAGCAGGTGCTCGGATTCGGCGGCCATATTCCAGTCGTCGGCACGCTCGAGGAAGGGCTGGCGTTCAACCCGAACGCGCTCGTCATCGGGATCGCCCCCGTGGGCGGCCAGCTGCCGGAAGCATGGGTCCGTCTCCTCGCCAGCGCGATCGAGCACGGCCTCGAGATCTGGAGCGGGCTGCACACCTTCATCAGCGACGTGCCGGAGCTCGCGGCACTCGCGAAGCAGCACGACGTCCCGATCCATGATCTTCGCCGCCCGCCAGCCGGGCTCACCGTGGCGAACGGTCGCGTCCGGAATGTCGACGCCACCATCGTGCTCGCCGTCGGCACCGATAGCAACATCGGCAAGATGACGACGCAGCTTCAGATCCTGGGGTGTCTGCGCGCGCGCGGCATTCGCACGACTTTCGCCGCGACTGGCCAGACGGGAATTCTCATCGAGGGACGCGGCATCGGCGTCGATGCGGTCATCGCCGACTTCATCGCGGGCGCCGCCGAGAAGCTCGTGCTCGAGTGCGCGGAGGGTGCCGATCTCGTGCTGGTGGAGGGACAGGGATCCATCATTCACCCGAGCTACTCCGGTGTGACATATGGATTGCTCCACGGATCGCTGCCACACGCGCAGGTGATGTGCGCCCAGCCCTCGCGCACCACGATCAACCGGTGCGAGTGGGTAAAGATTCCACCGCTCGTGGATTTCATTCGGCTCAGCGAAGCCGCGGCCGCACCACTGCGCGCCGCGCCGGTCATCGGCATCTCGCTCAACACGTACGACCTCGATGAAGACGCGGCTCGTCGCGCGGTGGAGACGGTGCAGAGCGAGACAGGTCTGCCGACGACGGATACGGTGCGCTTCGGCCCGGAACCTGTCGCGGAGGCGATCGCGGCGTTTCATCACGGGCGACCGCGTTGATTCTTCGCGGCCGGTCAGGACCGCAACAGATTCCACCATCGTGCCGCAGTTCGATGACGCTCGGGGAGCAGGCGCAGAACATTCTGCGTCATGCCTCCCGCCCTCCGCATCGAGAACCTCTGGAAAAGCTACTCCGCCGGCGTGCGCGGCTGCTCTGTGCGCGTCTGGGCGCTGCGCGGCTGTTCGCTGCACGTCGATCGCGGTGAGCGCGTCGCGATCGTCGGGGCGCGCGGCTCGGGAAAGACGACGCTCTTTCAATGCATCGCCGGCGCGCGCCGTGCCGACGCCGGCCGCATCGACGTCGTCCTGCCGATCCGGTGCTGCTTCGCAACTCCGCATGAATACGCTGACACGGTAGCACGGATGGCGGGGCAGGCCTTGCTGCTCGTGGACGGAGCTTACGCCTCCGTGCTTCGCGGCGGCTGGCAGGGCTCGGCGCTGGTCGCATCGCGCGACGTGGCGAGCGTGCACGGCCTGGTCGATCGTGTCATGCTGCTGCGTGACGGACGCCTCTCGCCGCTGACGCGAATCGCCGTGCGCCGAGTCGCGGAGCGCTCGCTTTCGCCCGCGCGAGGGACCGTTGTCCATTGACCGTCGGCGGCTTGGGCCTCTAGCTTGCCGCCATGCCTCCTGTTCTCTCATCGCTGCAGACGTCAACCGCCGTCGTCGATCATCGCCCGCGCACGCTTGCCGAATGGCGGCGCAACGGCGTCGACTACGCAGTGGACAAGGGGATCGATGTGGGCGGCGTGCTCATCTCGGTCTTCGTGCTCTGGTACTTCATTCGGTTCGTCTCGCGGCGCATCGAGAAGCTGGGCAGCGACGGGCACGACCACCTGCACACCGCACGCGAGCAGCGAGCCCGCACCGCCGCCAAGCTGGTTCGACACCTGGGCCGCGCCGTCCTCACGGTTGTCGGCGTGCTCATGGTGCTCAACCAGCTCGACTTCAACATCTCGCCTCTGCTCGCGAGCGCCGGCGTCATTGGTCTGGCCATCTCGTTCGGCTCGCAGAGCCTGGTGAGGGACTACGTCACCGGATTCTTTCTCCAGCTCGAGCACCAGTTCGCGCTCGGCGACGTGATCCGTATCGGTGGCATCGAAGGCACGGTCGAGAACATCACCCTTCGTCTCGTCTACCTGCGCGACTCGAGCGGCGCGCTCCACATCATCCCGAACGGCCAGATCGCCCAGGTCACGAATCTCACGCGGTCGTGGGGCCGAGTGGCGGTGGACATCGAAGTGCCCTGGCGCGACGCCGACCGCGCGATGGCGGCCATTCGCCGCGCCGCAGAAACACTCGGCAACGATCCCGCCTGGGCCGACTCATTGCTCGATCCGCCGCAAGTCACCGGCATCGAGAAGATCTCAGGGGGCGCCGTCACCCTGCGCACCGTCGCACGCGTCGATCCGTACCGCCGAGACGACGTGGCGCGTGACCTCCGTACCCGCATCAAACAGTCGCTGGACGTGGAAGGAATCGCTACCTTCGCCCCGCCAGCTTTGCCCGCTACATAGCTTTCGTGGCGGCGAGTGCTGAACGCTGAGCCTATGCCTCACGATCCTTCGCACGCCTCACGCGCACTGGCACACGGCGCGCTGTACGCATCGCCGCCCACGCTACCAAGTACCGCAATGTCCGACCTCCGTCTGTACAACACTCTCACCCGCCAGGTCGAGCCCTTCGTCCCAGCCGATGGCACGACCGTGCGCATGTACACGTGCGGGCCGACCGTCTATAACCCGGCGCATCTCGGAAACTTCCGCACCTTCCTCTTCGAGGATCTCATGCGGCGCGTCCTCGCGCTGCGCGGCTGGAGGGTTCATCAGGTCATGAACCTCACCGACGTCGACGACAAGATCATCAAACGGGCGCACGAGCAGGGGAAGACGATCACCCAGGTCACCGAGCCGGTCATCGTGATCTTCCACCGCGATCGCGAGTATCTGCGCATCCAGGCGGCGGAAGAGTATCCGAAGGCGACGGACTTCATCCCGCAGATGATCGCCCTCGTCCAGCGCCTCATGGCGCGCGGCGTCGCGTATCTCGCGGAAGATGGCTCGGTGTACTTCGCCATCGCGAAGTTTCCGGGGTACGGTCGTCTCTCGCGGCTCGACACGCGCGAGATCAAGGTCGGCGCGCGCGTGATCCAGGACGATTACAGCAAGGAGAACGCGCAGGACTTCGCGCTCTGGAAGGCCGCGAAGCCTGAAGACGAGGCGACGGGCGCCGCATGGGATTCGCCGTGGGGCCGCGGCCGTCCGGGTTGGCACCTCGAGTGCTCCGCGATGGCGATGGATCGGCTGGGCGAGACGCTCGATCTCCATTGCGGCGGCATCGACCTGATCTTTCCGCACCATGAGGACGAGATCGCGCAGAGTGAAGCGGCGACGGGTGTCCCCTTTTCACGCGTGTGGTGCCATGGTGCGTTCCTGCTCACGGAAGGCGCGAAGATGGCGAAGCGTGTGGGCAATGTGAGCACGGTGCAGGGGCTGCGCGAAGAGCGCTTCTCCGCGGCCGCGTTGCGCCATTTCGTCTTCAATACGCACTATCGGAAGGAGCTCAACCTCTCGGAGGAGGCGCTCGAGGCCTCGCGCCAGGCGGTGCGTCGCGTGGGCGACTTCGCCGACCGGCTCAACTCCGAGTCGGCGATGGCACTCGGCGGCACACCGGAACTGGCGCGTGCCGCCGACAAGGCCATGGCACAGGCAGAGGCGGCGCTGTTCGACGATCTCAATGGTCCTGAGGCCCTTGCCGCGCTGTTCGACTTCATCCGGAAGGCGAACGCCGAGCTGGACCGGCGCGGTGGCGATAGGGAGTCGGTGGAGCGGGCTCGGGCGGCGTTCGCCCGGATCGACGGCATCCTGGACATCGTTCCCGAGCGCGAAGGAACTGCTGTAGAGCTCGCAAGGTGGATCGACGAACGCATCGCGGCGCGCCGGGAGGCCAGAATGCGGCGGGATTTTGCGGAGGCCGACCAGATTCGAGACGAGCTCAAGGGGCGTGGCGTGACGATCGAGGACGCGGGCGGAGAGACGCGCTGGAAGATGGGGTGAGGGCTGAACGGCGCCAATGGCGAACGACGTTCCGGAAACCGACGAACGCTTCCGAGTAAGCAGTTAAGTGCTGTCGCCTCGCCGCCTTGACTCCCTCCATTCGCCTAACTATCCTAGGAGTCTCGCGCTAAAACGGCCGTCTGCTGACGTAGCTCAGTTGGTAGAGCACCTGATTTGTAATCAGGCGGTCGCGAGTTCGACTCTCGCCGTCAGCTCTGCTGGTGCTTGTTCGAGCGCATTCATGACGCCGGCGCGCGAGGTGAGTAGGTGGGGTTCCTGAGTGGCCAAAAGGATCAGACTGTAAATCTGACGGCGCAAGCCTTCGAAGGTTCGAATCCTTCCCCCACCATGCGCCGCAGCGGTCACGTGGCGTGAACTTTCGGGGCGGTACTTCGCGGGAGTAGCTCAGCTGGTAGAGCGCAAGCCTTCCAAGCTTGATGTCGCGGGTTCGAGCCCCGTCTCCCGCTCTGGGAAGTTGCTGAAGGAGTTGAAGTGTGTGTGGGAAGCCGGCCGCCGTGCGGCACGCGGCGGCTTCCCTGTCTTCGGGGGGAACATTCCTGGGAGATTGTGGTATCTGGTCGGCTCGGACGCGTAGCTCAGTTGGTAGAGCACACCCTTGGTAAGGGTGAGGTCATCGGTTCAATCCCGATCGCGTCCTCTGGCGGATGGGTCGTCGGGTGGGTGTTGGGCGACGCATCGTCGCAGTGAGCGTGGCGCCGCAGTGGATATGGCGCGCATGCTGAGTGTTTTCTGGCCGCTGGAGACGTTCACGCCTCTGGGGGCTACTGGCTGTCCAACCCTTTTGCGTTTCGGTATCGGTCATGGGAAAGGCAAAGTTCGAGCGCACCAAGCCGCACGTGAACGTGGGCACGATCGGGCACGTGGATCACGGGAAGACGACGTTGACCGCGGCGATCACGTCCATTCAGGCGGCCAAGGGCCTGGCGCAGCCGGTGGCCTTC
>DATCGM010000123.1:0-2096 GCA_036508915.1 Gemmatimonadaceae bacterium
TGGAAAGGCGGACCTTACCTACCTCGACCGTATCGGCGCGAATGGAAAGCATCTGCTCGCGCTGATCAACACGGTGCTCGACCTCTCGAAGATCGAATCCGGACGCGAGACGGTTGAGCTGGGGATGACCTCCATCTCGACACTCGTGCGCGATACGATCGCCGAGCTCGAGGTGCGCGCGACGGATGCGGGGGTGCAGCTACAGATCGTGACGCCGTGGGGCGCCCAGGCGATGACCGACGAGTCGAAGCTGAAGCAGGTGTTGATCAACCTCGTCGGCAATGCAATCAAGTTCACGCCGCGAGACGGCCGCGTGTTCGTGCGCGTGGAAACCGATCCGGTCACCGGCGCCGCAACGCGCATCGACGTCGAGGACACGGGGATCGGCATTCCCGCCGACCGCATCGACGCGATCTTCAAGGCGTTCGAACAGGCCGACTCGCAGACCGCGCACACGTACGGCGGCACGGGGCTCGGACTCGCCATCTCGCAGAAGCTGTGTGCACTCATGGGCCACGAGCTCGTCGTCGAGAGTGAGCCCGGCAAGGGGTCCAGGTTCAGCGTGCTGTTTCGCGCCCCGCGGGCGGACGTCGCAGCCCGAGAGCAGGTGGTTTAGCCCGAGTCAGGGCGCCGCTCTGACGACCGTGCCTCCCTTCATCACAAAGCTGATGTCGCGCACCACGTGGATGTCCTTGACGGGATCGCCTCGGACGGCGACGAGATCCGCGAGCAGCCCGGGTTTGATCGCGCCGATCTGTTCCTCCATGTGGAGCAGCCGCGCGTTCGTACTGGTTGCCGCGCGCAGCGTCTGGAGCGGCGCGATGCCGTAGTCCACCATGAGCTCCAGCTCGCGACCATTCTCTCCGTGCGTGAAGACGCCGACGTCGCTGCCGCTGCACATCGTTACGCCCGCTTCCATTGCCGCGCGAACGCTCGCTCGCTTCTCGGCGATGCGGGCAGGCTCGGGGTCACCGTGCTTCCAGCCGCGGTAGCGCAGGATCGCGTCGCCGGCGGCGATGGTCGGGCAGAGCGCGACATTGTGCTCTTTCATCAGGCGGAACACCTCGGGCGTACCCGCGTCGCCGTGCTCGATCGTCTCCACGCCCGCGAGCGTCGCGCGGCGCATTCCTTCCGGGGTGGACGAGTGCGCGACGACGGGTCGTCCCGATGTGCGCGCGATCTCGACGATCTGCTCGAGCTCGCCCAAGGTAAAGGTGGGACGCGTTTCGCCATTCGGACCCCAGCGGTAGTCGGCGTACACCTTGATCCAATCCGCGCCGCGGCCGATCTGATCGCGCACCACGCGCGCGAGCGATGACGCATCGGCCTCTTCGGCGCCCTGCGGGACGTCCATTTCCGGCGTGAAGCCGCGCGGTCCGTAGCTGCCAGTCGCGACGATGGCGCGCGTGACGACGATCATGCGAGGTCCTGGAATGATGCCCTGCGCGATGGCGCGCTTGAGTCCGACGTCCGAGTAGCCCGCGCCCTCGGTGCCGAGGTCGCGCACGGTCGTGAAGCCGGCGCGCAGCGTCTCGCGCGCGTGGTTGGTCGCGCGCGCGACGCGCAACGCGAGTGGCTCGCGAAGCACCTGGTCGTCCCACGTCGTCTCGTTGTACGGATGCAGGAGGAGATGCGAATGCATCTCGATCATGCCAGGCATGAGCGTCGCGCCGGGGAGGCCGACGCGCGTGGCGTTCGCCGGGGCGGCAATCGTGTTCGACGGACCGGCGGCGGCGATGCGATCTCCGCGCACGAGGACGCTCCAGCCTTCGTGCATCTCCATTCCGTCGAAGACGCGGGCAGGAGTGATGAGCGTGGACGATGTGTCAGGGGCGCGGCCTGTGGGTCCCTGCGCATCCAGATGGGACGGCGACGCACCGACGAGCGCGAGAGTGGCGATGAAGTAGGTATAGCGCATGCGAGACAGGTCTGGGGATGGTGCCGACTGTGGTGGCGGAAGATACGAGTCGGCCGCCGTCATGCGAGTGGAGGCCCGGTCCGGCTCTTCTCGCGTCGATTCGCTGGTGATGAATTATCTTGTGCTCGTCAACCCGCTGGTCTACGTCGCGAAAGGGATGCGCGACGCGCTCACACCG
>DATCGM010000124.1:0-6337 GCA_036508915.1 Gemmatimonadaceae bacterium
TATGGCCGCGCCGAACCGGAGCGGCGACGTCGCCGGCCGAATGAAGACTTCTTTGGAGGCGGCCTGTCGGCCTGACGCGATGCCAACCAGCGCACAGACGGAGCCGCTTGCGGCGGAGGTCGCGGACTCGAGCGCGAGCCGAATTCACGTGCGCCAGGCCGGCGTTCGCGATCTCGATGCCGTGATGGAGCTCAGACTGGCGCTGCTCCGGGAGCATCCGGATCACCCGATCTACGGCCGGCTTCGCACCGATGTCACCGCGCGCGCGCGCGACCTGTTCGCCACGCAACTGCGCTCCACCAGCGAATCGATATTCCTCGCCGAGCGCGAGGGCGTCGTCGCGGGGATCCTGCGCTGTGTGGAGTCGATCGGGTCGCCACTGCTCGAGCCGGCGCGCTACGCGTACCTGTCGTCCGTCTACGTGCGCCCCGAGGCGCGGCGCCGGGGGGTGCTGCGTGCGCTGTTGCGCGCGGCGGATAAGTGGTCGCGCGAGCGCGGACTGGATCAGATGCGGCTCCACAACGTGGCGGGCAGCGCGTCAGCGGAGGGTGCATGGACCGCACTCGGCTTCGAGATCATCGAACAGGTGCGGCTGCGCATCCTGGATCGAGGAAGAAGCTGATGCCGATCGTCACCATTTCGCGGCAGTACGCCTCCGGCGGCTCGGAGGTGGCGGAGCGTGTGGCGCGCGCGCTGGGATGGCATCTCTACGACAACGCGGTCGTGGACGAAGTGGCGGCGCGACTCGGCATCTCGCCGGCCGAAGTCTCCGCTCGCGAGGAGCGCATGCCGTCACTCGCCGAACGTCTCGCGTCGGCCATCTCGCTCGCGGCCCCCGAGGTGATGCCGACTGTGGGTGACGCCGCGCTGCCGCCGAGCGAGGAGAGAATCGTCGAAGTCACGGGGCGCGTGATGGAGGAAGCCGTTCAGGCGGGACCGGCGGTGATCGTCGGACGCGGCGCGCAATGCCTGCTCGCGACGCGCAGCGATGCGATTCATGTTTTCTGCTACGCTCCGCTCGACGCGCTTGCCGCGTACGCGGTGACGAACCTCGGCGTCAAGCCGGACGAGGCGCGCAAGAACGTCGCGGAGATGAACGCGCGAAGCGAGGAATACGTGAAGCGGCACTGGAAGCGCGACTGGCGCGACGTCGCGAACTATCATCTCTGCGTGAACACGGCGTGGCTCGGGCTCGATGGCGCCGCGGAGCTGGTGACCCGGGTGGCGCAAGAGCGGTTCGGCTGACTACTCGCCGTCGCGCTGGCGCTTGAGCCTCGCAAGATCGTCAGCGACCGATTCGGGCAGGAACATGTCGTCGGCAATGCCCGCGATCTCCTCGGCGTCCTTCCACGCCGCTTCGAGAACGTGCAGTTCGCCTTCCAGTGCACGACGTTCGGAGTCCTCGTGTGCAGGTCGAGTACATACACAAACTTTCCGAGTGGGGAGCCTGAAACTTCCGAGTGGGGGAGTTTTCCCCCAGTTCAAAGTTGAAGTCTTAGAGTTGGGAGATGGTCGTTGTTCGTACCGGCGTAACGTCTTCTCAGCCCGGCACACGTACGATACGATACGGCGAAACGAAGGGCACCGTCAGTTCCGCTGTTCCGTTTCCCACTGGCCCCGTCTGACGATGGCCTTACGCCACAGTGGTCTGCGACGATCTCCAAGCTGAGTCAAACTTCAACTTTGCACTGCAGGAAAACTCCCCCACTCCAAACTGTTATCAGTCGCAGAGTTCAAAGCGTCCTCAGCTCCGGTCGCTTGAAGAATGCCCATACCCCGAACATCAGCATCATCACCGCCGCGCCGCCGATCGAGACGGCGACGCCGAGCACGTGCGCAACGGATCCGGCGACGAACGCCCCGACGACCTGTGCCAGCCCCACCACCACCAACCCGTACGCCGCCATCATGCGCCCGCGCAACGCATCGGGCACGATCGTCTGCAGAAGTCCATTCGAGATCGCGCCATTGAGAATCATCGAGCATCCGATCGCCAGCAGAAGCACGTACGCGACCCACGGCGTTCGCGTGAACGAGAAGGCCAGCAGCAGCGCTGGCCACGCCATCGACGCCACCATCAGCAGCTTGATGCGAGAGAAGCGGTAGCCAACGCTGGCGAGCGCGAGCGCGCCGGTGAGTCCGCCGACTCCCATGCACGACATCAGTAGCCCATATCCGGCCGCGCCCAGCCCGAACATTTCGCGCGCGACCACGGGCATCAGTGCCAGAACTGGCACACCCGAGATCGAATACACGGTCACCATCGTCATGAGCGCGCGCACCTTGGGCGTGTCGCGCATGTAGCGAAAGGCTTCGAGCACCCCTTCCCAAGGGCTGTGCGCCGTCTCCCTGGCCACCCATTTTGGCAGATGGATCATGAACAGTCCGATCAGCACCGTGACGAAGCTCGCCGCATTCAGGAAGAAGCACCACGCGATGCCGAGATTGGCGATCACCGCGGCCGCCAATCCGGGTCCGACGACGCGTGCCAGGTTGAATCCGCTCGCGTTGAGGGCGATCGCGTCGGGCAGGTCTTCGCGACCCACAAGGTCGATGAACATCGACTGCCGCGCCGGAATCTCGACAGACGCGATGAGTCCGCTCACAAAGGCCAGCGCGAGCAGTGACCCGATGGTGATTCGCTGCGTGTAGGTCAGCCACCAGAGCAGCGTCGCGTTGACGAGAAAGGCGCTCTGCGCAATGCGTACGAGCCGGAGCTTGTCCGAACGGTCCACCATCGCGCCGGCGGGCATCGTGAAAATCAGGATCGGTACGGACGACGTCGTCACGACCAGCCCGACGAGAAAGGCGCTGTTCGTCAACTCCAGCGCGAGCCAGCCCAGTGCCATGGACTGCATCCAGGTGCCGATCAGCGAGAGCGTCTGGCCAATGAGAAATAGGCGAAAGTTCCGATGGCGGAGAAAGACCCGGAACGGGTTGATGGATGTTGCTGAGGGCACGGCCGAAATATAGAGCGGCGTCGCGATTCGCCCACGGCTTCGCCCATTGGCACTTCGGCGCGCGCGGCGGTATTTCTCAACGAGGAGAATCGCCATGCGCTTCCATACCTACAGCAAGTTCTCGCCGGAGATGGCCGACGCGGTCGATCTCCAGTCGCTGCTCGACAAGCTCGCCGATTTCCTGCTCCAATCCGGCTTCGCCGGTGGCGACGGGCAGCCCTACTATGGCATGGGCTTCGACGAGCCCGGCGACCGCACCCTGGAGTCCCTGAAGCAGGCGATTCTCGAAGCGCTGATGGAGAGCGGGCAGTTCACTCCCGAGATGCTCGAGGCGCTCCGCGGCGACGGCGACGAAGACGCGCAGGCGAAGCTCGCCAAGCTGCTCGACGACCTCGTGCAGCGGCTGATCAAGGAAGGATATCTCAACCTCGAGACTCCGCCGCAGATGCCCGCCGGCCACCAACCGGTCGAGGGAAAGGGATCCATAGCGCACGCCGCGTCGCGCGACGTGAACTTCAATCTCACCGGCAAGGGAATCGACTTCCTCGGCTACAAGACGCTCCGCGGCCTGCTCGGCTCGCTCGGCAAGTCGAGTTTCGGCAGCCACGACACGCCCTATCTGGCAACCGGCATCGAGGCCGACGGGTGGAGCAAGCCGTACGAGTTCGGCGACGTGTTGAACATCGACGTCAACGAGACGTTGAAGAACTCGCTCATTCGCACGGGAAAGATCGAGGTGCCGATGGACCTCGACTACAGCGATCTGATGGTGCGGCAGGCGGAATACCGCTCGAGCTGCGCGACGGTGCTGATGCTCGACTGCTCACACTCGATGATCCTGTACGGCGAGGATCGGTTTACGCCGGCGAAGAAGGTCGCGCTCGCGCTGACCCATCTGATCCGCACGCAGTTTCCCGGCGACTCGATCAAGGTCGTGCTCTTTCACGATTCCGCCGAGGAGATTCCGCTGGCCATGCTGGCGAACGCACAGGTGGGGCCGTACCACACGAACACCGCCGAGGGACTCAAGCTCGCCCGACGCCTGCTCATGGCGCAGAAGAAGGACATGCGCCAGATCATCATGATCACCGACGGCAAGCCCTCGGCGCTCACAATGCCCGACGGCCAGATCTACAAGAACTCGTTCGGGCTCGACGTCACCGTCATCGAGAAGACGCTGCAGGAGGTCGCGGCCTGCCGGAAGTCGGGCATCATGATCAACACCTTCATGCTCGCCCGCGACCGCGCGCTCGTCGAGTTCGTGAAGCGCATGAGCGAGATCAGCCGCGGCAAGGCCTACTTCACGACGACGATGACGCTTGGGCAGTTCATCCTCATGGACTTCCTGAAGCGGAAGACGCGCAAGGTGTCGTAGCGAACGAGGTGCAGGTCCTTCGCCCTTTCACATCTCGCGGTTCAGAATCTTCCGCAACACGCCGGTGTCCATGTTGCCGCCGCAGAAGACCACACCCACGCGCTGACCCTTGAGCTGGTCGCGGAGCTTCATCGCCGCGGCGACGCCCATCGCGCCGGCACCCTCCACGAGATGATGCGTCGCCGAGAGGATCACTCGAACCGCCTCGGCGATCTCGGCGTCGGTCACCGTCACGAAATCGGCGAGTCCGGCGAGCAGCGTCGGAAAGGTCAGCTCATACGTCGATCGAGTCGCGACACCCTCGGCGAAGGTATCGGCGCGCGGCGTCTTCCGCGGCGACTTCGCGTGCCATCCGTCGTGTTGCGCCGGCGCCCCCGCCGCCCCGACTCCGATGATGCGAAGGCCAGGACGCAGGGCGCGCGACACCGTGATGGCGCCAACCGCCTGCGATCCGCCGCCGATGGCGATGAGCAACACGTCGAGATCGTCGGTCTGCTCGAGGATCTCGAGCGTCATCGTGCCGGCACCGGTGAGCACATTCACATTGTTCGTCGAGTGGGCCAAGGTGAACCCGTGCGCGTCGACGAGCCGCTGCGCCACGACCGCCGCGTCATCGTAGTCGGCACCTTCCTCGACGACCTGTGCACCCCATGCACGCAACGCCGCGTTCTTCTCCGGATTGTTGCCGAGCGGCACACAGATCGTGACGCCGACGCCGAGTTGGCGGCCGGCGTACGCGAGGCCGAGACCGTGATTGCCGGTCGTGGCGCCGACGACGCCGGCGGCGCGCTGCGCCGCATCGAGCGCCGTGAGCGTCGAGAGGCCGTTGCGCACCTTGAAGGAGCCGGTCGGCTGCATATTCTCGTGCTTCACGAAGAGCTCGACACCGCGAATCGCCGCGTCGAGCGTGGGATAGTGGCGAAATGGGGTCGGCGTGAGGTACGGCGAGAGCCGTTCGCGCGCGCGTTGCACGTCGGCGAGGGTGATCGGAGTGGTCATGTATTGAAAGGTTAGACCGGCGTGTTAGCGTACGCAACCGGCCGTGAGATCGACGCTCGCGCGACTGGGCTGTCGGCTGCGACGCTACTTCAGCCGTGCCATGGCGCATGTGACACTGCCATCATATCTTCGTCTGACATTCGAAGACGACATTCTGGCGATGGCGTTCCGCCGGTAACCGCCGTTCGAGGCCTGTGAAGGTCCGCGACCGTGCTGATGACGCCTACTCTCGCGTGGCCACCGTGGTCACGGGCAGTAGGCAACGACAGCACGGTTTTTCTTTTGCTCTCAGCTCCGTACCATGACCGAGGACTCATGTTGACGAGACTACGACCTTCACTTCCCGGCGAGGCCCTGACATGACGAGGTGGTCGTGAGAATCGTTTGGGCGATCGCCGTCGGCGCCGCGATTGGAGGCGTGTCCCGCTACTATCTGTCCTTGGCGGTACAACAGCGGCTCGGCGTGACCTTCCCGTGGGGAACGCTGCTGATCAACGTGACGGGCAGCCTGCTGCTTGGCTTCATCATTCGATACGCCCTGGCCGCCCCCGCCGTGAGCGTCGAACTTCGTGCGTTGCTGACGACAGGGTTCTGCGGGGGATATACGACGTTCTCGACCTACAGCTTCGAGACGGCGACGCTCATCGAAGAGGGGCAGTACGAGCGTGCAGGAGCGTACGCGCTGGGAAGCGCTGTCCTCGCGCTCGCCGCTACGTTCTGTGGATTCCTTCTCGCGCGCGAGCTGATCGCGTTTCGCGAGCGTGTCTGATCTTCCACCATGCATCGCCCGCGATAGCGGCGGAGAGGAATCATGCACGGATTGAAGGGTGAGCGGGTGCTGATGCGAATCCACATCGGAGAGCATGACAAGTTCGACGGCAAGCCGCTCCACGCCGCCATCGTCGAGTTGCTTCGCCGAAACCACTACGCGGGTGCCACTGTCCTTCGCGCGATCATGGGCTTCGGCGCCAGCTCCAGGATCCGCACGGATAGCATCGAAGTG
>DATCGM010000125.1:0-13851 GCA_036508915.1 Gemmatimonadaceae bacterium
GTTGCGTCGTCGCCGCCGATCTGGTGACGAAGCTGCTGGCGGAGCGCATGCTCGCGCCGCGCTACGTACCGCATCGCATCATTGGCGACGCCGTGCGCTTCACGCTCGCGTACAATCCCGGCGCGGCATTCAGCATGTCGCTCGGCGTGTACTCGCGGGTGATCTTCGGTGGCTTCGCACTCGTCGCGCTGTTCGTGCTCTGGCGGTTGTATCGCATGACCGGCACGGGCGCGCGTGTCGGCGACCTGACGCGCATCACCGCGCTCGGCCTGGCATGGGGCGGGGCGGCCGGAAACCTGATCGATCGCTTCCGCTCGCCGCTCGGCGTCGTGGACTTCATCGACATCGGGTACGGCAACGTTCGCTTCTGGACCTTCAACGTGGCGGATTCCGCGGTGACGGTCGGAGCGCTCGTGCTGGCCTGGTCGCTCTCGCGGGAGGATCACGATCAGCGGCTGGCGCAGATCGCCGCGGCGCGCAATGAGAGGGTGACGCCAGAGCCGCCCGCACCCGTCGCCGAACCCGCCGGGCCTGTCCTCGAGCGGAGCGAAGGGACGGACGCGTGACGGGCGTCGGCGCCGGTCCAGGCGGCGCGCGGCACGAGCTGGTGGCTCCCGCCGAAGCGCCGCGGCTCGATCTGTTCGTGGCCGCAGCGCTCGATCTCTCTCGGACACAGTCCGCGACGCTCATCGCGACCGGCTGCGTGATGGTGAATGGCGTAGCGGAGCGCGCGAGCTATCGCCCGTCGGAGGGAGACCGGGTCGTCGTCCAGATCGCGCCGCCATCCGCTCGGCCGGTGACGGCGGAGGATATCCCGCTCGTCGTGGCCTATGAGGACGACGACGTGCTCGTCGTCGACAAGCCGGCGGGGATGGTGGTGCACCCGGCGCCCGGCAACTGGAGCGGAACGCTGGTGAACGCACTGAAAGGGCGGGGCGGCCCGCTCTCCGGCCTCGGCGGAGAGGAGCGCGAAGGGATCGTGCACCGGCTCGACAAGGAAACATCCGGTCTGCTGCTCGTGGCCAAGACGGACCGCGCCCACCGGATTCTGGGCGCCGCGATGGCGAAGCGTGAGATCGTTCGCCGCTACGCCGCGCTGAGCTGGGGCCATCTCGACGAGGACGCCGTGACGGTGGACAAGCCGATCGCCCGCGATCCGCGAGACCGAAAGCGCATGGCAATCGTCAGTACCGGGCGAGCGGCGCGAACGGACTTCGTGCGGCTCGCGCGGTTCGACGTCGTGGACCTGCTGCGCGCACACCTTCACACCGGACGAACACACCAGATTCGCGTGCATCTCTCCTCCATCGGTCATCCGGTGGTCGGCGATGACACGTATGGCGGCGGTGGGGGCCGGAAGCTTGTCTCACTACCGGCGAAGCGTCATTTTCTGCACGCGGCCTGGTTGCGCTTCACGCATCCGGCGACGGGTGCGATGGTGGAGCTGCGGTCTGCGCTGCCCCCCGATCTGGTGCGTTCCGTTGTGAGTGCCGCAGGGCCCGACGTCGCGTTTGCCGACACTGATCCGCTGGAGTATTTTGGTTTCTTCCGAGACGATTCCTGAATCACGGACCGCTGCGCGGACGTTACTCTTCCGTGTCGCGGAACGCGTGTACGGCTGCGATATCGAGGCGGTCAGGGAGATCATTCCGTATCGGCGCGCCACGCGACTGCCTGGCGCGCCACCGTACGTCCAGGGATTGATCAATTTGCGGGGCACGATCGTCACGGTGCTCGATCTGGGCACGCGTCTCGATCTGTCGCGTGCGCCGGTTCGGGAAGGGTCCATCATTCTGGCGACGCACGGCACGCGCGTCGTCGGCGTGGCGGTGGATGAGGTGATGGACGTGCAGGCGATCACGGAGGAGCCAATCGCGACGAGCGCGGGAGATGCACCGCGAGGGCTTGTCCGCGGACTCGGGCATCTGAACGACGGCGTCGTCGTCCTGGTGGACATTCATGTACTGGTCACAGAGGTCCTGCTCTAGGGGGCAAGCAAGTGAGTCATACAGTTCTCATCTGCGATGACGCGATCTTCATGCGGACGATGATCGGCGACATCCTCCAGCAGGCCGGATTCGAGATCGTCGGCGAAGCGGAGACTGGTGTGCAGGCGGTGGAGAAGTACAAGCAGTTGCGCCCCGATCTCGTGACAATGGACATCGTGATGCCGGACATGGGCGGCATCGATGCCGTGCGGGAGATCTGCCGGTTCGATCCGGGCGCCAAGGTGCTGATGTGCAGCGCGATGGGGCAGCAGGCGCTGGTCGTCGAGGCCATTCAGGCCGGTGCCAAGGACTTCGTCGTCAAGCCGTTTCAACCGAGTCGCGTGCTCGAAGCCGTGCAGCGCGTGCTGGGGTGACGGGAGGCCAGAGCGGCCATCAGTTCAGTGGATAGCGCCCAGTACGCCGAGCTCTTTCTTACCGAGAGCCGTGAGCACGTCTCCGCCATCAACCACTCGCTGCTCGAGCTCGAGCGCGGGGCGGGGGGCGACGAGCCCATTGGAGCGATCTTTCGTGCGGTGCACACGATCAAGGGGATGAGCGCGACGATGGGCTACACGTCTGTTGCCTCGCTCTTGCACGAGCTCGAGACACTGCTGGACAGCGTGCGCCGCGGCGCGCGCGCCGTGGATGAGCCGCTGATGGAGCTGCTCTTTCAGTCGACCGACGTGCTCGAGAGCGCGGTCGAGGGCGCGGTGCAAGGGCGGTCGAACGCAGCCGAGGTCGAGGGCGTCGTTGCGCGGCTGCGCGCCGAAGGAGGTCCCGGTCGCGGTCATGCGTCGACCGCCGTGCGCGTGGTGGCGGACGGAGCGTGGACAGCGTCCGCGCCGGAGGGCGACGGGCTACTCGTGCGCATCCGGCTCGTGCAGGGTACACCGCTCAAGGGTGTTCGCGCGTTCCTCGTCGTGCAGGCCGCGAGGCAGCTCGGTGACCTCGTTGCATGCTCACCTTCGCTCGAGGCAATGCAGGCGGATGCGTTCGATCACGACTTCGCGCTGCGGCTGCTCACGGCGCACTCGCTCGACGACGTCAGGAATGCGCTGCGCAAGGCGGGCGACGTGGACGACGTGCGCCTCGGCGAGGACGAGCCGTCGGAGATTTCGCACCAGACGACGGAGTTCAACGTCGCCGAGCTGGCGGGCGCATCGATGCCCGTCATTTCGAGCGTTGAGCCCGAGGTGCGCGAGCAGCGCAGCGTGCGCATCGACCTCCGGCGGCTTGACAACCTGATGAATTTGATCGGTGAGCTGGTGATCACGCGCGGCCGGCTGGTGCAGCTTGTCGGCGCGAGCGAAGATCCGGCGCTCGCCGAAACGGTCGCGCAGGCGTCGCGCCTCGTCGCCGATCTGCAGGACGAGATCATGACGAGCCGGATGGTGCCGGTGTGGCAGGTGTTCGACCGCTTTCCGCGCCTCGTGCGCGACGCGGCGCGCTCGGTGGACAAGCAGGTGGAGTTTGCGATCGAGGGCAAGGAGGTCGAACTGGACCGCTCGATGCTCGAGGAGGTCGGTGATCCGATCGTGCATCTGCTGCGCAACGCGGTGGATCACGGCATCGAGTCGCCGGCGGTGCGCATCGCGAAGGGCAAGCCGGCGGCGGGGCGTCTCACTCTCAGCGCGCTGCGCGACCGGTCGGCCGTTGCGATTCGCGTGACCGACGATGGCCGAGGCATCGATCACGAGCGGGTGCTGGCGCGGGCGCGGGAGCGCGGGCTGGTGGAAGCGACGAAGACCGATCTCAGCGACGACGAGCTCGTGCGGATCATCGCGCGCGCTGGATTCTCGACCGCCGAGCGGGTGACTGATCTCTCCGGCCGCGGCGTGGGCCTGGATGCCGTCTATACCCGAGTGCGCGCGCTTGGCGGCTCGGTGGACATTCGCAGCATGTCGGACGAGGGAACGACGGTGACGCTGCGCCTTCCACTCACCCTCGCGATCGTGCGATCGCTGCTCGCGCGCATCGGCGACGAGATCTATGCGGTGCCGATGACGCACGTGAGCGAGACGGTGGAACTTCGGCCGGCGATTCAGCGCTCGGTGCAGGGACGGGACGTGCTCATGCTTCGAGACGAGGTGCTTCCGCTGGTGAGACTGCGGTCGCTCGTCGAGTTTGCGGGTGAGGCGGCGCGTGGCCTCGAGCAGGTGATCGTCGTCGAACTGGCGGAGCGGCGCGCGGCGCTCGTCGTCGACGCGCTGATTGGGCAGCAGGAGATCGTCGTCAAACAGTTCGACGGCGTGCAGGCCGCCCGCTCGCTCTTTGGCGGGGCAACCATTCTCGGCGACGGGGCACCGGCGCTGATCCTCGATGTCAGCAGCCTTCTTTAAGGGAAACTCGAAATGGACGACCTACGCTCGCTGAAAGCGCTGCAGCTCGACGCGTTGCGCGAAGTTGCGAACATCGGCGCGGGACATGCTGCGACGGCGCTCTCGCGGATGATCAACAGCACGATCATGATCAGCGTGCCGACGATCAACGTCTCGCGTCTCGAGGATGTGCCGCCACAGATCGGCGAGCCGGAGGAGCCGGTGGCCGCCGTGCTGATGCACATGATGGGCGACCTGACGGGGCGCACGCTGCTCGTCTTTCCCAAGCCGACCGCCGTGAGACTGGCGGAGCTAATGCTGCGCCGGATGCCTGGCTCGAGCCCCGAGTTGGGCGAGATGGAGCAGTCCGCGATCAAGGAGGCGGGCAACATCCTGAGCAGCGCGTACATGAATGCGCTGAGCGACTTCATGGGGATGATGCTGCTGCCCTCGCCGCCGTCGCTCGCCATCGACATGAGCACGGCCGTGCTGACGACGGCGTATCTCCAGTTCGGGACGGACAAGGACTACGTCTTCTGTGTGGAGAGCGAGTTCTTCATGCACGACGTGGACGAGAAGCTGCGCGGATTCTTTCTGCTTCTGCCGGATCCGGCGTCGCTCCAGGCGATCCTGCGCGCCGTACGCGTCGCCTAGCGTTTCGCCTAGCGTTGACATAAATGGCCTCCTCTCTTTCCTCCGAGCGCGACCGTGACGTCCTGCGGTCGTTCGTGCGGCGCATCGATCCGTCCGACGCCGGCGCGCACAACAATCTCGGCGTGCTGTACTACAACAAGGGATTGTACGAGGAGGCAGTCAGCGCGTTCATGCGCGCGCTCGAGCTCGACGCGAAGATGCTCGTTGCGCAGCGTAATCTCGAGATCGCGTACTTCAACACGGGGTATTACGAGAAGCGCATCGGCGAGCTCACCGAACGTCTGCGCGTCCGGCCCGACGATCGCGACACGCGCTGGGAGCTGGGTCGTACGTTCGCCCTGCTCGGACAGACGGCCGACGCCGTCGCGGAATTCACCGAGCTGCTGCGCTATCACCCGACCGATATCGGCGCGCTCGTGCAGCTCGGGCTCGCCGAGCGCACGAACGGAGACCTGGACAAGGCGCTCGGGTATCTGGAGCGCGGGCTCGCGCTCGATACCTCGAGCTCCGTCGTCAACTTCTACATCGGCGAGGTGCTCTACAATCGCGGCGTGAGCGAGGGCGCACTCTCCGCGCTGCGGCGTGCGGTGGAGCTCAACCCGCACAACCCCGATGCGTACTACCTGATGGGGTTCGTGCTCGGCGATCTCGGCATGCACGAGGAGGCGCGCGAGGTCACGCGGCGCGCCATTCAGCTCAATCCGGCGCTCTCACGCGCGCAGACGAACCTCGCGATCGAAGAGCGTCGCTCGCAAATGCGAGAGTCCATGCAGGCGACGCCGGCGCGCTCACCGGTGCGGATCTCCGCGATGGAGGTACAGCCCGAAGGACAGCTCGCGCAGTTCAACCTCGGGCTCGCCTTCCGCCAGAAGGGATATTTCGGCGAGGCGCTCCGTGAGTACGCGAAGGCGCTCGACCGGGGCGAGGACCGTCCACTCGTGCTGCAGGCGATGGCAGAAGTCCATCTGCTGCGTCGTGAGCCGAAGGCCGCCGTCGTCCTCTACGATGAGCTCCTCGCGAATGCGCCGATCAGCCCGAAGTTGTGGAACGAGCGCGGCGTCGCGCTGCATCAGGACGGTCTCTTCGCCGATGCGCAGGAGAGCTATCGCCGCGCAGTGAAGGCGGAGCCGAGCTACGCCTTGGCGCACAACAATCTCGGAGTCGCGCTCTATCATTGCGGAGACACCGAGGGCGCGATCGAGGCGTTCCGGGAAGCGCTCAAGGGCCAACCCGCATTCAACAAGGCGCGTCTGAACCTCGCGCTGCTGCTGAGCAAGGGAAAGCGCTTTCAGTTCGCGCTGGAAGCGTACCGCAGCGTGCTGCAGTGCGTGCCGGAGGATGCCGCGGCCTGGAATGGTGTCGGACTCGTGCTCTCCGAGCTTCGCCGGTTCGAGGATGCGCGCAATGCGTTCGCGCGCGCGGTGCAGGCGAAGCCCGATTCGGCCGAGGCGCACTACAACCTGAGCTTCACCCTCTCGAACCTCGGCGACTTCGAGGGCGCGCTGCACGAGACCAAGCGCGCGCTCGAACTCGACCCGTACTACGTCGCGCAGAAGTTCGAGCTCGCGATCGACCTCGAGTACGAGGATCCGGATCTCTCGATCAAGCCGGATCTTGGCGCGGTACAGCGCCTGGACGACGCGGTCGAAGACTTCGCCTTCGACTCCGCCGTGCTCGACTCGCTGTTCACGTCGCTCGCCCCCGCGGCGCCGCTTCCCGACGCGTCTCTTCAGGCCGTCGCGGCCGAGAATGGCGATCCGTACGGTATGGCGACGGACTACCTGGGCATGGGCCTCGTCGATCGGGCGGCCGCTGAGGTGAGTCGCGCCCTGTCTCGCGGCGCACCGCAGGCGGAGGGATTCGCGTTGCTCGGCGACATCTACGCGCGGCAGGGACTGCACGGAGAAGCCATCGAGCGCTATCGTCAGGCGCGCCGCGGGGAGCCGGATGCGCTGCGTCCGCAGTTGGGCGAGGCGTGGTCGCTGCTAGCGATGGATCGTGCGCGCGAAGCTCGCCCCATCGCCGAGGCGCTCGCCGCGTCGAACCCGTTGGTCGTCGATACGGTGATGCTCGTCGCGGCGGCGCGCGCCGGAACGGGCGATCCGGCCGGGGCACTCGCCGCGCTCGACGAAGCGCGCAAGCTCGCGCCGCAGCGTCCCGACGTGCATCAACGGATTGGAGACATCGCCCGCTCGCTCGGCGACAATGAAGGCGCGATCGCGGCGTATCGCCAGGCGCTGGAGCTCGACTCGGAGTTCGCGGTGGTGCGCTTCCAGCTCGCGCGCCTGTTACGCGCGCGAGGCCAGCTGCGCGAGGCAGAGCAGGAGCTCGAGGCCGCGCTCGATGCCGTGCCGACATACGCCGAAGCGACGCTCGAGCTCGCGTCGCTGCGCCGGGCCTCCGGTCATCCGGAGAACGCGCTCGAGCAGCTCATCGCGCTGCTGGAGCGCGATCCCTATCACCTCGACGCCTTGCTCGCACTCGGCGAGACACTGATGGCGCTCGGCAAGCGACGCGACGCGAGCCACGCCTTGCGTCGCATCCTTCGCTTCGATCCGTCGCATGTTGGCGCGCTGTACTATGAAGGCGTGCTGCTGAACGAGCAGAAGCGCTTCCGCGACGCAATTCTTCGCTGGCGTCGCGTGATCGAGCTCGAGCCGGCGGGTGAGTTTGCGCGCCGTGCGCGGAGGGACGCGCGCACCGCCGCCGATCTGCAGGCCATCTTCGCGAACGCCGGGAGGCGCTGACCGTGGCCATCGAGGGACCACTCCGGGAGCTCGGCATCCACGATGTGTTCCAGCTGCTCGACCTGAGCCGGAAGACGGGCGCCCTGCGCGTAACGTCGGAGCTGCGAGACGACGCAGGCGACGTGCTGTTCGATGGCGGGCGGGTGATTCATGCCAGCATTCGGAGCAATCCGACGTCGATCGAGCGAATACTGCGGCAGGCGGGAAAGATCGGCGACGCCGATATGGAGGCGGCGAACGCGCTGCCCATGGAGCCGGGACACGGATTGGGCGACCGCCTGGTGATGGCGCGCGCGATCACGCAACGCGAGCTCGAGCGACAGCTGCGCATGGCGATCGAGAATGTGATCTTCGAGCTGATGTCGTGGCGTGAGGGATTCTTCTCGTTCGAGGAGCGTGTGGTCTCCGACGTGCCCGTCGACGCACGCATCCGCATCTCGACAGAGTCGCTGCTGATGGAGGGCGCACGACGCATCGACGAATGGTCGCGCATTGCCGACAAGGTGCCGAGCCTCAGCGTCGTGCCGTCGCTCGCGCCGGTCGAGGACGATCGCGCGTCGGTGCTGGATCTCCTGCCGCACGAGTGGGAAGTGCTGATGATGATCGACGGCGAGCGCGATCTTCGCGGTATCGCCGGCTCGCTCGGCAGCAGCGAGTTCGAGATCGCAAAGATCGCGTACGGCCTGGTGTCCACCGGTGTCGTCGTGTTGCGAGCGCCGGAGCGCAATTCGCTGCGCACGCTGACCGCGTTGAGCGACTCCATCGCGGCGATTACCAGCGCGCAGGAAGCGCTCGCTGGCGGCCGGCCGGAGGAAGCGCTCGCCGAAGCGCGTGCGGCCCTCGCGACGGGCCCTGACTCCACGGCCGCTCGACTGCTCGTGGCGAAGGCACTCTCTCGGCTCGCGCGCCACCAGGAGGCCGTGGACGAGCTGAGACGCGCGGTGCAGGCCGACCCGATCACGCCGGAGGTGCATCGCGATCTCGGCTTCGCGGCGGTGCGTGTCGGTGACTTCGCGAACGCGCGCGCGAGCTGGGAGCACTTTCTGCGCCTCGTGCCCGGCTCGCCCGACGTGGGCCGCGTGCGCGCGGGACTCGAGGTGTTGACGCGGCTGCTGCACGTGCTCGAGGCACACGCCGATGGCTGACGACGTTCGGCGCATGAGCGACGAGCTCGCGCATGATCCAGGAAGCCGCGTGTTCGTGCATCTCGGAGAGACGCTGCGCTGCCAGGGACAGGTGGAGCTGGCGCTCAAGGTGACGCTGCGCGGGCTCGAGCGGCATCCGCATCTCGCCGATGCGCACGACCTGCTCGCCCGCCTCTCCGTCGACCGCGGCGACATCGAGCGCGCGTTCGACGAATGGGACATGGTGCTGCGTCTCTCGCCCGGCCACCTCGGCGCGCTGAAAGGCATGGGCTTCATCTGCTTCCATCGCGAGCGATTCGACGATGCGGAGCGTTATCTCGCCGCCGCCGCGGCCTCCGACGCGGCCGATGCGGAGGTGGCGAGCGCGCTCGATCACGTGCGAGCCGCGCACGCCGCGGCGACCGCGGCGCAGCACTCCGCGATTCCGGACGCGCTTGCGCACGACAGCCGCTATCTCTTCGTGGATGTGCTGCGCGACGAAGCGCAAACCGCGCTGCTTCTCGATCGCGCCGGACTCGTGCTCGCTGGCGCATACGTCGGCGGAGACGGACGCGACGTGGCGCAGGAAGTCGGCGCCGAGCTGAGTGGTGTGACGGATGCGGCGCGTCGAACAACGCGGCATCTCGCGCTGGGCGACTGGACGTCGATCGTGTTCGAGACCGAGGTTGCCGTCGTCGCGATGGCGCCGTCGCCGCAGGACGGGCTGCTCGTGCTGGCCACGTCGCGAGCGACGCCGCTTGGTCTGGTGCGCCGCCTCCTCGATCGCTGTTCCGATCGGGCGCGCCGGTGGCTGGACGGGAGCATCTGATGAACTCTCCTTTCGCCGCGATGCTTCAGACGCTTTCGCGCCAGCGTGGCGTGACCGCCGCGCTCGTCGTGAGCGAACAGGATGGCATCGTCATCGATTCGAATCTGCAGATCGGGCAGCAGGGCGATCGTGTGGCTGCACTCGCCGCGTCGCTCTACAGGAAGGCACGGCTCTCCGCGCAGGCCGCTGGTATGGGCGCCGTGTCCTTCCTGCAGCTCGAGGCGCCGAACGGACGCCTGTGCGCGGTGGGTGCAGGGGAGCTCGTGCTCGTCGTCGTCGCGGCATCGGCGGTGAATGTCGGGTTGGTGCGCGTCGAGCTGCTCCGAGCGGCGATCGAGCTCGCGGCGCTCAGCGAGGGAGGACCCGCATGATCACGAGCGTCGTCGAGTCCTGGATCGAGGGACCGCTCGCGCGGTTCGTGGATGAGGCCGGCGTCGAGCTAGCGCTGCTGCTTCATCCGAGCGGCCAGGTGCTCGCGCAGCATGGATTCGCGCGTGCGGTCGACGTGATGACCGCCTGTGCGCTCGCCGCTGGCATCCATGCCACGAGCGGGGAGCTTGGCCGGCTGGTGGACGACAAGCCCTTCCGGGGGCTGCACCATGTTGGCGTGACGCGCCAGATCTTTGTGGCGGAAGCACGTTCGCCGCGCGGTGCGTACATTTTCTTGACGGTATTCGGTCAGGAAACCTCAATTGGGCTGGTCCGTCTGTACTTCGATGAACTGGTCGCCGGCCTTGTAGTTGCCGCGCCGCCCGACGGGCCCGCGCCAGCCCCCGCGCTGGCCGAACATTTCGAGCGGGATCTGAATCGTAACCTCGCTGTCCTTTTCGGCCGCGTCTAGGCCGTAACCGCACTCCCCGCCTGCCTCGTGTCGCTCGTCAACTACGCCACGCGCGAGATCACCTGCAAGATCGTCTACTACGGGCCGGGTCGCTCGGGGAAGACGACCAATTTGCATTACATCTATGGGCAGGTACCGGAGGACCGGAAGGGCAAGATGGTGTCTCTCGCGACCCAGACGGACCGCACGCTCTTCTTCGACTTTCTTCCGCTCGACCTCGGCTCGATCTCGGGCTTCACGACCAAGTTCCAGCTGTACACCGTGCCGGGTCAGGTCTACTACCAGGCGACGCGCAAGCTCGTGCTGCAGGGCGCGGACGGCGTCGTCTTCGTCGCGGACAGCCAGGCCCGCCAGCTCGGCGAGAACATCGAGAGCTTTCAGGACCTGCACGCGAACCTCTCCGATCAGGGAATCGATCCCCGCTCGATGCCGCTCGTCGTCCAGTACAACAAGCAGGATTTGCCGCCAGAGCTGATTCTTCCCGCCGCCGAGCTGTCGGACGCGATCAATTTCCGCGACGTTCCGGAATTCTCGGCCGACGCGCTTCATGGCCCGGGAGTCTTCGAGACGCTGCGTGGCATCTCGGGGATCGTGCTCCGTCGCCTCAGCACCGGCGGCTCTGCAGCCGCCGCGACGAAGTAGGGCATGCAGGTCGATCCTCGCGCCCGATTCGACAACTATGTCGTCGGCACCGCCAACCGGCTCGCCGTCGCCGCGGCGCGCGCTGTCGCGGAAGCGCCGGGTGCCGTCTACAACCCGCTCTTTATCTATAGCAGCTCGGGGCTCGGCAAGACGCACCTGATCGGCGCGATCGGCAATCATGCGATCCAGCGCAATCCCGAGTTGAGTGTGGAGTACGTCTCGCTGGAGGATTTCGTCCAGCAGCTCCACGCCGCGATCGCCTCGGGCGAAATGGAGCGGTTCAAGCACCGCTACGGTCGCGTGGATGTGCTGCTCGTGGACGACGTGCAGTTCCTCACCGGCCGGCGCGAGACGCAGAGCGAGCTGCTGCGCCTGCTGAATGCGCTGCAAGGAAGTGGCCGGCAGATCATCATGACGAGCGATCGCCCCCCCGCCGAAATCGCGGATGTGGACGAGCGGTTGATCAGCCGGCTGCGTGGCGGCTTGATCGTGGACATTGGCGCGCCCGACTTCGAGACGCGCGTCGCGATCCTGCGCGAGAAGTGCGAGGAGCGAAACATCATCTTCGCGCCTGGCGTGATCGAGGAACTGGCGCGAGTGGAGTTCGCCAATATCCGCGAGCTTCAAGGCGCGATGAACCGGTTGAGCGCGCACCAGTCGCTCGACGGCACGATGACGCCGGCGCAGGTGCGCGACATCGTCGGCATTCCGCGGCCGGCGCCACCGCCAGCGCGCACGTCGATCGAGACGGACGAGTTCTTCGGCTTTCTCACGGATATCGCGAGTGCGGTGGCGGCGCAGCTCGAGCCGTGGCGCGTGCGCGTTGGTGAGGCGATCGCCTTCTGGGGCGGCGAGGGCTATCGCACGACGGCCCTCGAGCGGCTCATGGCCGACCCCGCGCCTCCACCGAACTACGAGGCGCTGCTCCGAGGATACGGCGAGGCCGTCGAGCAGTTGCGTGAGCTGGAGCGGCAGGTCACCACCGTGGATCCGCAGCTTGGCGGGGACGAGCGGTTCCGCGATCCGGAGCGTCTCTCCGAGGCGATGGCGTTCGTCGAGCACGCGCTCGCGGGTGCGGTTCCGCCCCGTGGGCCGCAGCCCGCGTTCGCGCGCGGCGCGTACGAGGAGAGCACGTCCAATCAGATGGCGGTACGCGCGGCAGACGCGGTGATCGCCGAGCCCGGTCACCGCTACAATCCGCTCTTCCTCGTTGGACCGAGCGGCGTGGGGAAGACGCATTTGCTCAACGCGATCGGCAACGAGTTGACCGTGCGTCTCGGCACGCCTGGCCGCGTGACATGTGTCGGCGCGCAGGTGTTCATCGACGAGCTCATCGCCGCGCTGCAGGATGGGACGATCGAGCGATTCCGCGCGCGCTACCGCGCCGCTGATGCGCTGCTGATCGACGACGTGCAGTTCGTCGCGTCGAAGGAGCGCACGCAGGAAGAGCTGTTCCACGTGTTCAACCACTTTCACTCCGCGGGCAAGCAGCTCGTCTTCGCGAGCGACATGCAGCCCAAGGCCATCGACGGACTGGAGGATCGTCTGCGCTCGCGCTTCGAGGGTGGGCTCGTCGCCGAGCTGGGTCCCCCCGACCGGGTGCTGCGCGAGAAGCTCTTCACGCGGTTTCTCGCCGACGCCCGTCTCGAGGCGCCGCGCGATTTGCTCGCCTATCTCGCCGATCGTCCCGCGACGAGCGTGCGCGAGATCATGGGCACGGTGCAGCGTCTGCGCGCCGGCATGGACGTCACCGGCGCGCCGCTGACCATGGCGCTCGGTCGCCAGGTGCTCGAACCCTCCGGGATGACGCCAATCACGGCGCCGCTCACGATGCGTGAAGCCGCCGACGCCTTCTTCCTTGACGACGAGAAGATCGTGTGGGAATGGCCCGACGTCGCCGGCCGTCTCGTCGAAGAGCTTCGCTGATGGCGATCAAGGGCAGTCTCAAGGAGGCCAGCCTCCCCGACGTGTTGCAGCTTCTCTCCATGGGAAAGAAGACCGGCTGTCTCGCCGTCACGCATCGCAACAACTTCGGCTACGTCTACTTCGATAAGGGACTCATCTCGTACGCATCGATCGTGAATCGGCGCGACCGGATCGGCGACATTCTTCTCAAGGCGGGCTCGATCTCGCAGGAACAGCTCGACGCCGCGATCAGCGCGCAGTCGCTGCACCGTGACAAGCGCATCGGAGAGCTGCTCGTCGCGCAGGGATCGGTGACGCGCGACGGACTCCACGCGCAGATCCGCCTGCAGATCGAAGAGGCGGTCTACTACCTGTTCACCTGGACGCAGGGGACCTTCAACTTCGAGGCGGACGTCCATCCGGAGGAGCAGGACCTTCTCGTCTCGATCAATTCGGAGTCGTTGCTGCTCGAGGGCGCACGACGCGTGGACGAGTGGAGTCTGATCGAGAAGAAGATCTCCAGTCTCGACCTCGTGTTCGATGTCGATCGCCGCAAGCTCGCCGCGAGCGGCGTCACACTGCCGCGCGATCAGGCGGTGGTCATGGAGCTGCTCGACGGACGCCGCGACGTGGTCGCCGTGATCGAGGAGTCGGGCCTTGGCGAGTTCGATGTCGGCAAGGCGATCTACGGCCTCGTCACTGCAGGATTCGCGCAGCGCGTGGGCAAGACGAAGGCTGGCGAGTCGGCGGTGAGCGATGCCCGGGTGGACGAGCATCGGAATCTCGGCATCGCCTTTTACAAG
>DATCGM010000126.1:0-17266 GCA_036508915.1 Gemmatimonadaceae bacterium
CATCATCGCGGTGGGCGTGCTGCTGTTCGCGGGCCCCAATCTGGACGACGTGGTGGTGACCATCCAGGGCCGCTTCGCCCGCGCATTCTGGTATGGCGTGCTCGGACAGATCTTCGTGCTGCCCGGACTGCTGATCCTGACCGTCGCACTTGCGCTCACGATCATCGGCATTCTGCTCATTCCCTTCGCCATCGTCGCATACGCGATCGCTGTCGCGGGACTCGTGACACTCGGCTTTCTCGCCGTCGTGCGACTCGTCGGCGGAGCGCTCTGGCAAGGTGGCGACGCATCGGCTCGCGGTCGAGCGCTCGGTGCGCTGTTCGCCGGCATCGCGCTCTTTTTCGTCTTGTGGATGATCGGGTCGCTGCTGGCGTGGGCTCCGCTCGCGGCCACCGTCGTTCGAGCGGCAGCGCTCGCCGCCACCTGGGCGGCAATGACGCTCGGGCTCGGCGCGGCGATCCTCTCGCGCGCCGGAACGCACCGGCGCGTGGCGGGCGTCGCGCGTCCCGTCGAGCTTGCTGCGTGGCAGACGCCAACCCCTGTCGCCGGCGTGGTCGCCGCGCGGCGAACCGTAGCTGCCCAAGAGGTACGCTGACATGCGTCTGACCCGTGTGCTCACCGCTCTGGCGACGCTGATGCCCGGCCTGGCATCCGCGCAGAGCCCGCCGCTCTGGCGCAACGTCGACATCTCACGCCAGCTCCGCGACACGCTGCCACAGCGCATTCGCGTGCAGTACGCCGCTGGGCGCGTTGACGTCCGCGGCACCAGCGATCCGGTGCTCTACTCGATGCACCTCCGCTACGACGAGGCGCGTTCGGTTCCGTTGCATCGTCACGATGCGGATCAGCGCAGCACATCCCTCGGCCTCGAGTCGCGCGGGGGCGGGCTCCGCAATTCATCGAGCAGTGCGTCGGGCGAGCTTCGCCTCACTCTGCCACGCTCGGTGCCGCTCGACCTCGACCTCGAGTTCGGTGGCACGCAGTCCACGCTCGACCTCGGCGAGATGTCGCTGCAGTCGCTCCGGCTGGACTGCGGGGCGACGGACGCGATGCTGCTCTTCTCGCGTCCAAATCGAGTTCGCATGCGCGACCTCGAGGTGAACGTGGGCGCCGTCGACTTCACGGCGCGCCAGCTCGCGAACGCGAACGCCGATCAGATTCGCGTGCGTGGCGGCGTGGGCAGTGTGGATCTCGATTTCAGCGGGTCGTGGACGCACGATCTGTCCCTCACGACTCGGCTGCTGCTCGGGAAGCTGACGCTGCACATCCCCCCGGACGTTGGCGTGCGCGTCGAGGTGCAGCGCGTCGCAGCCAGTTTCGAGCATTCCGGGCTGGTCAAGCGTGACGACGCGTGGTACTCGCCGAACTACGAGTCGGCTCCGTTTAAGTTGAAGGTTCGAGCGGAGACGCTGTTTGGAGGGATCGAGATTCAGCACTCCTCCCGCTAACGCAACTGCGGGCGCGCAAGTATCTCGTACGTTGTAATACTCCAGTACCAGGAATGGCATCCAGCCTACTGGGAGCTGTAGAGCCGCTGGTGCGCAGGACGAACAGGCTTCACGACGGCGTTCAAAAACGCACGCGTGAAGCCTCTTTCGTTCCACGATCGTGGGTCGATAGATCCCAATAGTCTGAGCGCCATTCTCAGTACCTGAGTTGTACAACGTACGAGGTACGTCGGCAACTGGTTTTCTCGGCAGTTGGCCCAGCCCTTGCCCGGTTGCGCCCCATGATCATCATGGGCTTCAACCTCGTTCCACTCGTCAAAAAGACGGTGAAGGAAATCGGCGACGATCACATCCCGTCGCTGGCGGCGGAGACGGCGTACTACTTCTTCTTCTCGCTCTTTCCGCTGCTTCTCTTTCTGACGCCATTGCTCGGGCTGGTCGGCAACGGGCAGCAGCTCATGGAGTCGCTCCTCACGCGGCTGGCGACGACCATTCCCGCGGATGCGCTCTCGCTGCTGCGACGCACGCTCAGCGAGATCATCACGGCCAGCGGAGGCGCGGGCGTCATGTCGGTCGGCGCTCTGCTCGCCGGTTGGTCCGGGTCGAGCATCTTCGGTGCGCTCATGGACTCGCTCAACATCGCGTACGATGTGAGCGAATCGCGTCCCTGGTGGAAGCGGCAGTTGCTGCGGATCGCGTGTCTTCTGCTCTCCGGCATCATCGTGCTCGGGGCGACCTTCATTTTTCTCGACGGCGAGAGGATCTCGCTCTGGGTCGGCCGAACGCTGCACTTCGGCGCATTCGGCATCGCGATGTGGACGTTCCTCCAGCTCGCGCTCGCGGCTTCGCTGGTGGTCGTGCTGTGCCTGACGCTGTTCAAGCTGCTTCCCAACGCACAGCAGCGGTGGTCGCACCTGGTGCTTGCGTCAATCGTCACCACACTCTTGTGGATCGTCGCGACGCTGCTCTTCCGCGTCTACGTGCAGCACTTCGGATCGTACAACAAGACGTACGGCACGATCGGAGGCGTGATTGCGCTCCTCTCGTGGATGTACTACACGATGTTCGTGTTTCTGTCCGGCGGTGAGCTCGCGTCGGAGCTGCATCACGGCAGCGGAGCGGTCGATCCGCTGAAGGGCGCGATCTACCTGGGCCGGATCGTGTCGGATTCGGGGCCCGGGACGCCATCCATGGAGAAGTTCAAGCCATCGCGCTGACGCGCGGTTTACGGTTTCATATTTCCTACGACGTGCGTAGCACCACCTGCTCTCCCCTCGCCACTTGGAGCTGGTCCGCCGCCGAGCCATCGCGCACCGCAATCTCCACCAGCCCACTCGAACCGGTGAGCGCGACGAGCGCTCCAGGCGGAACGTCCGCATAGGTACGCATCATCGCGATCACTCGGCCGGCGATCTCGATCGTTCCCGCCCTCCGCGTGATGAGATTCGTGACAATGTTGCCGAAGCGGTCGATCGCGATGACGACGCCGACGGTCGATCCATCGGCGGCCCGCGTGGCTTCGGGTGTGCGCAGAACGATCGGATTCGCATACGGGTCGCCGAGCGCATCGAGTGCGACGCCCTGCGCGAGCTGCGCCGCGGCGGGAGCGAAGACGTCGCGACCGTGGAAGGTCGACGCCGCGGAGGCATGCACGGGAAGTACGACGCAGCGCGCGCCTTGATGCAGCATCGCTGGCGAAAGGATGCCGTTGTCCGGGCCAACGAGCATGCGTCCTTCACTCTCGACGGCGAGCGCCGCGCGAGCGCCACCGACGCCTGGGTCCACGACCGCGAGGTGCACCGTGCCAACCGGAAAGCGATGCCAGTAGCGCGCGAGTGCGAGGCGACCCGCTTCGACGTCGTGCGCCGGGAGATCGTGCGCGATGTCGACGAGCGCGCAGTCCGGGGCGCCGGTGGCGAGCACACCCTTCATCTCACCGACGTATCCGTCGGCGGTGCCGAAATCGGTGAGCAGCGTGATGATGCGCTTCATCCTCGCGTCCTCAGGCGATTGACGTTCGCTTCCATCGTCCGGCGCGCCAGATCGCCATCATTCCAGCGGCGCGCGCGAGCGCGGTCAATGAGATCGTCCACCATAATCCAGCGATACCATAGCGCCCCGCCGCCCACGCCGCGAGCGGAATGCGCAGCGCGGTGATCGACGTCGACGTCAGCATTGGCGCCAGCGTGTGCCCCGCGCCGCCGAGCGCGCCCTCGAGCACGATCTCGGCGCAGATGCCGAGCTGCGAGAACGCCGCGATGCGAAGATATCGCGCCGCCTCGGCGATCACCGCGGGATCGTGGCTGAAGATCGCCGCGAAGCGCTGGGGGATGATCAGCTCGACGACGCATGCCACTATACCGAACAGGGAGCCAAACCCGACAGATAGCCAACCGGCCCTCGCGGCGCGATCTGGTCGCCCCGCGCCGAGATTCTGGCCGACGATCGCCGCCGTCGCCGCACCGAAGCCGACGGCGATCATGAACAGCCAGCTCTCGACCCGATGCCCGATGCCGAGCGCGGCGAGCGCCGGTGTTCCGAACTGCGTCGCCGTGCGCGTCACCATCACGTAGATGAGTGAGAAGACGATGCCCGTGACTGCCGTGGGAAGCCCGATGCGAACGACCTGGCGCAGCGTGCGCCAGTCGGGACGGCCGACTTTCAGCACGCCGCGGCGGCCCACGATGGTGAGGCCGAGTGCAAAGGCCACGGCGCGCGTCCCGATCGTGGAGATCGCCGCGCCGGCCACGCCGAGCGCTGGAATCGGTCCCCATCCGACGATGAGAATCGGGTCGAGCACGAGCGTGACACCAACCGATGCACTCAGAAGGAGGAACGGAGTGCGTGTGTCGCCCGCGGCACGGAAGGCGGCGTCGATGGCGAAGAAGCCGAAGATGAGCGGCGCGCCGAGGAGATACGTGCCGAGATAGCGGACGCCGAGCACGCCGACTTCGGGCGGCGTGTGCATGATGCTGAACAGGTGCGGCAAGAGCGGCATACCGATGGCCGCGCACAGAACGCCGAGCACGAGCGAGAGGACCAGCGCATCACCAGCGATCCGCGCGGCTTCGGATGAGCGGCCCTCTCCATAGCGGCGCGACGCGACCGCCGTGAGTCCGACGTTCACCATCTCGGCGATCGAGACGATCAGCCAGATCCAGAAAACCGCGGTCGACGCGGCGGCGAGCCCGGTCGACCCGACGCGCGTTCCGATCCAGAACGTGTCGACGGAAAAGAACAGCGTCATCAACAGCGATGACGCCACCGCCGGGAGTGCGACGCGTGCGATCGTCCGGGGCAGCGGATCCGAGACGAGCTGCGCGGATTCCCATTCGCTCGTAACCGCGACGGTCGCCAGCCCCTCGTGCGGCTCGAGAGGAAGCGAGCTGCCGAGGAGCTTGGCGTCGTGCATCGCTCCGATCAGGTGGGAGTGAGTGCCTTTACCGCGGCTTCAACTGCCGTCGCGATTTTCGCCAGCGCCTTTGCCGCGGACGATTCTGCGTCCGACGTCACGATCGGCGCGCCAGTGTCGCCGCCTTCCATGACGCGCGGATAGAGCGGCACCTGGCCGAGCAGCGGCAGATCGACTGACTTGGCGAGGCGCTCACCGCCACCGGAGCCGAACAGCGCCGACGGCTTGCCGCAGTGCGGGCACTCGAACCAGCTCATGTTCTCGACGATGCCGAGCACCGGCACGCCGACACGCTGGAACATCTTCACGCCGCGCAGCGCGTCGCCGACGCTCACTTCCTGCGGCGTGGTCACGATGATCGCGCCATCGACGTGCGTCGCCTGCACGAGCGAGAGCTGCGCGTCGCCCGTGCCTGGCGGCATGTCGACGAAGAAGTAGTCGAGCTGCCCCCACGCGACGTCGGCGATGAACTGCGTGATGATCTTCATCACGATTGGGCCGCGCCAGATCGCCGGCTGATCGGGCTCCATCATCATGCCAAGCGAGATGAGCTTCACGCCGTGCGCCTCGAGCGGGATGATCTTCTCGTTGATCACCGACGGCTGGCCGGTGACGCCCATCATGCGCGGAATGTTGGGACCATAGATGTCGGCGTCCATGAGGCCCACCCGCGCCCCGGATGCCGCGAGCGATACGGCGAGATTCACGGCGACGGTGGACTTGCCGACACCGCCCTTGCCCGACGAGACGGCGATGATCTTGCCGAGATTCGGGTAGTGCTTGGGCGTGGGCGCAGACGGTCGCGCGGGCGCGGCCGAAGTCTGATCCATCACGGGCAGCGTGCGGCTTTTCGCCGGCGGCTTTGGCGCATCGGGGATCTTCACGGGAGTCACGTTGAGTTGGACGTCGATGACGCCATCGACGGCGGCCACGGCCTCGCGGACCGTTTTCGCAAGCGCGGGATCGTCGTCCTTGGTGAGCAGCAGGGTGAGGTGCACTCGGCCATCGGTCGTGGCGCCGATGTCGCGGACCTGCTGCGTGGAATAGACGTCAGCGCCGGTGCGCGGATTTCTGATCTGCGAGAGCGTCTTGGCGACGCGCTCCTGGAGGGTGGAGGGCATCATCGAAGGATAATCGGTGTCCGACCCTCGAGTTTGGAGTTGGGAGTGGGGGAGTTCTCCGGCAGTTGTTAGTTGAAGTTATTTCAGTTTAGCTCTGGTCGCAGATCCCAAATGGCGAAAGAGATCACGACACGGCACACGTACGATACGAACGGCGGAGCCGCAGGGGCGTTCCGCCGTTCTGTTTCCCAATGGCCACGTCAGAGAGTGGCGTTACGCCGCATCGATCTGCGAACAGAGGCATAACTGGGTCAACCTGCAACGAAAATCGGTTCGAAGACTCCCCCACTGACAACTTCCCCACCTTCCCTCCCACGTGTGCCCAGAGCGCGCGCTCGACCATCAGCGAGGATTCCGCAGATCCGCGCCGATCAGCGTTCCCTCCGGACAACGCAGTTGCAGGCCTATTTCCTCACCCAGCGGTTGTTGGTCGAATCGGCGTCCATCCAGATCCCTCCGTCAAGCTCCAACGATTGCACGGCTTTCCTCGTCGCGATGATCACCGCCGCGCGCTTCTGACTGGACTTCCAGATGGCCGGCGTCTCGTGAATGCTCTCGGTGCTGCCATCGCTGTATCGCACGTGCAGGTCAACGGGCGCCGGCATGCCACCGACGTTGTCGATGACCACGGCATAGCCGCGGCTGGTCTGCTTCACGCTCCCGACAGCAAGGTCGATGTAGTTGTTACTGAAATACCAGGCCTGCCAGAACCAATTCAGGTTCTCGCCGGCGACGTCGTTGAACGTGTTGAAGAAGTCCCAGGGAATGGGATGCTTGCCATGCCAGCGGTCCATGAATGCGTGCAGGCACTTCTTGAACGCGACGTCACCCAGAAGATCCTTCATCGCGAGATAGCCGAGTGCCGGCTTGCCGTACGCGTTGTTACCGTACGCCGCGCCCTTCAGCATGTCTTCCGGCGTGATGATTGGCAGGTCCGCGACGGGAGATGGATCGCGAACCCAGCCATTGACGCGGAATTGCCTGAACGCGCTGTCGGCGCGTGCCTTGCCGAGATCCACCTGACCGATGAGATATTCGAAGGTGGTGGCCCATCCCTCATCCATGAAACCGTAGCGTGATTCGTTGATGCCCATGTAAAAGGGGAAATACGAGTGGGCGATTTCGTGCTCGGCGACGAAGCGTGAGAAGATCGTGTCCGCGTAGGACTCGTCGTTCGCCATCATAGGGTATTCCATGCCGGCAAATCCCTGAACGACGGTCGTCTTCTCGTACGGATAGGGAACGCCGGGCCAGTTGTGCGACAGCCAGTCCAGCGCATGCCGGCCGTACTGCACCATGCGGTGGTAATCGGCCGACGAATCGTTGTACGCCGCCTGCACGCTCGCACGCCGGTGAGAGACGTCGTCCACGACGACGCTGGCCGCATCCCAGTCGTAGTGGTCGCTGAGGTTGAACGCCATGTCCGGAACGTTGTCGGCCTTGAAATGCCAAGCGTTCACAGATTGTTGCACCGTGACGCGCCGCGACGCCAACTCCTCTTTCGTCGCGACGCGAATGGTCTCGTCCGACGTGAGCGACGCCTGAAAGCGCTGTAGATGCCTGGGCTGCAGCACCTCGGCAGGATTCAAGAGCGTGCCGGTACCCCAGACGATATAATTGGCCGGCACCTTCAGCGTCACGTCGTAGTCGTTGAAATCGCTGTAGAACTCCTGCTGGTCGGTGAAGTCCATCGTGTCCCATCCGTTGTAGTCGTCATAGACGGCGACGCGCGGATAGAAGTAGGCCAGAAAATACGTGGTGGAGTCGATCATCCCTTCGCGTCCGCTCTCGCGCGACACGTCGTAGTGCCACGCGAAGGACAGCCGCACCGTATCGTGTGGGATCAACGGAGCCGGTAGTTGCACCCGCTGCCAGGTGAAGGTGCCTGGGTTGTCTCTCCACGGCGTCGGCTGGCCATTGAACGAAAAGGCGTCGACGTGCACGCCGGACGTGAGGTACGCGTCGCTCGCGCCCCCACTGCGCGGCGCTCCCGGCTTGTGAATGTTCAGAAAGAACTTGATCACCAGACTCTGCAACGTGTCCGGACTGTTGTTGAAATAGGTGATCTGCTCCGTTCCCCTGATCGTTCGGTCGGGCGGCAGCGCGGTGACCGCGATCGAGTAGCGGGCGCGATTCTGCCAGTACTTCGAACCGGGGCGTCCGTCTGGAGAACGTGTCCCACGCTTGTATGCCTGCGTCACGGCGCGCGGCATGTACAACGATTGCGCCGCCGACTCCGCGAGCAACGGAATGCCCAGACAGGCGAGCAGCCAGGACCTCGTCGCGAATGGCCTTGTCCGGTTGAGCAGTTGGCGTGTCATTGCGTGTTGCCCCTCTCGCGTGTGGTCGGGCGGTTGTCTGGCGCGTCGTCCTCGGTGATAAGCTCGCCTCGATCGCGTTCGCTCGAAAGTGGAGCCTGTCGTCCACTGGCGTCGCGCTCCCCTATTACACACGTTTCCCTATGATTTCGAGATTCAGCGTCCTCGCTGGTGCGGCAACCGCCATCGCGCTGAGCGGTGCATGCGGCTCACCATCGAATCGCGATTCGCCCTCGACGAAAGGAGTAGCATCCATGAGCATGACCATCACGTCCCCCGCCTTCGCGCCAAACTCGGGGATCCCGAGCAAGTACACCTGCGAAGGTAGCGACACCTCGGTGCCGATCGCATGGAGCGGCGCACCGGCCAAAACGAAAAGCTTCGCGCTCATCGTCGACGATCCCGACGCACCGGATCCTCGAGCGCCAAAGATGACCTACGTGCACTGGGTGCTTTACGACATTCCAGCCACCGTCACGAGTCTCAACGAGGGAGCGTCGACGCACTTGCCTGCATCGGTGCGCGAAGGAGTGAACGACTGGAAGCGCACCGGTTGGGGCGGCCCGTGCCCGCCGATCGGACGTCACCGCTACTTCTTCAAGCTCTATGCGCTCGATGCCGTGCTCGGCGATCTCGGCGCGCCGAGCAAGCCGGCACTGGAGAAGGCCATGCAGGGGCACATCCTTGCGCAGGGCCAGCTCGTCGGGACGTACGAAAAAACGAAGTGAACAAGCGCGCATTTCTGCGCACCATGGGTGGTGCCTCGATCAGTCTCCTGCTCGGTGACCGACTCTGGGCGCAGTACGCCGAACTCCCGCCGCGCGCGCTGGCGGAAGACGAACCGTTCTGGGCGTTGATCCGCGAGAAGTACCGGCTCAAGCCGGACTACATCAACCTTGAGAACGGCTACTTCAGCATGCAGTCCCAGTCCGTGCTCGAGGCGTTCATCGGCCGAGTGCGTGAGATCAACTACGAAGCGTCGTATTACATGCGCACGCGGCAGTTCGACGACAAGCTCGCCGCGCGCAAGCAGCTCGCGACGATGGCCGGTTGTTCGCCCGAGGAGCTCATCATCACGCGTAACACCACCGAGTCGCTGGACACGGTGATCGCCGGCGTCGACTGGAAGGCCGGCGACGAGGCAGTGATGGCCGCGCAGGACTACGGCGCGATGCTCGACATGTTCAAGCTTCAGGCGAAGCGATATGGCATCGTGAACAGGATCGTCTCGCTGCCCATCGATCCGCAATCGGACGACGAGATCGTGCAACTGTACGAGAATGCCATCACGCCGAAGACTCGGCTGTTGATGGTCTGCCACATGGTCAACATCACGGGGCAGATTCTGCCCGTTCGCGCGATCGTGGACATGGCGCATCGCAGGGGCGTGGACGTGATGGTGGACGGCGCGCATGCCTTCGCGCAGCTCGACTACAGGATTCCCGAACTCGGGTGCGACTACTACGGCGCCAGCCTGCACAAATGGCTTGGCACTCCACTCGGCGCCGGCATCCTGTATGTCCGAGCGGACAAGATCGCCAAGCTGTGGCCTGTGTTCGCGGACGCGAGCATGGCCGACACCGACATTCGCAAGTTGAATCACACCGGAACGCATCCGGTGCACACCGATCTCGCGATTACGCATGCGATCGCCTTTCACGACAGCATCGGGATTCAGCGCAAGGAAGCGCGGCTGCGCTATCTGCAGAACTACTGGACGAGCTGGGTGCGCGGCACGCGCAACATCGTGCTGAACACTCCCGCTGACCCGAAGCGGTCGTGTGCCATCGCAAATGTCGGCGTCGGCTCGATGGCTCCCGCCGCGCTTGCGAAGACTTTGCTCGAGAAGTACAGGGTGTGGACCGTCGCGATCGACACAGCCAACGTGCACGGCGTCCGCATCACGCCGCAGATGTTCACGACGACCGGTGAACTGGACACCTTCGTTCGCGCGTTGAAGGAACTCGCGTCATGACGACGCAAGCAGGCGGCCGGCTCACCTTCTCTCACTTCGGACATTCGATGATCTCGCGCTTCGCACTCTGCACCGTCCTTGGCCTCGGCGGTCTGTCTGTTCTGCCACATGTTGCCGACCCGGTCTCACTGCGCGGCTTCACCAGCGAGAGCGCACGCATCGAGCGTGAGTGGGAAGCGAAGTTCAAGGCGATCCCCGACCCGTCGCGCATGCGAGACGCGATGCGGCTGCTCTCGGCGCGCCCGCATCACGTAGGCACCGCCTTCGGGAAGCAGAACGCGGAATGGCTGCGCGATCAGTTCCGCGCCTACGGTTGGCAGGCGGACATCGAAGTCTTCGACGTGCTCTTTCCCACGCCGAAGGAACGGCTCGTCGAGCTCGTCTCCCCCACGAAGTTTCGCGCGAAGCTCGAGGAGCCCGCGCTTGCCGAAGATCCGACGAGCGCGCAGCACGACGAGCAGCTTCCCACGTTCAACGCATATAGCGCCGATGGCGACGTCACCGGGCCGCTGGTCTTCGTCAACTACGGTGTGCCGGCCGATTACGAGGAGCTCGAACGGCATGGCGTGAGCGTGAAGGGCGCGATCGTGATCGCGAAGTACGGCGGATCCTGGCGCGGCATCAAGCCGAAGGTGGCGGCAGAACACGGCGCCGTCGGCTGCCTCATCTACTCCGATCCGCGCGACGACGGCTACGCCGGAGGCGACGTCTTTCCGAAGGGACCGATGCGTCCGCGCGACGGTGTGCAGCGGGGAAGTGTGGCCGACATGCCGACCTATCCTGGCGATCCGCTCACACCCGGCATCGGGGCAACGAAGGACGCGAAGCGGCTGGAGTTGAGCGAGGCATCGACCATTACGAAGATTCCCGTGCTCCCGATCTCGTACGCCGACGCCGAGCCGCTGTTCCGCGCGCTCGGCGGCCAGCTCGTACCCGAGGCGTGGCGCGGCGGACTGCCCCTGACGTATCGGTTCGGGCCCGGACCGGCACGTGTGCATCTCGTCGTGAAAAGCGATTGGAGCCGCAAGCCGCTGTACGACGTGATCGCCCGGCTGCCCGGAAGCAGCGAAGCCGACCAATGGGTGATTCGCGGAAACCACCACGATGCGTGGGTGAATGGCGCCGAGGATCCGATCTCCGCGCTCGTGGCAGAGCTTGAAGAGGCTCGTGCGATGGGTGCTCTGTACGCCCAGGGCTGGAGACCGAAACGCACGATCATCTACGCCGCCTGGGACGGCGAGGAGCCGGGCCTGCTCGGCTCCACCGAATGGGTGGAGACGCACGAGGCCGAGCTGGCGGCACACGCGGTGGCGTATCTCAACACTGACACCAACGGCCGTGGCTATCTCGGCGTCGAGGGATCGCACACGCTCGAGAAGTTCATCACCGGTGTGGCGAACGACGTCGCGGACCCGGAAGTGGCAATGCCCGCCGGAAAGCGGCTGCGCATGGCGAGCGTCCGCAACGGTACGCCCGATGATCGGCGCGACGCGCGCGACCGCAGCGATCTTCGAATTGGCGCGCTCGGCTCGGGGTCGGACTTCTCGCCGTTTCTCCAGCACTTGGGCATCGCGTCGCTCAACCTGGGCTATGGCGGCGAGGACGACGGAGGCATCTACCATTCGATCTACGACGATTTCTACTGGTACACGCACTTCAGCGACACCAGCTTCGTCTATGGTCGTGCCCTCGCCCAGACGGTCGGCATGGCGGTGATGCGACTCGCGGATGCCGACGTCCTCCCGTTTGCGTTCACCAATCTCGCGGAGACGGCCCGCGGCTATGCGAAGGAGCTGGAGCAACTCCGCGACCACCGCGCCGCTGACATTCTCGAGCGCAATCGCCAGATCGACGACGGCGTGTTCGCGGCGACGAACGATCCGCGCAGCCCGACCGCGTCACCGGGAAGGCTCGACCCCGCTCCGCACTTCAACTTCGCCCCATTGCTCGACGCGCTCGACTCACTCGATCATGCTGCCGAACGCTACGAGAGGGCATACTCCGCCTGGGGTGATCGGGGGACAGGGCCGACACTCGCGGGAAGTAACGGGGGCGCCGCCGCCGCGATAATTCGCTCGCTCAACGCACAGCTCATCCAGAGCGAGCGCCAGCTCACCACGATGAGTGGGTTGGCGAAGCGACCGTGGTACCGGCACCTGCTGTACGCGCCCGGCTTCTATACGGGGTACGGGGTGAAGACGATGCCCGGTGCGCGCGAGGCCATGGAGCAGGGCAATTGGCACGACGTTGACGGCGAGTTGCGCCGAATCGCCGTGGTGCTCGTGCAGGAAGCCTCGCACGTGAGCCGTGTCGCGGGAATGCTCGAGAAACATTAGTGTCCTGACTACTCGTGGCGGATCGCCTCCATGGGCGAGAGTCGCGCTGCACGTCGCGCCGGATAGGTGCCGAACACGAGCTCGATCGTCACGGCGGAGAGCGCCGCGACCAGAACGGTGCGCGCCGAAATGGTGAGTGAAAGCCCCTCGGCGCCCGACTGGCCGTGAATGACGGCAATGTTGGTAGCGCGCGTACCATGTCTTGCGGCCTCGCTGAGTGTGCTCAAGGAAAGCTGGTACGAGATTTACCCCGGATATGCCGTTCGCGAACAGGCACTGCGCGCGCTTCGCTTGCATCCGCTTCGTGCAGCTGATGCGTTGCAGCTCACCGCGGCGCTCGAATGGGCAGGCTCTCCACCCGATTGTGCGTTCGTCTCGTTCGACGAGCCTTACAGGCTGCGGCACACCGCGAAGGCTTCAGTATCGCGTAACGGTCCGAGCCTCCGGTTTTCTCACACCTTGAACCCGAGCTTCTTCGCCACGCTCCGCTGCCGCTCATCGAGTGTGAGAAAGGTGAGCTCACGAGCATCCGGCGACATATAGAGCGCCGTTGCGACGTGCAGGCAGTCGGCACCGCGCAGGTACCTCGCGGTCAATATCCGATCCAATTCCTCCGAGAGAGGTCGCGGCACCTCGACCCAATCGATCGTTGCCAGTTCAGCATCGGGCAGCGGCGCTCCGTCGCGCGAGCACGCCGACCGCACCTCGGCGTCGAGCAGCGGATGCGCCGAGATGGTCGTGAAGCCGCGGATTCGCGTTGCGAGCATCCCCGCTGTGGTCTCCTCGAGGGCGATTGCAACGATGCACGACGAGTCGACATACGCGGACCCACTCAATCTTAGTTGCGCTCGTCGAGGAATCGCTTGAGCGCGCCAGGCCGTTTGGCGACCGCCTTCCACGGGGCGTCGCTCGGCTTCCGCTTGGCGGGCCGTATGATGCCGCGCGCTATCATTTCGGCGTGACGGGCTTCGAACTCGGTGGGCAGCGGCTTGTAGGCCCGGATCTCCACGGCGGGTTCGCCGTGCACGGTGACGACGACCGCGCGTCCATCCTCGCGGACCTGCTTGACGATCTTCGAGAAGTTGGCTTTGGCGTCGTACAGCGAGTAGTGGTCGCTCATGAGCGGACAGTAGATAATCTGGTCAGACTAGTCAAGTCGTCTCTGCCGGGAGGACACCCACTACCTGGGGATGATGCAAGTACAGTACGTGCCTTGCAGCGAGGTGTGAGATTGACTATCATATGGACTAGATAGTAGACTAATGTGCGACGCAGAGGCCGAGTCGGACTCTGCGTGCAATCGATGAGGAGCGCATGAATGAGATGCTGAATGTGCACGCCGCCAAGACCAACTTCTCAAAGTTGCTTGCGCGCGTCGCCAACGGTGAGGAAATCGTGATCGCGAAGGACGGAACGCCTGTGGCAAAGCTGGTACCCTATTCCAGCGCGTCTTCCCCGCGCCCGCTCGGCGTGTTCGCGGGACAGGTGTGGATCTCCGACAATGCGCTCGAGACCCCGACGTGGCTCCTCGACGCATTCGAGGGCGTCGGAGGAGAGCTGCCTCCACCCCCCGCGTCGCGCGCGACGCGTCGAGAGCGGACCTCCCGCGTAACGGAGCCAGTGGCGAGCACCGCGCCGGCTCCGAAGCATCGTAAGCGGTGAGGCTGCTGCTCGACACGCATGCCCTCGTGTGGGCGCTGGCCGAGCCTGGGCGACTGTCACCGCGGGCACGGGCAGCAGTCTCCAGATCGGCCTCCGACGTCTACGTAAGCATGGCGAGTGCGTGGGAGCTGGCGATTCTTCACGGACTCCAACGAGTGCGGCTCGGCGCGCCGCTCGGCACGATCTTCACTGAAGGATTGGCGGCGCTCCGTATTCGGCTGCTCCCAATTCAGTTGCAGTACGTGGTGGCCGTGGCGGCGCTGCCTCGCCACCACCGCGACCCGTTCGACCGGCTGCTCATCGCAACCGCGATGACTGAAAAGCTTGCACTCGTCTCGTGTGATCGAGCGTTCGAGCAATACGACGTAACGGTTGTGTGGTAGCGCTACTGTAACGGTCCGCCCTTCTTCGTCTGCGGCACGCCCTCCGTCATCCACTTGGGCGCCGGCGCGTCCTTGAGGTAATGATCGAACCACTGCCGCATGCGAATCTGGAAATCCTTCTGGTTTTCCTTTTTCGCCAGGTGGTGCGGCTCGCCGGGGTATGAGAGGAAGACCACTTCCTTCCCCCATCGACGCGCGGCGTTGTACCACTCGAGGCCCTGTAGCCAATCCACCGCGCCATCGTCCGTGCCCTGAAGGATGAGAAATGGCGTCTTGATGTTGCGCACGTTGTGCACCGGGCTCTGGCTCTCGTAGAGCTCCCTCGCGGTCCACGGGGTGTTGCCTTCTCCCATGCGCACCTGGCCGATCTCGAAGATGCCGTGGTTCACGGTACCGGTCTGCTTGTAGAGCTGATCGTACATGCTCACGAGATCCGCCGGCGGCGCGCCCGTCACGACCGTCGCGAACATGTCGGTTTGCGTGAGGATGAAGCTCGTCTCGTAACCGCCCCAGCTATGGCCCTGTAGTCCGATGTGCCTGGGATCGGCGAGCCCAAGCTCGATGACTTTCTTCACGGCGCTCATCACGCAGTCAAGCGCGCTCGATCCCGGCTTGCCCGTCTCGTAGACGATGTCCGGCTGCACGATGACGTAGCCGTTGCTCGCGTACGTGGAGAAGTGCGGGCGGTCGTCATAGACCGGCATCGAGAACTGATTGTGCGTGTTCGACAGGATCTCGTAGAAGTAGACGATGGTCGGATATCTCTTCCCCGGCTCGTAACCCGCCGGCAGCGTGACGGTCGCCTGCATCTTCCGTCCCTTGCCGTTGACGTAGTCCACGAGCACTCGCTTGCCCCACGCGAATTCGCGGATTTGCGGATTCACATCCGTGATCTTCTTCGCGTTGGCGAAGTCGGTGCCGCTCGTCCAGATGTCGGGGAACTCGGTGAACGACTGCTGCGTGAAGATCACGCGGTCGGCGCTATCCGCCTTCTGTGCGCCGCCGATGGACTTGTCGGCCCAGATGAGCGGCGTCGGGGCCTTGCCCGCAGTGACTGTCCAGTAGCCGGACTTCTTCGTCCACTCGCCATACGCTGAGAGCGTAAGCGGCTTGGAGAGATCGATGCCCGCCTCATCTTCCGCGGCAGCGCCCCCTGCACCGGCACCACGCCCGCCACGTCCGCCGCGCCCACCTGCGCCGTAGCGCACGACACGGAACTGAATCTGCTGCGCCTTGCCCACGCCGTTGGTAAGGTTGGCCACTTTGCCATTCTCGGGCGAGACCTTCCAGACGTCGTACTTGTCGTAGAGCAGCACGCTGCCGTCCTTCGTCCAGCCGCCTACACCCCAGATCGGCTTCTCGTACGGATGGTCGTCGTCGGTGTCGATGAAGCTCTTGCCGCCGCTTAGCGCGTCGACGTCAACCGATTTTCCAGACTCGAGATTGTACGCCTGCACATGCCTGTCCTTCACGTACAGGAACCACCGGCTGTCTGGCGACGACCCGTACGTGCGCGTCAGCGCCTTCGCGATGAGCATGCGCTCACCGGTCTCGGTGTTCACGCGATAGTAGTCGCCCTTGCTGCCGCTCCACTGCACCTCGCCGCGATACGGCGTCTCGAAGCGGCCGAGCGCCCATTTGCCGTTGAGCGTGTTCTGCATGTTGCGCATGTCGTCGTCACCGAGCCGCACAAAATGCTTCGTGCCGACAACGAGAGTGGCGGGATAGGTCGCGCGTCGCTCCTGCGCGAGGCGCACGATCTGCACGGATTGAATCTCGGTGTCCTTGTAGTGCCAGACGTCCACGTTGGCCTTGAGCGAATCGGCGGCCAGGATTTCCTTGTCCTGCTCCTTGATGCCGAAGAACACACGCGAGCCGTCCTTGCTCCAGCGCGGCGCAGTGAACTCGCTGACGACGAAGTCCTTGGGGAACGAAGCGTCCTTTGACGGATCGAACTCGATCGTGTGCGCGCTCGCGCCACCAACTCCCGTCCATGCCAGCAGCACGTTGTCCTTCTGCTTGTTCTCGGCCTTCTTGTCGCCACGCAGTGCGGCGAGATTCGCGCCCCCTCCCTCGTCACTCCACGCGAGCTGGTCGTAGTCGGCCGACGCGCTGTTCAACGCGCGTGATGCGCCGCTCGCGGGATCGAAGAGATAGACGCCGTTCCCGAGCTTGTCCGCCGCATCGACGGTGTACGCGAGAAGCTTTCCGGCGTCGTCGAACTCGTACTGGTTCACGTTGCCGACGTTGCGCGAGGTCCCATTCGAGAGCTCGCGCAGAACGAGGTCGGCACCATTGTGCTTTGCGGAAGCGTCCGCTTTGTTGAGGCGCACCGCGAGCCACCGCGAGCCCTTGGCAAACTTGAAGGTCGCCGCGTTGGGAATTGGCGTCTTCTCACCGGTCGCGAGATTCATCAGCTCGAAGCGGCGCGCGACTGGGGCAGCGGCTCCGGTTGCGCCTGCTCCACTCCGGCCACCGGGCGTGGTGGGCGGCGTTGCGCCACGGCCACCACCCTGCCCGCGTGCCGCTCCGCCGCCAGCCGCTCCACGGTCCGGCGGATTGACGAAGTACCCAATGAAGTGCGCGTCATCCGAGAACTGTGGCGCCGAGC
>DATCGM010000127.1:0-2627 GCA_036508915.1 Gemmatimonadaceae bacterium
GCACGAGCTCGCGTCGCAGGTCGAAGAGGCGCTCGCGACGTCCGAGCAGCTCGAGCAGACGAACGAGCAGCTACAGCAGGCGTCCACCGCCGCGGACGAAGCGCGTGACGCGGCGCTCCACGCGAATCGCGCGAAGAGCGACTTTCTCGCCGTGATGAGCCACGAGCTTCGTACCCCGCTCAACGCGATTGGCGGATACACCGAGATTCTTCAGCTCGGCATCCATGGCCAGCTGAACGAGTCGCAGCAGGATGCGCTGGCTCGCATCGCACGCAGCCAGCAGACGCTGCTCTTGCTCATCAACGACGTGCTCAATTTCGCGAAGCTGGAGGCGGGGGCGGTCAGGTACAGCATCACGGACGTGCCGCTCGCGACGACCTTGAGCGCGATCGAGGATTTCGTGGCACCGCAGCTTCGCAAGCGGAAGATGGCGTACTCCGTGTATCCCTGCGACGCCAGCGTCACGGTGCGTGCCGACGCCGACAAACTCCAGCAGATTCTCATCAATCTCCTCTCGAACGCCGTGAAGTACACGCCGGAAGGAGGCAGGATCGACGTGTGGTGCGAGATCGTCGGCGACGAAGTGCGTGTGCACGTGCAGGACACGGGCATCGGCATCGCCGCCGACCGTCTCGAGAAGATCTTCGACCCATTCATCCAGGTCGGCCGGGCGCTGAACCGGCCACACGAGGGCGTCGGGCTTGGGCTGTCGATCAGCCGAGATCTCGCTGCGGCGATGGGTGGCACGCTCTCGGTGACGAGTGTGGTGGGCGAAGGGAGCATTTTCACCCTGACGCTCGAGCGCGGAAAGGGGTCGTCGCAACCGGGTTGAATTTCCTCCGGTGTCGTGGCGCGCCTCGTGCTTAATTACGGGTGCCGTGCTCCGCCTCCCGCTTCGTCCGCCCCACGCCATCGCGGTTCTGATGCTCTGCCTCCCCTTCGCGGGAGGCGCGCAGCAGAGCGACGCGACGCTCGTCTGCAAGGGCGAGCTGGTGAGTCGCGTGGACATTCAGCCTTCCCGGCCGCCGTTCGCGGGAGCAGCCAGAAGGTGGCAGGCCGCGGCGCATGCCGTCGGGCTGCACCATGCCACGACGAGCCCCGACGTCATCTCGGCATTTCTCTCGCTCGTGCCGGGCCGGCCGTGCACCGAATTCCGCCGGGCCGAGTCGGAGCGCGTGCTTCGCGTGCAACCATTTCTCTCTGATGCGACGGTGCAGGTGATTCCCGACACGGGCGGCACAGTCGCCGTCATCGTGAAGACGACGGATGAAGTTCCCGTCCTCGTCAGCGCGCGTTTTCGCGGCATCATGCCAGAGTCGTTCTCCATCGGGAATGAGAATCTCGGCGGCCGGGCGCTGCGCGTCGAAGCACGTGTCGAGCGTGGGCGCGCCTATCACACGGCGATCGGGGGCCGGATCGAACAGGATGTGCTGTTCGGCCATCCCTTCCGCTTCGTACTCGACGCCGATCGCTATCAGATTGGACAACGCGTCGGCGCCGAGATCGAACATCCGTTCTTCACCGACCTGCAATGGGTGTCCTGGCATGCCGGGTTCGTGACCAGCAACAACTACCTCCACTTCGAGCGTCCTGCGCGCGAGCCGCTCGCGTTGCAGGTGAATGACCGGAGTTGGGATGCGAGCGCGCTGGTTCGGATTTTCGGCACGCGCACGGTGGGGCTGCTCGGCGGCGCCATCACGGGCCGACAGTTCGATCCGGCAGCGGCCGGCATCGTCATCGACGATACGGGGTTTCGCGCCGACACCGGCGTGACGCTGCGCGGGAAGTACAACGCATTTCATGCCGTACGCGCAGGAGTGCTGGGCGGCGTTCGCCGCGTCTCGTTTCAAACCGTGAGCGGCTTCGATGCACTTGTCGGCTCGCAGGACGTGATGCGCGGTGTGGCACTTGGTCTGTTCGCCGCGCGCGGCATGTCACACTTCGGCGAGGATGACGTCTTTCTCTCGAGCACCATGTACGCCGGCGCCGCGAGCGGCAACGCGCTGCTCGCGACGCTGGCGCAGGTGGAAGGACGCCACGACCCGTCTGGCGGATCGTGGAACAGTATCATCGGCAGTACCCGGACGACACTGTATTGGGGAAGCGCGCCGGGTGTCGTGCTCGTGGTGTCGGATGAGCTCTCAGGAGGATCCCACTCGCGGCTGCCGCTCCAGGTGACGTTCGGCGACCGGGATGGCGGACTGCGGGGCTACTACTACTCCGCTCTTGCCGGCGAGCGACGCAACATCACTCGCGCCGAGCTACGCTGGAGTGCGGCGTCGCTGGTGCGGCGCGCCGACTTCGGCTTCGCGGCGTTCAGTGAGGTCGGCACGCTCTGGGCTGGCGACGCGCCCTACGGCGTGAACGCGACGCGCGCGAGTGTGGGCGTGAGCCTGCTCGCCGCGTATCCGACGCGCGCGAAGCGCCTCTATCGCGCGGATCTGGCGATTCCGCTCACGCGATCCGGGGCGGGCAAGGGCAGGATCGAAGTGCGGTTCAGCAGCGCGGACCGAACGCAGGGCTTCTGGACGGAGCCGCAGGACGTGGCGCGGGCGAGGACGGGGACGGCGCCGAGCAGGCTGTTTGCCTGGCCCGCGCAATAAAGCGGTCTGACAGTCTGACTGTCA
>DATCGM010000128.1:0-5845 GCA_036508915.1 Gemmatimonadaceae bacterium
GTCGAGATGGAGGTCATCCCCAGCTCAACCGTCTCGCGTCCGGATTCGATCTTCGAGAGGTCGAGCACCGTGTTGATCAGCGCGAGCAGATGCTTTCCATTCGCGCCGATACGGTCGAGGTAGGTAAGGTCCGCCTTTCCAAGACGGTTGTCCGCATTGCGACGGATGACGTTCGTAAAGCCGATGACGGCGTTGAGCGGCGTGCGCAACTCGTGGCTCATGCGCGCCAGGAAGTCGCTCTTGGCGCGATTGGACTGTTCGGCGGACTCCTTGGCAGCGAGAATCACCTCGGCAACGCGCTGCTGCTCCGTGACGTCCTGCGCGACGAGCAAGCCGCCCACGACCTTGCCGTCAGCGGAGCGCATCGGTGTCACCGTGAGGTCCAGGCACACCTCATCGCGCGAGAGCTGGTGCGACGCATGCAGCGCGTGCATCGTCGTCGTTCGTCCGGCGAGTGCCTCCTGAAGCAGACGCACTTCCTCGCCGTACGCGAGGAACGGGAGCAGCCTGCCAACGACAGCGTCGCCGACGTCGTCGCGCGCGCGACCGGTGAGTGACGCCATCGCGGGATTCCAGACGTGTACGCGGCCCTCGCGATCGAATGCGGCGACAGCGTTGACAGTCGAACGCATGAGCGCCGCACTGAACTCCTGCTCGCGCCCGAGCTCGTCGTGCTGATCGGCGAGCTCCGTGGCGCTGGTCTGCAGCTCCCTGTACTGGATCTCGAGCTCGGCCGATTGCACCTGTAGCATCTCCGCGTGCTCGTCGCGCAGCAGCTCCGCCTCTCGGCGCGCCTCGTTCTCACCCGCGAGATCGACGACGGTTCGCGCGAGCTTTACGGACTGTTCGGCGGCGACCTGCGCTGAGCGTACGATCCATCCGGCGAAGAGAGCGCAGGCGAGCGCAGCGAACAGAAAGGTCGTGGGCACCGCCGAGGACAATTCGTCGAGCGTCCGCTGCGTCGGCACGACAGTGAGCTGCCACCGGCGACCGCGCACGTCGACCGGTACCGTCGCGGCCCAGCGCGAGATCGCCGGATCATCGGCACCCACGTGCCCCGCGAGCGTCACACCAGCGTCCTTGAGCGTGAAGCCGTAAAGCTGTGCGAACTCCTCCGGCAGCACATCGCCGAGCAGCCTCGCGGGAATGAGCTCGACCACGAGAAACCCGCTCCGCGCCCCATCGGTGGGCGACGCCGGCGACACGATGAACACGCTCTGCTCCCTTCGCTCGCCCGCGGACGGGGGGGAGACGATGGCGCGACCGCGTCCGCGAGCCGCGCGCAGCAGAGACGCGAGCAGCGGGGCTCTCGCGAACCGTGTTCCAACCGCGTCCTCATCGCGTGCGCGTTCGGCCATGCGCCACGTGACCGTTCCCGCCGAATCGAGCCAGGTGATCGCCGTGATGCCTGGGAGGTCGCCGAGAATCTGAGACGACGACAGGCTGCGTGCGGCTGGCGAGTCAGCTCCAGCGAGGACACGTTGCTGTACGAGCCGATCGACGACTTTCGCGCGGTCGTCCACGCTCCGAGACACGGCACTCGCGACAGCATTCGCCTGGTGGCGCACGGCGAACTCGAGATCGCGCCGCTCATGATCGACGAGGGCCTCCCACATGAACAGCGCCGCAATCGCGATCGTCGTTCCCGCCAGGCCGGGTAGCACGCGTCCGGTGTAGAGACCATCGCGACGCGCGGCGAGGACGGCGCCGCAGAGGACGCCCAGACCGAGCACGATGAGCGTGGCCGCGCTCTGCGGCGCCATACTTGTGAGATGTCCCCACCCGTACGCCGTCGGGATTCCGATCAGATATCCCGAGAGCGCAACGGCACCCGCCATGGTCGCAGCGAGCGCTCCAACAACCCCGACGACCAACCGCACTCGAGTCACTCGTCCCGCAGCCATCGTCACCAGCGCGACCGCAAGCAGCGCGAGCGCGACGGCGGAGTTGGGCGCCATACGCCCCGGTGCCCTCTGCCCAACATCGGCGAACTGCCCCATGACCACACGGTTCACGCCGAGCTGCCAGAACATCTCGTCGATGCCGGCTGACCAGCCCGTGAGGTACTCAACGAGTGTCGCTCCAGGCAGGAGCAGGAGCGCGACGGAAAGCGCGAGCGCGGCGCGCGTGCGCCGGCCAACGAGGGCGGCGAGCGCGGCGGCGGCCAGCAGGAAGCACAACGCGGTGTTGAACTGTATGGCGACGAAGTTGGGCCGGAGCCGAAGGAGCACGGGAAGCTGTGCGTACCACCCGACGATGACGCTCGTGGCGAACAGACCGACCACCGCCGCGCACGTTCGCGCTGCCGCTCGCAAGCGGTCCTCGCGCCAGAAGTATTGAGGCGGGGTGAAAGGATCGAGCGTCGTCCGGGTCGAACCGGGCCGAACCGGAGTAGTTGCTTGCACGGAGTAGGTGGACAGGGGCGACATCACCTCGTCTCCAGTATCAGCAAGAGTTAGACGCGGCTCGAGGCGCGCCGCTACGAGCCGTCACTCAGCTCGAATCATGGGAACTTAGCCACAGGTTCAACGGGAATCACGTGAATTGATGGAATTGTTCAACGGGGCTCCTGCACGCCGCGCCTCTGCGCGTTACCGCGGAGGCGAGAGGACGAATTCACGGCAACGCGAATTAGCTTGTCATCATGTCTGTCTCCGTTCGAGCGATGCATGGCGCGGCGCCAATTCCGGAGGAGGAGCGCCCCAGAGGATGGCGCGAGCGACTCGCCGCGCTGCGCTATCTCCCCGCCCTCCTTCACCTCGTTTGGCAAACGCATCGTGGGTACACCGCGGCGATGATCGTCCTGCGCCTGCTCCGCGCATTCGTGCCGGTGGCCGGCCTCTGGGTCGCGAAGCTCATCATCGACCAGGTCGTGCATCTCGCGCAAACGCCGGGCGCGTCGCTCGCGCCGCTCTGGCGCGTCGTCGTGTTCGAGCTCGTGATCGTGGTCGTCGGCGAATTTCTCGCGCGAGCCTCGTCGCTCGTCGAGTCGCTGCTCGGCGATCTCTTCTCCAATAGCATGAGCGTGCGTCTCATGCGGCACGCCGCGACACTCGACCTCGCACAATTCGAGGATCCGGAGTTTTACGATCACCTCGAGCGGGCACGGCGACAGACGACGGCACGCATCGGGCTCATTGCGATGCTACTCTCCATGGGCCAGGACGTCCTCACGCTCGGTACGCTCGCCGCCGCGCTCGTCGTCCACAATCCGTGGCTTCTGCTGCTCCTGACCGTGGCAATCCTGCCAAGCTTTCTTGGCGAGACGCACTTCGCCGCGCTGAGCTACTCTCTGCTCTTTCGACGCACGCCGGAGCGGCGCGAGCTGGACTACCTGCGCTTCGTGGGCGCCAGCGACAAGACGGCGAAGGAAGTGCAGATGTTCGGCCTCGCCGGCTGGCTGAGCGACAGGTATGCCGCGCTCGCCGCGCGCTACTACGAGGAGAACAAGCGGCTCAGCATACGAAAGGGCGTCGTCAGCGCGCTGCTTTCGCTCGTCGGCACGTTCGGCTACTACGGCGCGTACGTCACCATCCTCTTGCGCGCCGTGGCCGGCGCGATCAGCCTTGGCACGCTGACCTTTCTCGCCGCCGCATTCAGCCGCAGTCGCGATCTCATTCAGCGGCTGCTTCTGTCGGCCAGCGACATCTACGAGCAGAGCCTCTACCTCAGGGACCTGTTCGTCTTCTTCGAGATGGAGCCGTCCATTCGCTCGCGCCCCGGTGCGGCCAGAGTGCCTGTACCGGTGCGCACCGGCTTCGTCTTCGAGGACGTCGGATTTCAGTATCCGGGCAGCGATCGCTGGGCAATTCGTCACGTGCACCTGAGCATTTCGCCGGGTGAACGGATCGCGCTGGTGGGCGAAAACGGCGCTGGAAAGACGACCATCACCAAGCTTCTCGCGCGGCTGTACGACCCCACTGAGGGACGCATCCTGCTCGACGGCGTGGATCTGCGCGAGTACGATCTGGCGTCATTGCGCGAGGCGATCGGCGTGATCTTTCAGGATTTCGTGCGCTACGACATGCGCTTCGACGAGAATGTCGGGGTGGGCGAGATTGCGGGCGTGACGAGCTACCTCGCGCAGGTGCGCGACGCGACGCCTGGCACGGCCGAGTCGCCGCCGGTCGCGCTCGTCGAGGCCGCCGACCGGTCGCTCGCATCGAGTCTGTTGCCCCGCTTCGCCGACGGCTACCGACAGATGCTCGGCCGGCGCTTCGACGATGGCGTCGATCTGTCAGGCGGCGAGTGGCAAAAGATCGCGCTCGCTCGAGCGTACATGCGCTCGGCGCAACTGCTCATTCTCGATGAGCCGACGGCGGCGCTCGATGCACGCGCCGAGTACGAGGTCTTCGTGCGCTTCAACCAGCTCATGGCTGGGCGGATGGCCGTCGTCATCTCGCACCGGTTCTCCACCGTGCGCATGGCCGACCGCATCGTCGTCCTCGGCGACGGAAAGGTCATCGAGGAGGGGACGCACGAGGCGCTCGTGGTGCGCGGCGGGTTGTACGCCGAGCTGTTCGAGATGCAGGCCAAGGGCTACCGGTAGCGTCTACTGCGTCTTCGTGGTCACCTCGATCACCCCACCCATGTTCCCCGTGCCGAATTTCGTTTTGGCTTCCCACGCGCGGTAGAGATCGAGCATTCCACTCGGAAGAACACGTGCGGGGCCTTCGTACGACATGCCCAAATGCACAAACGTCCCGGAGGCGAGTTGCCTCCGGGACATTTGCTTGCTTCAGTCCGTCTGGCTTACGAGCACGTCAGGTTCTGACGGCCGCCGCGCGGATCCGCTTCGGTCTTCGGAATCGGGAACGCGGTGTTGAACGGATCGCCTGGGAGTTCGGCCGGCGTGATGCCGGCCTTGAGTAGGCCGTAGGCACGCATATCAACGAGGTGCTGCGGGCCTTCCATGAACAGCGAGAAACGCTTTTCGTACATGAGCGCCGTGCGAGCCGTGGCGATGTCGGCCGGAACCGCGATCGCGGCGAGACCGTACGACGTGCGCACCGAGTTCAGATCGGCGGCACCATTGGCAAACTGGCCGGCTTCGAAGTACGCCTGGGCGCGGAGGAGAACGACTTCCTCATCACGCAGGATCGCGATCGGGACGAGCAGGTTGGCGTTGTTGGATGTCGCCGCACCGATATAGTTGATCGACGTCGTGATGCCGCTGCCGGCGATCGTCGAGCGTGGGATGATCTTTGACGCACGGGTATCGCCCGCCTGAAATGCCGCCGCGACGCGCGCATTGGCACCGATGCGCGAATCATCGATCGGATTGGGCGTGTTTTCAGTACCGCCCGCGACGAACGTGACGTAGGCGCCGGTCTTGAACGAGCTCGCCGGAACTGCGCCCGGCGCGGCACCGCCGAGTGCCGCGGTGAGTTCCGTGATGGCGGCCGCGAAGGCTGTGGCCACCGGACTCGTGTGCTGCAATCCGCGATACACGTCGACCTTTCCCTTCAGCCCGCGATTGAGCAGGATGAGGTTCGCCGACGTGGAGTAGTCGCGGCCGTAGGCGGAAAAGCCCGTGGGTGGCGTGAATGGCAGCGACGCGCCAGCGGCTGCGACGAGCGCCGTATTGCCACTGTCGAGCAACGCGGCGATGTAGTCGAGCGCCCTCCCCTTGCACATGATCGGTCCTACCGAATCCGCCGCCAGCGGCTGATAGGCAATGCCGAGTGTGTCGCGCAGCTCGAGGAGACGGTAGTATTCCAGCCCCTTGATAGTGAAGATCAGTCCCGCAGTAGCCTTTTGTTGACCGATCGACACCTGAGACGGCACGGCGCCGGGAAGACCGGCCAATAATGCGGTTGCCGCACGAATGGTGGTGTAGCCGTTG
>DATCGM010000129.1:0-6041 GCA_036508915.1 Gemmatimonadaceae bacterium
GCCGCGATCTTCCAGATACTTGTACGACGAGGGGAACACCGGCCCCTCCTCGAAGTTGAGACGCAACGCGTCCTCTCGGCCCGCGCCATAGACGATGCGCCGCACGCCACTCCACAATGAAGCGCCGATGCACATCGCGCACGGCTCGCAGGACGTGAAGAGTTCGTGCGTGGGCAAACCAGGCGCGGCGAGGGTGAACGAACCGAGTCGCTGCTGCGCCATCATGAAGGCGACCATCTCGCCATGCAGCGTGCAGTTATTGAGGCGCACCACGCTGTTCATGCCGACGGCGACGAGCTTGCCCGAGCCGCTTTCGAAGATCGCTGCTCCAAAGGGGCCGCCAGTCTCCCGCTCGACGTTCTCGCGCGAGATGGCGATGGCGAGGCGCATCCGCTCGTCGTCGGAGGCGTACGTTCGCTCCCAGTCCACCGTCTCATTCACCCACGCCGGATACTCGACGTGAACCGCGATCTGTGGCATGCGTGAGAAAGTACGCGAGATTGCCACTCCACGTATCCACCTGGTTAGAACGAGGGAGCCTGCGTTCGTGGAGACGGCGTCTGAGCGTGCTCGGGCCGCTTCGGCCCGAGCGTTCACGCGAAGTCCCGCCGTCGGAACGAATGCGGGCGACCGACCGCGTTTCGGCCCGAGTGTCCACGCGAAGTCCCGCCGTCAGAACGAATGCGGGCGACCGATTGACTGACAACTGACCGCGGTTCATCTTCGCTACCCGTACAACGAGGAAACACCACGCATGCCCGCAGTTGGTACCAGCGTCGCACGCAAGGACGGGATCGGTAAAGCGACCGGCGCCACGAAGTACGTCGACGATCTCAGCTTTCCCGGAATGCTGCATGGACGGACGATTCGTTCGGCCATCCCGTGTGGATGCGTCACGAACATCCGCTTCGATTTCGACACGACCGGCTTCACGATTGTGGACTACCGCGACATTCCCGCCGGTGGTCGTAACATCGTCGCGCTGCTCGAGGACGATCAACCTTTCCTCGTCGAGACGGAGGTTCGGCATCTCGCGGAGCCAATCGTTCTCCTCGCGCACGAGGATCGCGATACGCTCCTCGCCGCGAACGTCGTGATCGAGTACAAAGCTCGGGAGCCGGAGTTGGACCCCGAGCACTCCGACGTCATTCTCAAATCGCTCGCGATCGACAAAGGCAACGTCGACGCCGGCTTCGCGTCCGCCGACCTGATCGTCGAAGGTACGTACCGCACGGGACATCAGGAGCATGTCTACATCGAGCCGAATGGCGTGATCGCCGATCCCGAGAATGGCGGCATTGCGGTACATGGCTCCATGCAGTGCCCCTTCTATGTAGACAAGGCGCTCAGGAGCCTGCTCGGCAAGAAGCCATATATCCGCGTGGTGCAGACGGAAACCGGCGGTGGATTCGGCGGCAAGGAGGAATATCCGTCGATGATCGCGGGACATGCCGCCCTGCTCGCGCTCAAATCAGGACGGCCGGTGAAGATCGTCTACGATCGCACCGAGGACATGATCGCCACGACCAAGCGCCATCCTTCCATCGTGCGCCACCGCACCGGAGTGAAGCGCGACGGAACACTCGTCGCCATGGACGTCGACATCATTCTCGACGCCGGCGCGTACGTCACCCTGAGTCCGGTTGTCATGTCACGTGGCGGCATTCACGCCGCCGGCCCGTACCGGTGCGACAACACTCGCATTCGCGGCCGCGCGATGTTCACGAACACGCCGCCCAACGGCGCCTTCCGTGGCTTTGGCGCGCCGCAGACGCTCTTCGCCGTCGAGGCGCACATGGATCGCGTCGCCGAGGCGCTCGGCATGGATCCGGCCGCCCTGCGCGAGCACAACGCGCTGCGATCCGGCGATACGACCGCCACCGGCCAGACGCTCACCGGCGATTGCAGCGCGCTCGAGGTGCTGCGCGAAGCGGTGCGACGCTCGGACTTTCAGAGGAAGCGCATCGAATACAAGGGCACGAACCGCGGCATCGGCCTCGCCCTCTTCTATCACGGTGCCGGGTTTACCGGCAGCGGCGAACTTCATCTCGGGTCGAAGGCGAAACTCGAGTTGACGAAGACCGGCGTTCGCATTCTCGTCTCGAGCACCGAAATCGGGCAGGGGACGCGTACGATACATGCGCAGATCGTGGCCGACGCGATGGGGATTCCGTACGAGCAGGTTGACGTCGCGCAGCCGGACACGCAGCGCGTTCCGGACAGCGGTCCAACCGTTGCGTCGCGCACCGCCATGGTCGTCGGCAAGCTCCTGCAGCGCTGCGCCGAAGAGATGAAGGAGAAGCTCGGCGTTCTTTCACCCGCCGAGTACTTCGAGCGCTACGGTGGATTGGAGATCCAGAAGGAACACGAGCCGCCGGCGTGGATCCAGTGGAACGAAGACACGTACAGCGGCGACGCGTATGCCACCTATGCGTGGGGATGCGATGTCGCCGAGGTCGAGATCGATCGCGACACCTACGAGGTGCGGCCGATCAAGCTCACGGCAGTACAGGAGTTCGGAAGACCAATCCATCCCGCCCTCGCTCGCGGCCAGATCGAAGGGGGTTCGGCGCAGGGCCTCGGCTTCGCGCTGCTCGAAAAGGTCGTGATGCGTGACGGCGGAATGGCCAATGCGTCGCTCACGAACTACACGATTCCGACGACGCTCGACACGCCGGAGATGGACGTCGTCATGCTCGAGAACCCGTACGTCGACGGGCCATATGGCGCGAAGGGACTCGGCGAGCTGCCCATCGATGGTCCGGCACCCGCAGTGATCAACGCCATTCGCCACCTCGCGATCGACGTGCGCGAGATTCCCGCTACTCCAGAGATCATTCTGAGCGCATGCGCTTTACGCTGAACGGAAGTCCCGCCGATGTGGACGCACATCCAATGAAGCGCCTGCTGGATGTGCTCCGCGACGAGTGCGGGCTCACCGGCACCAAGGAAGGCTGCGGCGAAGGAGAGTGTGGCGCGTGCACCGTGCTCGTGGACGACATGCTCGTCGTCTCATGCCTCGTGCCCTTTGCGCAGGTTGCAGGTTCCCATGTGCGCACGATCGAAGGGCTCGGCACCGACCACGCGTTGCAGCATCACTTCATGAACGAAGCGGGCGCGCAGTGCGGCATCTGCACGCCGGGCATGATCATGGTGGCGTCCACGCTCTCGCCGGACGCGACGCTCGACGACATTCGCGTCGCGCTCGCGGGGAATCTGTGTCGGTGCACCGGCTATGAGGCCATCTACCGGGCGATTCATAAGGCCAATGCGGCCGGTGCGCGGTGAGATCCGCCATCACACCGCTCACCATCGCGATGCCGCGCACGCTCGACGACGCACTGGCCATGCTACGCGATGAGCCGCTCACCCCGATTGCCGGCGCAACCGACCTGTACGTCAGCCTGAATTTCGGTACGCTGGACGCAACGCGATTCATGGACATCACGAAGCTCCAGGAGTTACGCGGTATTGACGTTCGCGACGATCTGCTCGTGATCGGAGCCGGAACGACCTATACGATGATCATGCAATCGGCGATCGTGCAGGAGCGGCTTCCGATGCTCGTGAAGGCGGCGTCACAGATCGGCGGCGTACAGATCCAGAACCGCGGCACACTCGGCGGCAACATTGCCAATGGCTCACCGGCGGGTGATTCGCTTCCCGTGCTCGCCGTCGCGGATGCGGTACTCGTCCTTCGCAGCGCGAGCGTCGAGCGACGCGTTCCGTTCACGAGCTTCTACACCGGCTATCGCACGTCGGTGTTGCGTCCCGACGAGCTGATCATCGACATCGAGCTTCCGCGCGTGGAAGGGCGGCAGTGGTTTCGTAAGGTCGGCACGCGCGCGGCGCAAGCGATCTCGAAGCTCGTCATCGCCGCCGTTCGTGCAACGTCGCCGCGGATCGCTATTGGAAGCGTGGCGACGACGACCATTCGGCTTCCGCGTACCGAAGCTGCGCTTGCGTCCGGTGCTGGTATCGACGAGGCGGCGAGTGTCCTCGAGGCGGAGATCACGCCGATCGACGATCTCCGGTCGAGCGCGGACTATCGGCGGCAGGTGGCGGCGAACCTGCTGCGACGGTTCTGGTCCGATACCGCGTGATGTGTTGGGGGGTATTCACACCGCCCTCCCCACCCCCCGCACCACTCCCTCCACCCTCCGCGATTCATCAAAATACGCGCGGGCAATCATCAACATTTCCTCCGCCGTCACTCCGCGCACTCGCGCATCGAACTCGGCGAGCTCGCGCAGGCCGCCGAACATGTACGCATCGACGATATCGCCGAGCACTGCCCCGCCACTCTGCTGCCTGATCGCGTGCGTGCCGATCGCGTACGTCTGCGCCTGCTCCAGCTCTTTCGCCGTCACCGGCGCTTCGCGCAGCTTGGCGAACTCCGCCAGCAATCCGCGCCGCGCGACGTCTTCCTTCTCCGGCGACGTCGCGATGTATGACACGAACGCCCCCGCAAGCATCCGCTCGCTGGCAAATGCCTGCACCGTGTAGCCGAGCGACTGCTTGTCGCGCAGCTCATCGAAGAAGCGACCGCCGAGTCCACTCGCGACGCCAGCGATCATTTCGGCGGCGAAGCGCGCATCATCGGTTCGGCTCGGTCCGGGGAACAGCAGCGCCAGCGCAGTCTGTGCCTTGTCACGCTTCTCGATACGCTGCACCACAGCGCACGGCCACTCGGGACGCTCGAGCGGCACCGGCTCGCCGCCGCGCAGCTCGCCAAACTGCGCGGCCACCATCGCCGCGAGCTCGTCGTGATCTGCGTCGCCAACGACAGCGATCACCGACGGTCCCCTCAGAAACCGCGCGGTGTGCCACTCACGCACGCGTTCCGGCGTGATGCGCGACAACGTCGTCTCGTCGCCGCTCACCGGAACTCCGTACGGATGCCCGGCGTATGCCGCCATCGTCGCCAGACGCATCGGATAGCGATACATGTCGTCGCGCAGCGCCGAGAGGTCGGAGAGCGCGATGGCCCGCTCGGTTTCGAGCGCATCGTCAGGCACCGTCGGATGCTGCGCGACGTCGGCGAGCAGCGCGACGGCCTCCGCGGCGTAGCGCGCCGGCACGCTGATCGACCAGCCGAAGCTCTCGCTCGCTGCACCCGCGCCAACGCTTCCACCCAACAGCTCGCCCTCCTCGGCGATCTGCTCCGCGGACCGTCGCGCGGTGCCCTTGAGCGCCGTGCGCACGAGCATCGACGTCAGCCCCGCCTCGTTCGCGGGCTCGTCTCGCGCACCACCGATCGCGAATACTCCCGCATGCACCAACGCGCCCGCCTTGCGGCGCACGAGCAGCGGCGTGCCCGCCTCCGTGCGATAGACGCGCACTCCCGCTTCCTCTCGCTCCACGCGCAGCCGCGTGTGTACAGCGGGCGACGGAGCGCTCGGCAGCGCAGGCGGCAACTTTTCGGCAACAGGCCCATCATCCAGGAACGCGCGCATTGCGTCGGCGTTCGCCGCGATCTCCGGCGTGCCATTGGGACGATACAGCACGATACCCGCTTGGTCCGGATCGAGATACTGCCGTGCGAGCGCGGTCACTTCTTCCGGCGTGACGGACAGCACATGCTGCAGGTATGCTTCGCCTCGCCGCCAATCGCCCAGCGCTTCCCACTCGGCGAGGTAGTTTGCCTGCCCTTCCATATCCTCCAGGCGGCGCACCCACTGCGATTCATAGAGTCGCTTCGCGCGCACCAGCTCGGCCTCCGCAACGCCGTGCTCGCGCACCGCGCGGAGCTGCGCCCACATCGCGCGCGCAGCCTCGGCGGCGCGCTCTGGCGGCGCCTCCGCCTGCACGACGAACACGCCCAGCGTCGTCGGCGTGTAGTCGTAGGCCGACACCGATGTGGCAAGCTTGCGCTCGCGCACTGCGCGGTACAGACGCGACGCCCGCCCGCCGCCGAGCACCATCGCGAGAATGTCGAGCGTTGGTGTCGCCTCGTGTAGCGTCCCGGGAGTTCGCCATCCCATCACGATCTGCGTCTGCCCCACGTCGCCGCTCCACTCGCGGTAGCGAAAGCCGGCAAC
>DATCGM010000130.1:0-3264 GCA_036508915.1 Gemmatimonadaceae bacterium
CGAGCCGCGTTGAGCAATGCATCAGCATCCAGCACGAGCACCGCGTCCTCGGTAACGCCCATCGCGAAGAGGCCACGCGCGCCGCCACGCGCTGGCGAGAGCGCCGACCTCCTCACGACGCGCGTGTCGTCCACCGTGTCGGCGAGGAGACCAACCACGGCGCGGCGTCCGTCGCCGAGCACGATGAGCCGGCACTGCGAATCCTTCGCCGAAGGGCTCCCTCCGACCGACAGCACCGTGAGCGGACGCCCGCGCCACGCGGTCACGCCATACACCGGCGCGACGACGCGCGGCAGCGGCGTGACGGCCGTCGTGCGAACGATCGCGACGATCGAGCCGAGGGGAATCGCCAGCCGTTCGTCGCCAACGAGGAACATGAGGACGTCCATCTCGTCTTCCGCGGCCGACGCATCGTGGAGCGCGCGCGGTTTTGCGAGGGCCTTCGCACGCGCCTCGAGCAACGCCTGGCGCGTCGCTGCGTCGTTGACGACAGGACCGGCGGCAACGCGAGCGGCGGCACGCGCGAGCGCCTCCAAAACGCTCTCCTTCTGCCTCGCGCTCGCCTCGCTCACCGTTGCACCTCGGCAGCGAGAGTCCGAAGCCGAAGCGTGGCGATCTGACGCAAGCGCGACGCGGGGACACCGTCCGCCGCCGCGACGGGCGTCTCCGGGCTGACGTTTGCCAACAGGTGAACGACGTTCGCGAACGCGATGCGCGCACCTGCCGTGTCGCCAGTGCGCGTGAGCGCGTCGCCGAGCAGGAGATGTCCCATCACGAACTGCCGGTCGAGGTAGATCGCGCGGCGCGCCGCCGTCGCCGCGTCGCCGTACCAACCTGCCTCCGTGAGAAGCGTCGCATGCAGGTAGTGTAGCTCCGCGGCGAGCGGATGCAGCTCGAGCGATCGCGCACAAAGCTCGCCTGCCTCGTGGAGGCGACCCTGGTTCGCGACCGCGCGGACGTAGGTGATCCAGACTCGCAGAGTATCGGCGTCATTCGTCGCAGTCGCGAGTGCCGTGACCGCCATCGCCTCTGCGGCGGGATAGTCGGCGAGAGCATATGCGCGGAGAATTTCGTCGGTCGCGGGTGGAGCGGAAATGGCGGACGGACTTTCGGCGAGCGTGCTCTCGTGGTCGTCCTGCTCGGGACGACCCGGTGCGTCGGCAATTGACTCCGAAATTCGTACGGGCTGCGGAACCGGCTCCGGAGCGCGCGGACGCTCCAACTGCGGCACCGGCGCGCGAAGCTCCGTGCCTCCGCCGACGCGATCGGCACGACGATACGCGATCCCTGCCGGCGTCACCACCACCTCGCAGGGCACGAGATGCGCGAGCGGAGGATCGGAGGCGCCGAGCAGGAGCCAACCGTCGGGCGCGAGTGAGGCGAGCAGCCCGGTGGCGATACGCGAAACCGTGGGCAGATCGAAGTAGATCATTACGTTGCGGCAGAGCACGAGATCGAACCCCTCCGTGCCTCCCACAACGGATGAATAGTCGTCGAGCACGAGGTTGAGCGACCGGTACTCGACGGATTCGCGAATGGAGCGATCGAGATCGTAGTAGGTGCCGTGTCGCTCGAACCAACTCGCAATGCGCTGGTCCGATACACCGCGCAGCGCCCAGCGCGTGTACCGCCCCCGCCGCGCGGCCGCCAGTCGCGACCGAGCGACGTCGGTGCCGAGGATTTGGGCGGGATGCGGCCAGTGGTGTTCCCGAAGCATGATCGCGAGCGTATATGGCTCCTCTCCGGACGCGCAGCCGGCGCTCCAGATGCGAAGCGGGCGCGACGGCCCGTAGCTCTCGACGCGCGACGGAAGGATCTCGTTCGCGAGGAGATCCAGTTGAGCGGAGTCGCGAAAGAAGTAGCTCTCTCCTACGGTGAGCTCGGCGAGGACGGCGTCGCGCGCGTCGCCGGGAGTCTCGACGGCTCGCAACAGCGCGTTCGGATCACCGATGCGGAGCGCACTCATGGCGCGACGCATTCCGGCCTCTGCGGACGGTTGCCGATTCGGTGGGAACACGAGGCCCGCGAAGAGTTGGGCCAGCTCTCCGACGCGCGCGAACGCGGGATCGGTGAAGCCCGAAGCTGGTTCCCTATTCCTCGCGCCACGCATCTCGGACGTCGCCCTCACGCTGTCACGGACTCGGCTTCGTCCAGCGCGTCACGCTCGGCCTGAGTGAGAAACGCGTCGACATCGTAGATGACGAGTGCTCCATTCGTGATCGCCGCCACACCGGAGAGGCGTTGCAGCACTGGAGAGAGAGCGGCGGGCGTCTCGAGATCCGACGTCGGGATGACGGTCACATCGTCCACATCCTCGACGCGAACGGCGATGAGACGGTCTGACGTCTCCAGGATGATCAGGAACTGCTCAGGCGAATTGGGAAGTGCGGCCAGCTCGAGCCGTTGGCGCACGTCCACGACCGGCACGATCCGCCCGTGCAGATTGATCGCACCCTCGATGATGACCGGCGCGCCCGGGAGGGGTGCGATGGCCACTGAGCGCACGATTTCCCGCACCGCGTTCGCAGAGAAACCGACCTGCGTCCCGGCGAGCCGAGCGAGAAGGATGGAGATGGAGGTGGAGGTGGATGCGGAGGTCATGTTGCACGGCACAAGTGCACGAACAGGGCCGTGCTGACCTCGCTAGGGTTCGTCAGGACCCGGGCCCTCTCGAGGCGGCCCGGCCTCCGAAGGTGACGAGTGGGGCCAGGCGGTCCAGGGATGCCGGTCCCATCCCTTTGACGCGCTTGAGCGCAGCGAGAGAGCCGAATGGTCCGAGCGAGTCCCGATTCGCGACGATTCGGCGCGCGAGCGCCGGTCCGATTCGCGGGAGCATCTCGATCTCCTGCGCGGTGGCGAGGTCGAGGTCCACGGGCTTGTCGGGGAGTGCCTTCCGAGAGCCGAGCGTGGGCAGGCTCGGAATCGTCGGCCTCGATCCATTTGCGTCCGAATCGATGCGCGGGCTGGGGCCGGGAAAGCCAGGCCGAACGCTACGGGGTCCGTACGGTGTATGATCGAAGGGACGGTCCGGTCTGGCGAACGAAGGCGGAACGCTCGCGACGCCGGCAACTACTCTGGCTGTCGTATCTGTTGATGGCCTCGGAGTTTTCCCTCGCTTTGCGGACTTGCCCTGCTTGGCGCTGTCGGAAGCGGACGCCTGGCGAGCGAGGGCCTGCTGCTCGAGGGTCGTGGGCGGTGCGGAGGATCCGGCGCGGAGGACGCGCACGGCTCCTCCCAGCAGGATGACGATGGCGACGAAGGCGA
>DATCGM010000131.1:0-2297 GCA_036508915.1 Gemmatimonadaceae bacterium
CCGCCACCCACGCCGCGGTCGAGCAACGCCGCAGGGTAGCCGGTAATAGCCGGACGCACGACAACGGTCGAGTACCGCCCGGACGGCACCTCGACCGTGTCGCGCCGGAGTGCCCGGATGACTACCGGGTTCCGATCGGGCTTGAAATACCGTTGAAACTCTCGCGTCTACCCGACAGCAACGCGAAGTGTTCTGATGAAATAGATGAACGCCCACTCGTCCAGCGGTGCTTCCATGCTCGCCTTCAGCGTGTCGTCGTTCTCCCGATACTTTTTTCTTCGGGAACGATCTCGTAGCGCGTGTTGCGCTTGTATCGCCCTTGGCGAATCTCTTCTACATGACGCCGCGATGCAAGCGGCAATGCGTAGCCCCATCGATTCTGGCGACGCGCTCGCCGTCATCCGTGTGTCGCGAAGACGTGCACCTTTCCATCGGCGCTGAACGCGAGCACGTCGTAGCGGTCGGATCATACCAGTGTGTACCCTGCGAAGTTAGCGCTGTTGCTTGATCGTGTCGACACCGATGGGGGTCGGGCGAATTTTGCTCCGGCACCCCCGCTTCTTCTGCGCGTACAGCTCGGCATCCGCACGCTCCATCGCGTCGCGCAGCGGCAGTGCCGGATCGAGCGGGCTCGCGCCAACGCTCGCCGTTACCACGTATGGCAGCTTCGACGGGGACTGCACGGCGATCGCCGCATCGAGCCGCGAGCTGATCAGCTGCGCGGCCTCCTCGCTCCCCTCGACCATCAGCGCCACGAGCTCGTCACCGCTCCAGCACGCGACGATGTCCGTCTCACGGAAAATGCTCTTCATCGGCGATCGAGCGCACCGGACCCGAGGAGCGGGGTGGCTACGATTGCGCCGGGACGCTGTATGGTGTTGCGGCCACCACTCCGACGACGGCGATGGCCAGAATGAACGACCGACCGCTCATATCAGCTACCACGGGCGCGGCACTGCACGCAGATCGTTCCCGCTCCCAAGTCGGCGAGCAGACGTCGCAGCCAGGAGCCGTGCAAATGCCGATAGCACAGGATTCGGCGGCAGCGCGTGCACACTCCGCCCTTGAGCAGGTCTACCCGCCCGCCACATTGGTCGCAATCGGTGGACACCTGAGAGCTGAGAAAGATCTCAAATTTTAGCATGGCTCGTACAAGATGCGCATCGCCATGAAGATCGCCAAGGCAACGTTACATTGCGATCTGATGGCCACTGACCCGACGCTTCACTCCACGCTGCCCATCGAGCAGATACTGCCCGAGCTTCGCGCCGCGCTCTCGGCGTCGGCGTCGGCAGTGCTTCAGGCCCCACCAGGAGCCGGCAAGACGACGGGCGTTCCTCTCGCACTGCTCAACGAGCCCTGGCTGAGGAACCGTCGAATTCTGATGCTCGAGCCGCGTCGTCTCGCGGCGCGGGCGGCGGCACGACGCATGGCGGCAATGCTCGACGAGCCCGTCGGCGCGACGGTCGGCTTTCGCGTGCGTGGCGAGACGCGCGTCGGTGCATCGACGCGAATTGAGGTCGTCACGGAAGGCGTGCTCACGAGAATGCTGCTCGACGATCCCACGCTCGAACGCGTTGGCGCCGTGCTGTTCGACGAATTCCACGAGCGAAGCCTAAACGCCGACTTCGGGTTGGCTCTCACCCTTCAGACGCAGGCACTCCTTCGGCCAGAGCTGCGCATCCTCGTGATGTCCGCCACGCTCGATGGCGCCTCCGTCGCAACGCTGCTGGGCGGTGCGCCGGTCATCACGAGCGTTGGACGCATCCATCCGGTCGAACTCCGGTATCTCCCGGTCCGCCATGCATCACGCGTCGAAGACAGCGTGGCGAGCGCGGTGCGCGGCGCTCTCACGCGCGACGAGGGAAGCATCCTTGCCTTTCTTCCTGGCACGGGAGAGATCCGCCGCTGCATCGCGGCGCTGGAGCGTTCGTCGCTTCCGGGCGACGTGCGCCTGTTGCCGCTGTACGGCGATCTGTCTCCCGCGGCACAGGACGCCGCGATTGCACCGCCGCAGCACGGCGTGCGCAAGGTGGTGATCGCGACGTCGATCGCGGAAACAAGCCTGACGATCGATGCCATTCGCATCGTCGTCGACAGTGGCGTCTCGCGCGTCTCACGCTTCTCGCCGCGCACCGGTATGTCGCGTCTCAAAACCATACGCGTTTCCCGGTCCTCCGCGGATCAGCGAAGCGGGCGGGCGGGACGAACTGCGCCCGGCGTGAGCTATCGGCTCTGGGCATTGGAGGAAAATTCCCATCTGCTGGATCGCGCGCGACCCGAGATCCTCGAAGCCG
>DATCGM010000132.1:0-11541 GCA_036508915.1 Gemmatimonadaceae bacterium
GGTGGTGCCCATGCCGCGGAATTCCGGATGCTCGAGCGCGAAGCGGTGAATCTGCGCGTTTGCGGTCGCGGTGGCTCGCTTGAGCGCCGACGCATATGTCTCCTTGTCGGGCGCATCGGCGGCGGTGAGCGCCTCGCTGAGTTCGCGCAGCACGACCTCGATCGCCATCGCGCTGGCGATCTCTCCGGCCGCGGCGCCACCCATTCCGTCGGCGACCATGAAGAGCGTGCCGCGATCGCCCACCTCGTGCGTGCGGACTTCGGGCTGCAAGGTGGCGTTGCCGCGCGTGAGATCCGCGACGACGAAGGCGTCCTCATTGTGCTCGCGCGTTCGCCCCACGTCGGTACGACCGAAGACGTGGACGATGACGGAGCCTTCGGGTGTAGTGGGCGTCACGCGGAGGGGGAGTTCTCGAGCGGGAAGGGCGAAGCGTGGGCTCATTGCCCGCACTGCTTCACCATGATGGCGATCTTTTTGGCCCACGGTGTGGAGGCGCCACCTTCTTTTATGGTATCAATGATATCACAGCTCTGCTTGTCGTGCCCCAACAACGCGTGCGCGTTTGCTCGTACGAGGCTCAATCCGATTTTCTCGCGCGGGCTGGCCGCATACGGAACCAGTTCCTCAGCCTCCTTCAGCGCCTTGGCGGCCGTCGTATCCTCGGCACTCTCCTCGATCAGCTTGGGCAGCCGTGCGCCGACATCGACTTTGCTCGGCGAGGTCGTCGCCGGAGGCGCGCCGCCGCTGGCCGTTTTCGTTGCGCCGGCATCGGGTGCAGCCGGCCGACCCGCCGTCCTGGTGCCAGGGTTCTGCGTCGTTCCCACCGGCGCGGGGGAATTCTGTGGCGTGTTCGGCGGCGTCGCTGTGACGGGCGTCGCAGTCTTCGAGGAATCGACGGCAGGCTTCGTTGCTGCGCTGCCGCGCGCCGTGAACACGCTCGCCGCCACCGCGACGACAATCACCGCCCCGGTGACGCCGGCAATCATGGGCGTCTTCGACTTGGGCGCAGATGTAACGGGTCTCGCCGGGGCTGGCGCAACCGGCGCGAGCACCGCCGCACTTGCATCGAGTCGCGTCTTGGGCAGAGCCGACAGCATGGCCGTCTCGCCATCCGTCGCGCCGATCATCTGCGTCGCCGCCGCGGGCGCCTGCTTCAGCATCCGGTCCACCGCCTGCCACAGCGCGATACCGAACTGCGACGCCGACTGATAGCGATCGGCCGCCCTCCGCTGTAGCGCCTTCTGCATCACCGCCTGCACTTCCGGCGTCCATCTCGTGTCCGGCTTCATCACGGCCAGCGACTTCGGCTCGTCGGTAAGGCGCATGATCATCGATTCCTGCGGCGTCTCCCCGTCGAAGGGGAGTTTGCCCGTCAGCATATTGAACGCGACCAGCGCCAGCGAATAGATGTCGCTGCGTCCATCCAGCAGCTTGTCGCCCGCGAGCTGCTCGGGGCTCATGTATTCCGGCGTGCCCACGACGAGTCCCGTCTTCGTCACCTTCTGATTCTCGGCGCCCGCCGCCTTCGCGATACCGAAGTCCACCACCTTCACCAAGTCCGACCCGTCGCGATTCTTCGCGATCATGATGTTGTCGGGCTTCAAATCGCGGTGGACGATTCCCATGTCGTGCGCGACGGCGAGTCCGTCTGCCGCCTGCTTCGTGATGTCCGCGGCCCGGCGCGGCGCGAGCGCTCCCGACGTCTGCACGAGCGACGTGAGCGACTCTCCTTCGATGAACTCCATCGCGAGGTAGATCAGCCCCTCGGACGTCTCTCCAAAATCATAGATGCCGGCGACGTTGGGATGGTTGATCCGGCTCGCATTCGCCGCTTCGCGATTGAAGCGGCTGATCGCGTCGGCGTCGTTCACCATGCCGGGGTTCATCACCTTCACGGCGCTCTTGCGCCCCATCTTCACATGCTCGGCGAGATACACCTGACCCATCCCGCCCTCGCCGAGCTTCTTGAGCACATGATACCGCTCGGCGATGATCGAGCCGACGAGATCGGTACCACCGCCCTGCGAACGCAACGCGGTGCCATCCCTGGGACAAAAACGCTCGTTGGCCGGATATTCGGTGCCGCACGTGGGGCAGATCTTTTCCTGACTCACAGGCCGAGGCTCTCCACGCGAAGCACCTGATCGCCCACGAGAATGCGCTGGCCCTTCTTTAGCGCGCGCTCGCCGCGTACGCCCAGCGCCACACCATTGCGGCTGCCGGCATCCTGCACGAAGAATTCTGAGTCCTGGCTTCTCACTTCGGCGTGTCGTCCGCTCATGGTCTGATCGTACGGGAAGACCCAGTCACCGGATTCGCGTCCGAGCAGCACGGTGCGCGCCGGAGAGAGATGAAATGAGTCGCGCACGCTGCCGTCGGCACGAAGCTGTTCGAGCACGGCGACGTCGGCGGAGGGAACGAGCGATCCCATGCGGCGCGTCGAATCGGCTTCCGGCGGATGCGGACCGGGATAGCCCAATCGTCTGAAGCGCAGCAGTTGCGAACCGACGAGGATGACGTCGCAGTCGGCGAGCCTGGTCGGCCCATCGATGAACGTCCATGTGCCGTTGCGCGATCCGAGATCGCGCACCCAGAGCTCGCCGTCGCGCAGCTCGAAGCGCGCATGCATCGGCGAGAGGAACACATCGTCGAACTTGATGTCCGCGTCGCCGCGTCCCACCACCGCTTCGCCGCGATCGAGCGAGAACGTGGACGACACCTCGCCGCTCTCATCCAGGAGCGCGAGCCTCGGCCCGGCCTCTCGGCTCTTGGCGCCGAGGACCAGCGTGCCAAAGGCATTGTTCACCTCGACGCTGACGCGCTGCCCGACCCGGGTTCCGCACCGCGCACAGAAGAGATCGACGCCCTGCGTGTATGTCACGCCGCAGGTCGAGCAGGTGCCCGTGGACACTTCGCTGGTCACTTTGGTACCGCAGTGTCCGCAGAAGGCGAGCGACGCGTCCACGGGCTTCGCGCACTTGGGGCACACATTGGAGCTCGCCTGGGGCGAGACGCGTGTGGGAGGCATCAGGGATCCGGACCCTACCGCCGCGCCCGGTATGGGAGATTCACTCGGCGCGGCGGCGGCGCTCACGGCGGCCGACGAGGAGCCCACCGAATAGGCGGGAAGGATGCGAGCCGCGGACGCCGAAATCGGCTTCCCGCAGTCGATGCAGAAGCGAGACATCGGCTCGTTGTCGCGGCCACAGAAGGCGCAGGAGACGAGGGGAGTCACGGTACGAAGGGTGTGGCCATGGAGCGCGAATATACGGACTGCGAAACAGGGGCGTCAACAAACCGAGCCCCATTATTGGACAACCTATAGTACTGCTCGCGCGGCCCCGTCGCCCGCGGTTAGCTTCTCGGGATGCCGCTGCTCCCTGATCTGCGCGCCGCGCTGGCGCTTCCGCTCGCCGCTGCCGTCGCCTGCGGCGGCGCCACTCCCGCCCCCGCTCCCGCGCCGGCGCCGATCCCGATCTCCGTCGCGGCACGGCCAAGCGGGGCGCCACCGCTGCCGGACGTACCGTTGGTGGACGGCCCGCTCGTGGTGAAGGTCCAGTACCCGTCGCCAAATCAGCAGATCACGTCGCGCGACTCGAATTTCATTTTCGGGTCCATCGGCAGTGGACGGGCGACGCTCACCGTGAACGGCGTTCCGGCTCGCGTCTACAATAACGGCGCCTTCATGGTATACCTCGCTAATCCGCCCGTCTCCGCACCGCGCTACGACCTCGTGGCAGCGCGCGGAGCCGACACGGCCCGTGCCACCCTGAACATTCGTCTTGTGAGCACGGTAGCACGCGCGCCGGCGCCGGCGCCGCTGCCGCGCAAGCCGGAGAACCTGCCCACCTCTCTCGCCGACACGATCGCGGCCCTCAACGCGCGCATCGACTCGCTACGCACACAGCTCGTCCGCAACGACCCCATCGGCGTGGTGCAGCTCGGCCAAGCCTCGACAGCGGACACCGATCTCACGATCATCGGCAGGCCGACGACGGGCGGAACCTACAAATGGTTCTTCACGCCGGGCACGATCGTGCCTCTCATCGCTCGTGAAGCGGGGTTCGCGAGAGTGCGTCTCGACAACGACCTGGACGTCTTCGTCGGCGCGGGCGACATCAAGGAGGTTCCCCCCGGAACGACGGTGCCCACGCGAACGACCTCGAACATGCGGGTGCGCGGCAGCGCTAGCGGCGTGGACGTCATCATCCCGATCGGCTCACGCGCGCCTTACTTCGTCGAGGAGGGAGATCGCTCGATCGCCATCACGCTGTACGGTGTGCGCGGTAACACCGACATCGTGAATTACGCGGCGAGCGACTCGATGGTGCGTACGGTCGAGTGGTCGCAGCTCAGCGAAGACCGCGCGCGCGTCACCGTGAATCTGCGCGCGGCGCCGTACGGCTATCTCGTGCTGTGGGAGAACAACGCCATTGTCCTCAAGCTGCGCGGACGTCCCGCAATCGACGTCGCGCGCCCGCTCGCCGGACTCACCATCGCGGTGGATCCTGGCCATCCGCCCATCGGTGCGACTGGCCCCACCGGACTTTATGAGGCGCAGGCGACGCTGCCGATCGGCGTTTGGCTCAAGCGCATTCTCGAGGAGCGCGGCGCCACCGTCGTCATGACGCGTACCACCGACGCGCCGGTGGCCCTCGGCGACCGGCCGATCATCGCGCGCAGGGCGAACGTGCATGCCTTCGTCTCCATTCACCTCAACGCCTTGCCCGACGGCGTGAACCCATTTCTGAATCCGGGCACGGGCACCTATTTCTTTCGCACTCACAGCGAGCCTCTCGCGCGCGAGGTGCAGCGCGGAATGGTGTCGCAGATGGGACTCAAGGACCTCGGCGTGAACTACGACAACCTGGCCGTCGTGCGCGGGACCTGGTATCCGGCGGTGTTGTGCGAGGGGGCGTTCATCATGATGCCGGATCAGGAAGCCGCGCTGCGCCTGCCCGAGTTCCAGGAGCGCTACGCCCGCGGCGTCGCGGACGGAATCGAGAATTACTTCCGCACACTCGCCACGAGGGCACCGTAATCGAACTCGTGTTGGCAGGAAGGCCGTGGGAATTACCGCGGAGAACGCAGAGGCACGCAGAGGAACGGCCTATAGTCCCTCGGCGGCCCTCCGCGTCCTCCGCGGTCAAAGCGCTGTTCCTGGTCTTTTCCCTTGTGTTCGCCGCAGGCGCCCAACCCGCGCCGTACCACCGCTACCGCACGCTCGACACGCCGCACTTTCACGTGCACGTGCCGGCCGGTCTCGAGCGTGAAGGCCGGGTCGCGGGAGCTGCCGCCGAACGTGCCTATGCACAGCTTGCGAAGGAGCTCGCGGAGCCGCGCGGCCCAATCGATCTCGTCGTCACCGACGACGCGGACTACTCGAATGGCTACGCGACGCCCATCCCGAACAATCGCATCGTCGTGTTCGCCACGCCGCCGGTGGACGCGAGCTCGCTGCGCTTGAACGAGGATTGGCTCGGCATCGTCATCACGCACGAGCTGACGCACATCTTTCATCTCGATCGCGCACGAGGCATCTGGAGCCTCGCGCAGCACGTGTTCGGCCGAGCGCCCGCACTCTTTCCGAATCAGTACGGTCCCTCGTGGCTCACTGAGGGTCTCGCCATCTACTACGAATCGCGCCTGACTGAAGGCGGGCGACTCAAGGACTCCGAGAATCGCATGCTCGCGCGCGCCGCCGCGCTGGAGCATCGCTTGCCTCCACTGAACGCGCTGAGTCTCGGCTCGCCGCTCTTTCCGGGCGGCACCGGTGCCTATGGCTACGGCGCGTTGTTCGTGGATTATCTCGCGCGCACCCGAGGCGACAGCACCATTCGCCGCTTCGTGGATGTGCAGAGTGCATCGCTCATTCCCTATCGGATGAATCACGATGCGAAGCAGGCATTCGGTATCAGCTTCCAATCCGCGTTCGACGCATTTCGCGATTCCGTGCAGCGAAGCGTTGGCGAGCCACGCCCTCCATTGCCGGGTTGGCGCGAGCTGACGACGCATGGCTACTACGCGCTCGATCCGCGATGGCTCACCGATTCGACGCTCGTATATGCCGGCAGCGATGGGCGCTCCACGAGCGCGGAATACGAGTTGACGCTCAGTGGCGAACGTCGTCGCCTCGGACGCCGCAACTCCCTCGGTCCAAGTATTCCACTCGCCGACGGCGGCTTGCTCTTCGCGCAGATCGAATTCACGTCGCCGAGTGAAGTGCGGTCGGATCTGTTTGTCGAGCGCGATGGCCGGCAGCGGCAGCTCACGCATGGGTTGCGTCTCGTACAACCGGATGTGCGACGCGACGGAACGATCGTCGCCGTGCAGCTCGCACCGGGGCGCGCGAGTCTCATGCTACTCGATCCCTCCGGCCGCCAGCGGCGCGTGTTCCGCGTCGCCGAGCCTGACGAGACGTGGAGCGAGCCACGGTGGTCGCCGGATGGAAGTGCGATCGCCGTCTCGCATCGCACGCACGGCGGAACCTTCTCGCTCGAGGTGCTCGACGTCGCCACTGGCGCGGCGCGCGTGCTCGATCGCGGCGCGTATCTGATCTCGTCGCCGAGCTGGACGCCTGATGGCAAGACCGTTCTATACACGAGCGAGAAATCGGGAATTCCGGAGCTGACATACGTCAGCTCCGACGGACGTTTTATGCCCATACTCATCGGGCGGCGCGACAGCAGCGGCACCGGTGTGTACGCTGCGGAGGTGGCGCCAAATGGGCGCGTGATGGCCGCAGTGACGCTGCGCGCCGACGGATATCACGTCGGCGTCGCGCCGTCGACATGGCGCGACATGCCGCTCTTTGATGCGTTCAAGCTGCCCGACGCGTCCGCCATTGACAGTGAGCCGCTCGCGCCGGGCGCCTATCACTCGTACTCCGCGTGGCGGAGCGTGCTGCCGCGCTACTGGTATCCGGTCGTCGAAGCGGCGCCCGGACGCGGAACGCGGCTCGGCGCCACGACGAGTGGTCATGACGTCGTCTATCGCCATCTCTACGACGCGAGCGTCGCCATTCCGACGACCGGCTTCTATCCCACCGCGAGCTTCACCTATCGGTATGCGGGATTGCGTCGGCCGTTCATCGATCTCTTCGTCTCGCAGGACTATACGCTCGAACGGACTCTGGCGAACGGCGGCACGACGCAGAGCGTCGGATCGCTGCTCCGGCGCGCGCAGTACGGTTCTCTCGCCGCCACGTTCACGCGTCCGCGCGTTCGCACCTACTCGGCGCTCTCGCTCGGCGGCGCCGTGGAGCGCCGGAACTTCGTGACCGATCCCGGCGAGTTCTTCAAGCAGATCAACGACACGGCGTATACGCGCGGCTATCTCTTTCCGAGCGCGTTCATCGGCGCGCAGTGGTCCAACCTTCAGCGACCGGGCTTAAGCATCTCGCCGGAGGACGGCGTGAGCCTCGCGGTCACGGCGCGCGCACGGAGTCAGTCCGACATTGCGCGCAGCAGCCTGTCGGCGAGCGTCGTCGGGACGGCGGCGGGGTACAAGAGTCTCGATCTGCCTGGGTTCGCGCATCACGTGCTCGCGCTGCGTCTCGCGGGCGGTGTCGCCGACCGGCGCTCGTCGTCGTCGTTCCAGATCGGCGGCACGAGTGGCAGCTCGATCCAACTGGTGCCCGGCTACTCGGTGGGCGAGGGACGCCGCACCTTCGGCGTGCGTGGATTTCCCTCGGCGACGGTGTACGGCACGCGCGCGGCGGGTGGCACGCTCGAGTATCGCGCCCCGCTCTCGCTCGGCGGGCGTGGACTCGGTGCACTGCCCTTCTTCTTCGATCGTGCGTCGGTGACCGCGTTCGCCGATGCCGCGGTGGCGACGTGTGCGGCGTCGCCGCTGTTCAGCAGCGCATGCGCGCCCTCGCCCAGGATCGGCCGCACCATCGCGAGCGCCGGCGCTGAGGTCGTGCTGTCGGCGGCGATCCTCGATTGGGATTCGCCGCAGAACGTGCGGGTCGGGTTCGCTGTGCCGACTGTGGGTCGGGACCTGGTGAGCACGCAGCCAGTGAGTGCGTATCTGGCGTACGGGCTGTCGTTCTAATTGTCGGACAACGGATGGACGGACATCGGCGGCCACGTTGGGATTGGTGCGCTCACAACTCATTTCCCCAACGCCGGGTGCGAAGTCCGACGTCTGCCGTCTGCGTCCGACGTCCCTTGGCAGGACAACCCAGCCAGGCCACACAGTTCTCAGAGTGGCCGCCGATGTCGCCATTGCTATTGATTGGAAGTAATGCGACGTTCAGCTCGCCACCACGCGAAACCAAGCGAGCCCGTGGGGAATCTCTACCGGAGTCGTCGAGTTTGTATTCATGCGACGAGCCGAGAGCCTTCGGGCACTTTCGGTGTAAGATGTTCAGTCGTTGCGGGTTACAGTGGGGACAACGGAAGAAACAGGCGCGCTGGATCACAAACATGCGTTTCCTTTGTCTACCTCAGGTGTTTTTCAACGTCACGTTCGAGCTCGCCTCATGTAAGTGATGCATACAGTGCAACTCGTTATATTTCAACTAGATAGCTGAGGCTGGCGCGGCATCACGAGTGGGGCTAGAATGCGCCCCGCTCCCCGTCCACCTGCGAGCGCTCCAACGTCATAGTTCTACCCCTCCGGGAGAAGTTTGCCTCATGCCCCACCCCGTCAATCCACCCACCGGCCCCGTGACGCTTTCGTTGAACGCGCGCACCGTGCTCGAAAAGCGCTACCTCGTGAAGGACAAGACGGGCAAGGCGACCGAGAGTCCGGAAGACCTGTTCTGGCGCGTCGCGACGGTGGTGGCTGACCCGGATGCGCGGTACGGAGCGAGCGAAGGGGCGGTGACGGCAGTCGCGGAGGAGTTCTACGCGCTCATGACGCAGCGCCGGTTCGAGCCCAACTCGCCGACGCTCATGAACGCCGGACGCCCACTCGGCCAGCTCTCCGCCTGCTTCGTGCTGCCGGTCGAGGACTCGCTCTCCAACGGGCGCAACGGCATCTACGACACGCTCAAGTCGATGGCGATCATCCATCAGAGCGGCGGCGGCACCGGCTTCGCCTTCTCCAAGCTGCGCGCGAATGGCTCGATGGTGCGCTCGACGACCGGCGTCGCCAGTGGTCCCATCTCCTTCATGAAGCTGTACGACGCGAGCACCGACGCGGTAAAGCAGGGCGGCACTCGTCGCGGCGCGAACATGGGCATCCTGCGCGTCGATCATCCCGACGTGCTCGATTTCATCTCGTGCAAGGAAGACCTCACGCAGATCACGAACTTCAACATCTCCGTCGCCGTGACGACGAAGTTCATGGAGGCGTTGAAGGCGAAGACCACGTACGATCTCTACGATCCCTCCACCGGTGACGTCGTCAGCCAGCTCGACGCGAACATGGTGTGGGACAAGATGATCCTCGGCGCGTGGCGCACCGGCGAGCCCGGCTGCTTCTTCATCGACGAGGCCAACCGCTACAACCCCGTGCCGCACCTCGGCGCCTACGAGGCGACGAATCCGTGTGGCGAGCAGCCGCTGCTGTCGTACGACGTCTGCAACCTGGGCAGCATCAACGTGGGGCTCTACGTGCAGAACGGCGTGATGAAGTGGGACGCGTTCCGCCGAGACATCCATCTCAGCACGCATCTGCTCGACAACATCATCGACGCGAACAAGTATCCGCTGCCGGAGATCGACGCACTCTCCAAGCGCATTCGTCGCATCGGGCTTGGCGTCATGGGCTTCGCCGACGCATTGATCCGTCTCGGCATCGCGTACGATTCCGACGAAGGCGTGAGCTTCGGCCGCAAGGTCATGCAGTTCCTTGATGTCGAGTCGAAAAAGGAATCGGAGCGGTTGGCGAATGAGCGCGGACCTTTCCCCGAGTGGGCCAAATCCATCTGGGGTCCGGACCAGACCTGCGCGCGTGACGCCGAGGGCAAGCGGATCCGCCCCATGCAGCTGCTGCGCAATTGCAACGTCACGACCGTCGCGCCAACGGGAACCATCTCGATCATCGCCGGCTGCTCGTCGGGACTCGAGCCGATCTTCGCCGTCGCGTTCATGCGCAATCAGGCCGGCGTCATGATGCCCGACGTCAACGAGGATTTCGTCGCGATCGCTCGGCGCGAGGGCTGGTATTCGGAAGCATTGATCGAGCGCATCGCGAAGGAAGGGCACGTCAACTTCCCTGAAGTGCCGGTCAAGTGGCAGAAGGTGTTCGTCACTGCGAACGCCATCGCGCCCGAGTGGCATGTGAAGATGCAGGCGGCTTTCCAGGAGCACTGCGATTCCGCCATCAGCAAGACCACCAACTTCTCGCACGCCGCGACCGTCGAAGACGTGCGCGCCATCTATGAGATGGCGTACGACATGAAGTGCAAGGGCGTCACCGTCTATCGCGATGGCTCGCGCGACGCGCAAGTTTTGAGTACCGGCGCGACGGAGAAGGCGACCGCCGATCGCAAGGCGCCGGCGGCCGGCGAGAATCGTCGCGAAGTCGGCGAGTTGATGGGCCAGATGGCGGAGAAGGACGCTGAGATCGATCGGCTGCGCAAGTCGCTGTTTGATGTGGAGGCGGAGAATCTCCAGCGTCGTGCGAAGCGGTCGCGTCCCGAGAAGCTACGCGGCACCACGCACCGTCTCGAGACGCCACTCGGCACGATGTTCGTGAACATCACCGAGGACGACAAGAATCAGCCGTTCGAAGTCTTTATCACTTTGGGTAAAGCGGGCGGATCTGCCATGGCAGACGCCGAAGCGATGGGGCGGTTGATCTCACTGGCGCTGCGGTCGGGCATTCCGATCATGGAAGTGCACAAGCAGTTGCGCGGGATCTCGTCGGATCGTGCGGTTGGTCTGGGGCCGAACAAAGTGTTGTCGGTGCCCGATGCGATTGGTATCGCGCTCGAGCAGTGGTGGCGGGACAAGCAGGGGGTGCAGCAGGATCTGCTTGGCGGGTCGACGCCGCTTGGGGCTGCGCCGGTGTCAGAGCCGGTCGTCGTGCGGAGCACGGGGCAGGGTGGTACGCAGACGCAGGGTGAGTATCAGACGTACAACGGTGGCGAGCCGTTCATGGGGACGTGCCCGGATTGCGGGTCGCAGCTCGAGTACGCCGAGGGGTGTGTGAAGTGTCATGTATGCGGGTTTAGTGAGTGCGGGTGAGGGCGGGTCGCGAATTAAGAAGGGGTCTGGCGCGGAGCGCCAGACCCCTCTTCTGTAGACGTAACTGCTTTGAATTCAACCTGCTAGCCGTCTGACGCCAGCCCCTCCGACCTGCGGAACTTAGGTGCACGACTGACGATGTCGCCGCTCTCCGGCCGCTCGTAGAACATGCCGCAGTCCGCGCCGAACAGCGCCAGCTCATGCGGCGACATCCCCAGCGGCACCGGCCACGCTGACGTCTGCGCCAGCTCGTCATAGGAGGCACGAAAGCCGAGCTGCTGCAGCAATCGCACATCCAGCGGCGCGAGCGCCGCGGTTGGATCGTCGGCTTCCGCACCGTCCGGAATGGGCGGCGCGTGTTCCTCCGTGTGCTTCCACTTGAACTCCTGCTCTACCGTCC